>CAZXUJ010000001.1:0-403258 GCA_964643995.1 uncultured Candidatus Saccharibacteria bacterium
TGGCTGGGGAACAGGGATTCGAACCCCAATTTTCGGGACCAAAACCCGACGTGCTACCCTTACACCATTCCCCAACGAACGAAGTGAGTTGGAGGATGGTGGTAGTGAAGTACTCCTCACGTCACACCATTCCCCAATGAGCGAAGCGACTTGGAAAGGGTGAAAGCAAGTACTCTCGCGTCTCACCATTACCTAATAATCTTCCTAAAGCAAAAAGATTATACCAGAGAACATAAAGTAGTATAATCATATCAATGATAAATCTCCCCCAATACCTTGCAGCCCTCATCACAATCTCCGGTTACATTATTGGTCTTGGTGCTGTAACTGTTATAGATTTTCATGGATTTCTGGCTCAAAAATCGCCTTATTGGACGCGTGCAACAATTACAGCCCATAAAGTTACAAAACCTCTTATCTGGTTGGGAACATTTCTCGCACTCATTGGCTCGCTTTATACACTCTCACTTAACTACTCAACGTTAGCCTTAATTCATTCAATTATTTTCATTCCATTAGTTTTGAACGGGATTTTTTTGTCTTTTGTAATTAGTCCGTATTTGCTTGAGAAAGAAAAACAGGGTAAATCAGAGGACCTTCTCCCTGATAATATTCAACTGAAAATAAAGCTAAGTTTTGTTGTTTCTGTTGTTGGCTGGTGGGCTAGTCTTGCACTTTATTTGTACATCTTATTGGCTTAGTTTTCAAAACCCTTTGGGTGTGCCTTGTACCATTTTACTAAACTCTCTACACTTTCTTTCATACTGCGTTTTGGTTCCCAACCTATTAATTCCTTTGCCAAATCATAATTGGCATAAACAGCTGCATACTCACCTTGACGTGGTTTCCCAAACTCTCTAGGCAAGGTAACTCCCAAAATACCTTCTACTTCTTTAACGATTTCTTCTACAGAGTAGCCCTTACCACTTCCCAAGTTTAGGGTTGCAGATTCCCCTCCCTTATTTAAATGTAGATAAGAAAGATAGTGTGCATCAATCAAATCATTTACATCCACATAATCTCTAATTGGTGAACCATCAGGTGTATCAACCTTTGAATATGTGAGGTTAAACTTATCAAGCCCTAAAGCTCCTTTTACAACATTTTGCATTAAATGCACCGAAGGCTTTTTTGCATCTCCGATAATTCCATCGGTACTTGCGCCACAAACATTAAAATATCTCAGAATCATATGTCTTATACCAAAAGCTTGTTCATACCACTTGAGCATTTTTTCAACCGCAAGTTTTGTCTCGCCATATGGATTAGTTGGCCTTGTTGGATGCTTTTCGTCCAAAGGTAAATAATCACTTTCGCCGTATACCGCGCAAGTTGAAGAAAAAACTAGTTTCTTTACGTTATGCTTTTTCATCGTATCCAGAAGATTCATAGTGCCCACAACATTGTTTCGAAAATATTGATCTGGACTACTTACCGATTCACTAACTGATAAATAAGCTGCAAAATGGATTACAGCGTCAATAGTCCCTTCTTTTTCAAAAACATCCTCTATCGCCGAAATATTTGTTAGATCGCCGCGGTAAAACCAAACGTTACCAAGTTTGCTCACTTCATCCACTGCTCCCTTGAAACCTTTTACTAAATTATCAAAAACAACAACATCATGTCCCTTTTCTACAAAATGCTTTAGAGCATGACTTCCGATATAACCTGCCCCTCCAGTTATTAAGATTTTATGATAAGGATTTTCCATAGTTAAATTTTACTCCTCTATATCCCAAAGTGTATCTATTTTTTTGGTTTTCGTGCAAACATAGTTTTGACATGGTTGGCAAGCTCCTCTGCTGTTGCATATCTATTGATGACTTTGATGTGTTTTTCCATCATTGGTTCATATGTGTTTTCATCACGTTTTCGAATATCTTCATGTGCTTCACTTAAATCTATCGGATAGTAACTTGGTCCTTTAGGATGCTCCGCCGATTGATCCGCTTCAGAAGTTCCCTCACCTTTACGTAATCTTTCTCTTCTATCCTCATCCTTTTTCAACAATTCTTGAGCATGTTCAAAAGTATTAGAGATTTCTATAAACGTGAATTTTGGTAACTCGCCCACACCATAAGCCTGTGCAATTGCCTCATATGCTTGTTGTCTTTTCTCATCGGTTAGGTGAGTAGCATCTACAAATACAACACCACCATTCTCTCGCAACTCCTCTCCTGCTGCTCGATACACTGCATCATAAACCCTCTCTTTGTTTTGCTTAGAATAAATCATATCCTCACGTACTTTTGCATATTCTTCTGGAGTCATCGGCTCTATCTCGTTTAATTTTTTCAAATTTTCCTCAACCTCAGCAATTATTGGTTTACGAGCAGAGTCTGACCCAAAATAAGCGGTTGGAATACCTTCTGTAGCGAACATTCGTTCACATGCCAAAATCCCAGTAGATTTGCCCGATCTTGACATGCCACCGAACATAATTATTTGAGGTACCTCCCATTGAATTTTCTGTGCTTCCGTAAGTTCGTCCGAAAGTAAAATAGTTTCATCCCATCTTTTTCTGTAATATTCCTCTGGTGCAATGCCTTTTACTGCATACTGAGTAGCCTTCTCAAGATCAACCATTCGCACATCATGCTTTATTCCCATTTCTTCAGGTGTGGGTCCTGACTGTTCCGACATACTATTATTATGTCAGAAAACGATATAATTGGTAGTATGCGTTGGATGACCAAGAGAATGCTGATTTTTGTATTACAATTTATTGCCATGTCTGGTTTGATTGGGTATTGGGTTATTGGCACAAGACTACTATACCCGTTTTATTTTTACATTTATGGAAATATGGGAAAGGTACTTCTACTTTCAGGGCTAGCTTTTTTGTATTTACTTCGTGGGCGCAAGCTTACATTTGACTTTGGAGCTCCTACTAAGCTCTCTTATATTTTAATATTTAATTCAGTATTTTTGATGTTGGCTTTTTACCCACTTTCAAGAACATTACTTACTTTTCAAACTTTTGACGCGAATGTTTTATTTTCACTTCTACTACATTTTATTTTAGTAGCAAGTGTTGCATTCCTTTTTCTTGGAGTTTTTTCTGCAGCATTTGTTAAGTGGCTTTGTGTTAACTTCAAACATGAATTAATTGTTTGTTCTGTAATGGCAGTAGCACTATATTTTATGATCTTTCAAGTTTGGAAGTTATGGCCATATCTTAGCAATGTGGTTTTGGATGCTACTTATTTTCTTCTAAAGCTTTCTTTCGATAACGTAGCTACTTTTGCGCCTTTAATACTACGAGTAAACAGCTTTTCGATACTTATCGGGCAGGCTTGTTCCGGCATAGATTCCCTTTTCCTTTTCACTGCTCTTTACTGGTTTTTTGGTATTGTAGATTGGCATGAGTTTAATAAAGATAGGCTTGTCTTTGCTTTTTTCCCTGCGGCGCTAGGCTTGTTCACAATGAATATTTTACGTATTTATTTGTTGATTTTAATAGGGGCCCTATGGTCCCCAAAATTAGCTTTGGGGTTGTTTCATACGTATGCAGGTCTCATACTGTTTATGGTGTATTTTTTAGTATTTTGGAAAATTGCTCTGAAGTGGCTTAAAACAAAATGAGCTTAATAAAAAAATTTGTATTACATTTCTATAATGACTCTCTCTATCGAAATTCTGTCTATCTAATGCTAAGTACCGCAATAATGGCAGGACTTGGGTTTATCTTTTGGTTAGTAGTTGCCCGTTTTTACTCCAAATCTGAAATAGGCCTCACTACCGCAATATTTTCAGCTACTGCTCTAATATCCAGTATTAGCATATTAGGGTTTAACAACTCAATTATTAAGTTTTTGCCCAAGTCCGAAAACAAAAGCCAAGATTTATATACTGCTTATCTATCAACAACAGTAGTTTCGTTAATTTGTGTTTTTGTCTATTTAGTTTTTATAAAGAAATTTTCACCAGAGCTAATATTTTTACGTGAAAGCCCCATTATAGTTATTTCATTTGCAATATTTGTAGTGCTAAATGGGCTTGGTTCGTTGATAGACTCAACATTTATCGCCGAAAAAACTTCGTCGATGGTGCTGGTTAAAAGCATAATCTTTAGTGTAATCAAATTGGCATTACCTGTTGCCCTTATAGGACTTGATGGCCATGGGATTTTTTATTCAATAGTTATCAGTTCCTTGATTAGTATAGTTATAGCTTTACTGGTTCTGGCCAAGCGCGGTCTACTAAGTTTTAGTTCTGGGTTTAGCACTGAGTTTCTACGTAAGGTTTTCAGATTTTCTTTTGCTAACTATGTTGCAAGCTTTTTTGGTATATTTCCGTCAAACGGCTTGAACCTCATAGTTCTGAGTTACTTAGGAGCTGAGAGTTCCGCAATATTTTATATGTGTTTGATGGTTGTCGGACTGATTCATATTATCCCAAAATCAGTTTCTCAGTCTCTTTTTGCCGAAGGGTCACATTCAGAAGATGGTCTTAGAAAACTTGTCAATCGTGCAGTTTTAGTTGTTATGTGTTTGATCATACCAACAGTTATAGTTGCCATTTTGTTTGGTAAGTATGTTTTGCTGGCGTTTGGTACCACCTATGCTCGGGATGGGGCGACGCTGTTAAGTTATCTAGCATTGGGAGCTATTTTCACATCTTTTAACTTTATGGGAGATGCATTGCTCAACATAAAACACATGATGAAGGCTTACATTGGAATGAATGTTATCAACGCAATAACTCTATTAGCCCTTAGCTTACTTTTTGTTTCTCAGGGATTAAATGGACTTGGAAAGGCGTGGTTTTTCACTCAAGTCCTTACGTGTGTGTTATATTTTGTTATCTATCTTGTCTATGAAAATAGGAGAAAGGTTTTGACATGAGTCTGTAAGCTTTTGTACGATCGGCATACTTTTGCACGATTGACACTTTACCTTCTTAAAATTACTCTGTATCTATTAACTATGAGTCGATAAATTTGATATTGACCGATTGGAGGTGAAACTCATGAATAAAATATTATCAGGCATTCTTGGTGTTTTACTTTTAGCTGGTGTAGTTGGTGGAGCCGCATTTGCTGTGCTCACAGATGCAGCTAGTTTAACAAACCTGGCACTGTCCACAGGAACTGCTGATTTACTGATCAAACTAGGTACTGATCCGATCGAAAATTATGTTAATGATAGAGATGTTGCAGTAGATGGCGTATTTTCGGGAGCGTTTATACCAGGAAGTTTTCAAGAGGTAGTATTTAACCTAAAGAATGATACAAGTTCTGATGTCAACTTTTTACTTACAGGAAGGTTATTAACTGCGTCTGGAGACTGGGATGCACTAAAAGCTGCACTGAGCTGTGTGGTTTATGTTTCAGGCAATGATCCAGAAAGTACCGACCTTGCATTAAGCTCAGGTTGGTTTACTTTGGAGCAATGGAATTCAGCCCCAAGAGACCTTCCAGGGGACCCTTTATCTCCTGCCGAGGAACAAACATTGGTACTTAGATGCAGACTACCAGAATCCGCTGATAATTCTACTTCTGGTAAAGCCATTACAGGCGTAGAATTTGAGTTTACTGGAACTCAGGAGACTGTATTGTAAAGACCTTTCTGTCTTTTTGAGGGAGCATAAGAGACTGTCTAATCTTGTGCTTCCAAATAAATGACACAGAACTTGCCTAAAGTCTTTATTAAAATAATCGAATGGTCTGTATTTTTGCTCATGCTGATTTTAACAGCTTTGCTTTTGTCCCCTTTACTACCCACAGACTATGTTGTGTCACCTTATGTGATTGTTTCCAACTCAATGCACCCTGCTGTTTCCAGGGGTGATATGGTGTTTTCATTTCCAATTGATAAGACGTTTCTCGAACTTGGTGACATTATTGCTTTTTCATCGCCATCAGACCCAGGAACTGTAATTGTTCATAGAGTAGTTGCCAAAGAAAGGGATGGTTACAAAACTAAAGGTGACAACAACAGTGTATCGGATAATTGGACAGTCACTGACTCACAAGTTATAGGTCGAATTGGTTTTACTATTCCCCACTTTGGTCATCTTGTCTCTAGCATCCAGTCTCCTCGAGGTTTTGCTTTGATAATAGGTCTACCAGCCCTTTTGTTGCTGGTTTTGCAGATCAAGAAAATATTTGAGGGTATCGAAGAAGAAATTCAAAAACGTGCCCGAATGACTTTAGAAAAAGAACTTGTAACACCTGATAAGTTTGTGAGGACAATACTATAGATATGAGAAAAAAAATACTTGTTTTATTTCTGATAGGTATTTTCAGTATGCTTGGTGTGAAGTCCGCACAAGCACTCTTTAATGATTCCGCAAAGTTAGTTTTAGGCTTATCTACTGCAATTTATGAAATTCAAGGCTTTTTGCTTCTTATTGAGAATAAACCAATAGACTCTTCAGATATGATTCCAGGACAATGGTCCGAGTACGGAAAACTCAAAGTTACCAATGATATTGTGCCTAGCTCGGATTTTTACATGTACATTTCTCACACTGACGGTAACATTTGTCCTGATCTTATAATCAGTCTTGAGGTAGCTGAGGACGAACAGTCTGAATGGGTTGAAGTGTATACAGGTGATCTTGAGGAAATAAGAGGAAACAATGACAGTATCCTGCTGCGTATGGGAGATTCTGGCACAGAAAGTATCTTTGTGCGACAACGTGTTCAATTCAAAGAGTCTGCTAATAAAAATAAGGCAGGTAAGCAATGTTTATGGAATGAGGTTTTTAGATTACAAGGTTTTCCTAAGGAGATTTATAAGGAACAGGTTTTAACTAGAAATGTGATGGGGGCGGGTTATTGGATTCCACCTTCTGTAGAAATCAAAGAACCCAAAGCCAACAAGTCGTATGAGTTGAGTTCAGTCATGAGTATAAAATGGAAGGTCAAGAGTCATACTCATGACAAAAGTGAAAGCATTAAAATAAAGCTTGACTTGTATGATTTCTCAGGTAAAACCCTAGTTCTAAACATCGCACAAGATTTAAGCAACTCCGGTTCATACAAATGGCTTTTGCCTTCCGATCTTTCAGAAGGTGCTTACAGAATTAAAATTGAGGCTGTAGATGGAGAAAGTTTATCAAATGCAGCCTTTAGTGATACTTTCACTATCATGCTAGAAGACTAATGGTGGGAGGTAAGGGATTTGAACCCCTGACCCTTCGGATGTAAGCCGAATGCTCTGACCAGCTGAGCTAACCTCCCAAGTGAAAACATTTTATCATATTATTGGTAGAATAACCTAGATGTATCATAACTTAAAACCCATATTGCTTGGTATTATCTCTGCTCTTTTGTTATTCGTATTAGCAGGGCATATCAAGAAAGTTAATTTCGTAAACCGCAGTATAGCCTTTAATTTGCATGAAAAGGATCTACCTGTAGGTTTAGTTCGTAACGCTAGTCAATTAGACAAACCCACTGAAAGCAATGCCGCTAGTGATTTTAGTGCCTTGGTTAATAGCATATCTCAAAAAAGTGGAACGTACTCAGTTTACATAAAAAATCTTTCAACAAATGAGATCCTCCTGCACAATCCCAATGAAATCTACTATGGGGCTTCTTTATATAAAGTGCCGATTGCTCTAGCTGTTTTGCATGAAATTTATGTTGGCGCCATTGACGCTGATAAAACGATTGAATATCTCCCCGAGGATTTTTCTGATGGTAGTGGTACGATTCCCAGAGATCAGTATAACGTGGAATATAGTGTTTCAGATTTACTCAGTAAATTGCTTAAAGATTCAGACAACTCTGCTCAATTAATGTTAACTCGCTCTATATCAAGTTCCAGTATAAATCAGTCATTCTCAGTAGCTTCCCCTTCAACAAACACAAAACTTTACGAACTTAACGAAGGTACTGCAGAAGACTATGCGTATGTTTACAATTATCTTTTTCTTACTGCACTTAATCGCAATGAGGACAGCTTTATAGGTCAAAAAAATGCGTTGCATATCCTTGGATTAATGAAAAACACCTCATTTGAGGATCGTATCAGCACAGGGTTTGTTGATTCAGACTTTTCTCATAAAATTGGCAATTGGGGTGATACGGGTTCTTGGCATGATTGTGGGCTAGCGTATACTAAAGATCTTCACATCGTATGCATGATGAGTAAAAATACCACTTATGAAGATGTTGTTGAGGTTGGGCGCTTGGTAGGTGAATTTATAGAAAATTAGTCATATTTTGTTTTTCAAGCTCTTTTTGGATGTCTTTTACTTTATCGGCTTTATCTCGGGGCACAATCAGTAAAATATCTTCTGTATCAACTACCACCATATTATCTAGCCCTAAAATAGCTATCAATTTTTCTTTGTTACTACTCTTTACTAGGGACCCCTGTGATTCAATGGCTATCACTTGCCCATCAGAATAGTTGCCAGATTCATCCGACATGTATTCGTAAAGTGAGTTCCATGTTCCTATGTCAATCCACTTGAAAGGTAAAACAACGGCATATCCATAATCAAAAACATGCTTAGTAACCTCTTCTGTTGGGCCTTCTGCCATAGTTTCGTATATCATCTCTATCTTGTGATCCTCGTCAGCAGTACCTATAACATCCTTTATATCCATCAGTGCTTTATGCCAGTCAGGGCGATACTTTTGGTACGCTTCAAGCATCAAATCTGGAAACCAACAGGCATGATTGCAATGCATAACAACATTGTTCTCTTTTATTAACTTCTCTGTTGCATGATAATCGTCAGTCCTACCTAGAAACTCCTTAATTTCGTATGTAACAATATCGTCTTCACTAGCTACCTTTTTTCCAAGTAAGAAGTAATCTACTCCCAAAACCGGATACGTAGTCTCAATTCCTCCTGTCAAAAACTTCTTGTCTCTCCTAACTATTTTTTCCATAGTCTTGATCATTTTGAGATATTTTTTTGCAGGCAGTCTTATATCGTCAGTTTGTATAATCATAAAGGGTTCATCGGGATGTGCTAAAGATAATTTTAGAAAAGCTAACCCCTCACCGGGGCCTCGATTTTTGGCAACATCTGGCTCTATAATATAGTTTTTTAAAGGAATCCTTGGTGCTTGATCCAAAGCGATCTTCAAGTATTTTCTTTTTGTTGAAATAAATATATCTTCAGCGGGATGTTCTTCTAATAAAAGGTTGATATTGTACGTAAACAATGACTCATCACCAACAATCTTCTGAAACTGCTTTGGGTAGTCCTTACGACTATACGGCCAAATTTTCGTGCCTTGGCCACCTGCGGTAACTATAAATTTCATAGGTGTATTAATCATAACATGGGGTACAATAGGCTTTATGAGTTTCTGGCATAATCTAGAAAAACCAATTTCATGTCTCGCACCAATGTATGACGTCACCGACGTAGTATTTAGGCAGATAATTGCCGAAACTGCAAAACCAGCTGTTATGTTTACGGAGTTTGTCAACACCGACGCATTTATTTCTGCGGGAAGATCTAAAATCGAATCAAAGCTTTGGCATACTCCACCTCAAACACCCGTTGTTGCGCAGATTTGGGGAATAAACCCTGATTCATACCGCAAGACTGCCCAAGAGTTAGCACAAATGGGATTCGCAGGAATTGATATAAACATGGGCTGTCCCCAAAAGTCAGAAATGAAAATAGGTGCATGTGCTGCCCTAATAAGTAACCCAGATTTAGTGAAGGAAATAATCGCCGCTACAAAACAAGGAGCTGGAGATTTACCAGTAAGCGTAAAAACTCGTATTGGGCTAAAAAAAGTGAATACAGAAGAATGGATTTCATTTCTATTGAAGCAAGATATTTCCGCCTTAACTATTCATGCGCGTACAGCATCACAAATGTCAGACGTGCCTGCAGATTGGTCGCAAATTGCCAAAGCCGTTAAGTTGAAGAATATTATAAATCCAAAAACTATTATTATTGGAAATGGAGATGTAAAAGATTGTGTTCATGGAAAAAGCTTGTGTAATGAAACCGGTGCAGATGGATACATGATTGGTCGAGGAATATTTGAAAACCCATGGGCATTCACACACCCGGTCAGAGAGATCGAAAACCGCCGTGAGAAGCTGTTACGATTAGCTGTCAAACACTTAGAACTTTATAAGGACACGTATAAAGGTGAACGAAACTACAACATTATGAAAAAATTTTTTAAAATCTATGCTCGTGATTTTGAAGGTGCCGGAGAATTAAGAGCAAAGCTTATGGATACTAACAGTGAGGAAGCAGCTATTTCAATTTTGTCTTAATTTATACTGGAATTTTATTTAGTGAATTTAAAAAAGTTAAGCAAGATATGGGATGACTATTCAATGAAGAATATGTCATGGGTCAACCCATATCTTGCTCATAATGTCAGATGCTAATTGAAGTAATCAAAACTACAATTGTACTGACTAGTTGAACCGACTTGTTGCCAGTTCTGATGGAGCTTGCCAAAAACAACAAACCAAACGTGCGTAGCCCATAGACTACAACCCCAAGGATTGTTATTGTTAAGGCATAGCCATCTAGTAAATCCCGCAACAAAAAAGTTAGTGCATCCTGTGGAGAATGCTCCAACATATATATTCCAGCCCCATAGGACAGGGTAAACAAGGATACTAATACCCCATAAATTCCCCCATGGATGAAGAAAACGATACGTACGAAACGCTCAGTGGTTTGCTCCTTGCTAAGCAAAATTAAAACCAGAGAAATTACACCAATAACTGGCAAACTTATCATTCAGTACAGTCTCCTATGTGTTGTGTAACAGGATGTGGGTCTTCATTTGTAATGAAAACTTGTGGAAGAATCCACATCCTGAAATCCTATAAACTCACCATCCAAAAAAGTATGTCGATTGCTATGCCGACATAATTGGAGTAAGCCAATAATAAGATTACTACCCCGAGCAGAAGAGTAGCTGGGCTTTCCACCCGGTCATCCTTGAATGCTTTTCCAAGAAAATGAAAAGCGACCATTCTGGTAAATAGCAGAGCAATATTGGTCAAAAGTCCAGAAAAAATCGCTGTCAAACCTTGGAAAATGGCTCCATCCTCTAGTTCAGGGTACTTCAGCAAGGAACACCCCATCATAAAGAGTGTTCCAACGTAGAGGATAATCGCCCACTTAAACCCCCCTCTTATAGAAAACAATACAGCATTGGCTGTAAGAGAAAGGCGATAGGTTTTCAGCCAGACAAGCAGGCTGAGCAGAATAACTACGAGATGTACAAGCAGTTCGAACGGTAAACGGTCCATTTGTGTCTCCTTTTTATCACATATGATTTAAACCAAGTTATATAACTCTATTATACACCACTACTATAGGTCCTAATTAATGCGTGTCAGGAAATAGTTGCCATAACAAGCAAAGAAGTGTCTATTTAATGCTATTGTTTAAGGAAATTCAAGCGGCTGCTAAATGTTGTTATATCAGTAAAGTTTGAAAGATCTAGCAGTTTTATGTCGATTTTCTCCCCAGAAGACTTGCTGGAATCCCATTGTTTTGGAGATAGAATCCTTTCATAAAGCTTACCACCGTCCTGTTCTAGCACGCCTACACCAGCCCAAAACTTAGCTTTAGAGGTTGATATAGAACCAATATCAATTCCATTTGGAATTGGGTTTGAGAATAGAACTATTTTGTCCTCGCCACGTACAAATTCTTTTCGTTTACTTAGTTTCAAGTATGCGTCACTCCAATACAGCAAGTTATCATATAATGTATCGAAACTAACTTTATCTGCATCGGTATAGTCTACGGCCCCTTTCATCATAAAGTTGAAATCAGCAAATTTCTTGATTCGTTCTTTACGTTCTAATGTTAGTCCGGTTTCCTTCAATTCCTCAAATAATGCACGGTATTCATTTCTATATTCTAGTTCGGAATACATATCTGGGACTACCTGCTTGAGCTCCATTTTCATGTTCTTAGGGAAATATTTCTGAAATTCTGTGATCAAACTTTTGAATGATTCCACATATTTATCTAGTGATTCACGTGGATAATTGTCTATTAACTCAATGCATACGTCATCGGATGAAAAGTAGAATTCCACGCCCGGTTCATATGAGGCCAAGATTGGGGCAACATATCGGCTAACATACGAGATGACGAAAAACTCGGCCCAGTCGACATATGGGTACGATTCAACCCGCCAAATTTTGTAACCGCCAAATGGATAGGTGAATTTTATTGGCTCATTCTTTGCAACATTTAAAGCTATCGCTTCTTGTACCCTTTTTTGAGAATCTTCATCAACCTTGGTTTTGCGAAATTTCTTGGAGGTTACTTTGCTGTAGATAAACTTTTCAATACCTTCGAATTGTATAGTTTTTTTCTCCTCGTCAGACAACGTATATTTTGTTGGATTTTTTAGTCTGTCTTCTAGATGTTCTTGTGCTGTCATTTCATTCGGGGATGGAGAATGGATTTAGCCATTGTCTTCCATACGAGATGGACATTTTGATCAAACTACCCCGTCCATGTTCTTTGATTCTATCACTTCTTGTATATATTCTTTGAATGTCTGTGCGGCAGACTTGGGTTGAATAGTTAGTTCAAGCGAGTCTTTTAACGATACCCACATTGGTTCGTAAAAGTTACTCGGGTTTCTTTCCATTTCTTCCTTTTCTGGCGCATTAACCAAACTTGGTTCTCCAGAAACATACTCACAAACATATATGAAACTGCATTTGTTAGTATCTTCAAAAAAACCCAGTTGTTCATTTACTTTGATTCTAATGGTTGTTTCTTCGAAAATCTCCCTCTCAACAGCTTGTTGGTTGTTTTCGCTATCCTCGACCTTACCTCCCGGAATCGAATAATACTCCTGCCCATTGTTACGCCTGTGAATTAAAAGAACACTAGTATCTCTTGTTACAATTCCTCTACTTGCAACACGTTTTTTCTCAACAAGATGATAATACTCATTACGCACGAGGTACAAAAATTTTAGGGTCTGTATAAAATTTGCAGTAGCGCTAACTTGGCTTCTATGGAGTTTAAGCGCGTGAAGTTTTGTAAAATATGCCTTTAAAGATAGCTTATACGTAAAATTAGGTTCAATAGGTTTAACCTTTTCTGGTTCCTTTGCCATTTTAAGTGAATCTTTCGATGGTTTATACCCTTTAGCCACTGTTGCGTAAATAAGCCTCCATGATGACTGAAGTGCTAATTCTGAAATAACCCTACTTAAATGTATGTGGTCTGGATGCCCATATATTCCACATGGTTCATAAGTTATTACGGTAGTTGGCTGAAATTTTTCTATATGGTCCGCGACTGTGGTGCCAACAATAGGATTTGTATCAAGTTGCCCGTCACCAAGGTCTAGAATTGTATAGTTGCTAACCCCAAGGTAGCTCATTACCTCGATAAACTCTTTTTCACGTACAGTAGCTAGAGCTTCATCTGTTCCGTGATATTTTAGTGTTGAAGCCTCTCCTTTTGTTAGGCACAAGACGCAAACTTCTTTAGTAGATTTTACTAAATCATAAATGAGCCCCCCACTGGCGAATGCCTCATCATCTGGATGTGGAAATATAAACATTACTCTTGAGCCAAGCTTTTTCATCTGTTCATTATAACCAAGAAACGGCTATAATTTAACTAATGTCTAGAAACATGTTTACATTTCTTGTAATTTTTATACTTTCGTTAACAATTGTTAGTCTGTTGTATTTGAAAAGAAACCCAATTTGCCAATGTGGTTACGTTAAGATCTGGCATGGTGTGACAAAAAGTTCTGAGCAATCGCAACACTTGTTCGACCCTTATACTTTCACACACTTTGGGCATGGCATAGCTTTGTATTTTGTTCTTTGGCTGCTCGCAAGGAAGCTACATGTCACTGTAAAATTTGTTATAGCCCTTGGACTTGAAAGCCTGTGGGAGGTTATAGAAAACACTAGTTTTGTTATTGAGCGTTATAGAACCGCAACTATATCGTTGGATTATTATGGAGATAGTATTGTAAATTCATTAGGAGATATTTTCACGATGGCTGGAGGTTTTGCATTTGCATACTACCTACCTGTGATAGTTACTATATGTGTGTTAGTTACTATAGAGATTGCGCTAGGTTATTTTATAAAAGACAACCTCACACTTAACGTTTTTATGCTTTTAAACCCATCGACTCATGTTAAAGAGTGGCAAAGTTCACGCTCGCTCTAGGATTTCAATCACCCCGTTCTTTGCATCAACCCTTATGCGATCACCATCGTGTATTGAGTGAGTAGCATTCCCGGTTGCTACTACACATGGTGTGTTGAGCTCCCGACTTACGATTGCCGCATGCGAGGTGATACCCCCAATATCTGTAACGATAGCAATGGCTTTTCGCATAGCGAGGATGTAACTAGGCTGTGTCTTCTCAGCAACTAAGATGTGCCCGCTTGGGAAGTTTTCAAGATCCTTTTGTGTACGTACAATTTTTGCTACGCCTTCCACGAGGCCAGAACTTGCTGATTTTCCGATGAGCTTTATATTAGATTCATCGTAAATCTCAACTATAATCCATGAGCGTATCTCCGAATATGTGGTGTCCCCAAACCAAAGTACATGAGTTTTTCCTTCATCAGCAAATACTAAACTGTGTTGATACAAGCGATTCCTATATATGTTTAACTGCTGGCCTCCAAGAACATCTTTTAACTCAGACAATGTAAGTTTTTCGATGATTCTTTCGTTGTATAAATCGCGCAATACACCTTGTAAATACTTCTGAAAATGAAAGTCTAGCTCAATTTGTAAATCAGCTGCGATGTTATCGTTTATGTTTAGTTCAATTAATGGTTGTATAACTTTAGTATCTTTGTCAGACAACGTAATATGTTGTATGGGTTCAGTAAGCCTAAGATCTCGCAATTGATTCAAAAAATCATTGTAGTCCCATGCTGGCCGCCCTTTTTCACCCGTGTTTATCCATCCATAATCCTCTGCATGCTTGTCTAGTTGCTCAATGACATTTTTGGGTAGTTTGGTATTTTTAACAAAGTAATCCTCAAAAAGTGATTCATTTAAGTGATAAAGCTCAAGTAGCGACTTGTTACTTTTGTTTAGCGCAGTGACAGATGACATCTGCACAACATACTTGTTGAGCTCCTCGGGTGTTACATTCATTTTCTTACTCAAATACTTAAGGTGCTGTACTAAAAGTGGATCAAATACAACTGAAACCGAAGCCATCAAGAGGGATAAATCAGATTGAATCCTTCGATATAAATCAAAGTCAAATACACCCAAATCCGATTTCATATTTCCTAGTAGTTCCGCTGCTTCAGTGACAATAGCCCTCTGTTTCTTTAACAAGTCTGATACTTTTTCTGTTGAGTTGAAAAAACCATGGTAGGGCTCTTTAACCTTGTCATTCGTGGCCATATTTAGAAATTCGTCATCAAAGACCGGTTGAAAGTAGTTGATAGCTACTGGATAATCACCGTATGCCATTGCACCAACAAATAGTTCAACAATGTACATGTCAAATTCCCACGTTGAACCTTTGCGCCATTTTTGTTTTTGCGCTAACTGCTTGAGATAAGAAACGTCCATACTTATAGTTTAACCTAATAATGATTTATAGTATGCATCACGGTTGCTGGGATCTACCTGCATAAGTGAGAGTTTTTTGTTTCGAATGAGGTATGAACCTTTAATTTTTATTTTGCTTAAGAAATCTATGTTATGTGATATTACAATGACTGCGCCTCTAAAGTTGTTTAATGATTTTATAAGAACCTCTACCGTTTCCACGTCTAGATTATTGGTTGGTTCATCTAGCACAACTAGGTCGACTGGAAAAGTTGTTATCATAGACATTATTAATCTAACCATTTCTCCACCACTAAGATTCTTACCTAGTTTATTCATGTCAATTTCGGTTTTGAATTGAAACTTGCCTAACTGCTCTTTGGCTTTGGACTCAGTGATTAATTTGTTGTAATTCATCAAATTTTCCAAAAGGCTAAGGTCAGGTTTAATTAAGCTATAATGTTGGTCTACATAAACCCATGCTAGATCGCTTCCGACATATACTTCTCCAGATAGTTCAATATTTGCGGAACTTGGTGCATTTACA
Source organism: uncultured Candidatus Saccharibacteria bacterium (assembly GCA_964643995.1). Classification (GTDB taxonomy): domain Bacteria; phylum Patescibacteriota; class WWE3; order UBA101185; family UBA10185; genus CAZXUJ01. The sequence goes on from CAZXUJ010000001.1 coordinate 16,037, forward strand.
GTGTTAGTTCCCTTGTTAATAAGGGCTTTTATCAAACTGGTCTTTCCTGAACCATTGTTTCCCGCTAAAACTATTCTATCTCCATAGGTCAACGTTAAGTTAAAATCTGAAATTAGTACTTTATCTCCAACTTTTAGAAAGCCTTTTGTAACCTCAAATATCTTTTTATTAAGATGTTCCTTGGTGTTTTTAATATTTATAAATGCTAGGTGTCTATCTTCAGTCTCATTTTCATCGAGCTTTTCTTCAGCGCTTTCTACTAATCTTTCTAGCATGATGCTGCTACCACGCTCTTTTGCTGATGCAGCATTTTTTCCTTCATTGTAGGCCCTCTTGTCAATACTGCCTTTTATAAAAGCTCTTTTTGCTTCATTAGCCTTTTTGGCGTTCTTTTCGAGTTCTCTTTGTGCAAGTTGTCTTGCTCTTTCGAGTTTCTCCTTTGCTAATTCATATTGCTTTTGAATGCCGCGTAAGTGTAGAGCTTTTTGTTCTTTATAAAATGTATAATTTCCACCGTATGTTGTGATCGTTTTGCCCTCTAGTTCCCATATGTTGTTTACTACTTGATCCAAAAAGTAGATGTCATGTGACACAATCACATACGTATAGTTTGAGTGATTATTAATGAACTCAATCAAGTTGCTTGTTGAAGCTACATCTAGGTGATTTGTTGGCTCATCTAATATTAATACGTCAGGATTATGCTTAAGTGCTATTGCTATATTTAGTTTCATCAACTCCCCCCCACTTAAAGTCTTTACCTCAGATTCTACATCTAAAACTAATTTAAAAAGATTTTCGGTGTGACTTACAACATCCCACCACTCTTCATAAAACTGAGCTATATATTCAAAAATTTTCATATTTCCCTGTGGAATTGTAAGATCAATTTGTGGAACATAGTAAGGCGAGCAGTTAATCTCTTGATTGCCACTTTCAAGTTTCAATTCACCAGTGAGAAGTTTAAGTAATGTACTCTTACCGCTGCCGTTGGCACCGACTATTGCTGTTTTATCGCCAGCTTTTACGGTAAGTTTGACCTTTTCAAACAAGTACTCTTCCCCAGAATACTTAAATGAGGCATTATTCAGCTGTATTAGAACTTTTGCTATATCCATATAAGTGCAAGATACATTATAGCATTGTAGTTACAATGAAAACAAAGGGTTAAATATTCTGTGCACAACGTGTAATAGTATCTGACCACTTTTGATAAATTTCCTTCATTTCATGTATAAACCGCGCGCGCTCACCATATTCATCGCCATATTTGCTTAATAGATCTAGATAAAACAAAATCGCCTGCCATTTCGAAACTGTGTAGTAATAAAAAAATGCGTAATTGGTGACATTTTTCTCCAAAGCAAATATGATCCCAGTCAATAAGCGAAATCACATCACGATCTTTGTGATCAATTAAAATGTTTCTTGGATTGATATTGTTATGAATTAGTGATTTAAGAGTGCTCTGCTCTAGATATTTAGAGTAACCCGCCATAATTGACGCATACAGATCCTCAATGTCATGTCCATTAAAAATTTCTAGTGTCTGCAATTTTGGAATTTCGCCAAGGAATCTTTCTAGCACACCCGTGGGGTTGGGTTTTGTTGGGATATTATGCTTAAGCAATGCTGCGCAAACAGTGACCTCATTATCGTAACCGGTTACCTGATCAGGCGATGCAGAAACAATCAAGTAAAGATGTTTAGAGCTCCAGCCTTGGAGTTTTTCTAAGTTGATTATTTCATAATCATCAATGCTACCTCGGTTATTTTTTCCTGACGTGAGCCCTTATTACCCAAAGTCATTTTCACAATAACGACATCTTTTCCCTATTAGATAAGACGCGCGATTGTACCACCTGCATATATCTCGGCATTGTCTGGATGTGAAAAAATTAATAGAATCTTGTTTTTATTGTCAAAAATTTTGTTAAAGCTATCTCCAAACATAACTTTATTATAAACGACCTTAAAGCTATGACAATTGCAAATTCAATTGGTGGGAAGAGTGGGAATCGAACCCACATAGCCGGTTTTTCAGACCGGTGCCGTGACCGACTTGGCTATCTTCCCTAATGCAGTGCAAAATATCAAGTTGATTGTATCAGATTATTTTGTGGTGTCATACTAAAGTGGTTGTTTATATCTATAGATGACATAGTTTTCTCCTTCAGCCAAGACGTCTTGCGTGGGTCGAGGTTGTCTATCAAAACTCTGAGGTTTATCAACCCAAACAAAAGCTTCAAACTCAAAATCATCCCACGCAATACCTTGAACGTAATATTTGGAAAGTCGGTACTTTTCATTAGATTTATACTTCGATATCGCAAGTTCATGCAACTTGCTGCCTATTTCCTCCCAGTTGCGGTTGTAAGGAAAGCCAAACACACCTAACACACCTTGATTTTTTGCTAGGGAGGTGTCCATCGTGCCAGTAAGATATTTTTTTTCATTCCAAGGGTACTCTGGTGTTGTATTAATAAATGCCTGATGATTAAAGCTGATACTTATGAGTCCTACGAGAGCTGTAATAATGGCAAATATCCTTTTAGTTGATTGCATAGAGTTCGCGTATACTATTCCAAAAAGTATCAAAACCGGTGTTAAAAAGTTATAGATATGTGTGAGCGGTTTTTGAAACAAGAGGCCATATGTTATGAATGTAAATAAAAACCATATAGTGACAAAAAACTCAGACGTACTTTCCTTTCTGTCAGATCTCTTCCAAAACAGCAGGGCTAAGTAAACAAATCCGAAAATAACCGAAATGTAGATGAGCGCAGTGTTTGCAAATACATTGCAAAATCTAGCTACGATTGCAAACACGCCCAATACTAAAACTGACTTTTGGATAATAGTAGTGCTGTTTCTAAGCAAATGAAACATCAAAAGAGCTGTAAAGGCTAAAAAAACCATGAGATATTCTTTTGGGTGATAAATGCTCATTAGTTTCACACTATAGTACAAAGAATCGTAGTTGAATTCTGAACGTATGCGCTCGTTAGCTAAGTAAAGAAGTGTAGATCTGAAGTTTGGTTGTAGAAAAAATGGCAAATAGAACACACTAACTAGCGCAACAAAGGGGGTTGTGAGGTAACTAAGGTCAGTGACCTTCTTTTTTATAGTGCTATCTTGAAGAAACATTACAATATAAATTGGCAGTACAAAACTTAAGCTGTCATAATGAAATAACAAGCCAATTCCAGCAAATAATCCAATGTATATAAGTTTCTTTCTGTTGTGATCTTGCAGATAACTTAAAAACGCATATACGGTAATCAGCGAAAATAAAATCACAAATGATTGGTATTGAACTATTCTTGAAAAAGCGATGTAAAGTCCCGAAATAGATATAAGTGTAGTTGAAATTAGTGCTGTTTCTTCGAAGAAAAATTTTCTACACAACTTGTACTGTACAAAAATTGAAAGTATTCCAGCTACAGCAAAAGGCAAGCGTACGAAGAATTCTTCGTTAGTGTCAGTTACCACAGCCACAGCATTTGCCATGTAAGAAATGATGTACTGCATAGGTCCAATTGTTCTTGAAAGCAAAAATGGGATAAGTCGTTCTTCACCAAAAAGGTAGTTTTGTGCCGAAACTTCGTCGCCTTGAAAATCTGAGTACCCCAAATTTATAAAACGGGCGGAGGTGGCTATTAATATTGAACAAATCAACACAAATCTTAGGTGCCACGCCATAGGTTATGTGACCCCCTTAACTTTGGAAGCCATAATATCTGCGATGTCTATCACATTTAAGCCCTCGAGATCGTTTTTATCAAGTTTTTCAAACGCCATAGGTAGCTCGGTGCATCCAAGAAAGACATCCTTAATACTATATTCCTTAAGCTTTTTGACAAGTTCTTTGGTTCTAAGAACTAACATATTAGGATCTTCAATGTTTTCTATATCTTTGTTAGCGCTAGAGTAATCAGCAGGTGTTTCGGAGGAAGCTTTGGTGCGCCATATAATCTCCTGAACATGCTCCTGAATTTCATCTAGTCCTTTGTTTGTGGGGGTATCAAAATCAGTTGGATTTAGCAGTTTTGAAGTTACAGACGTTCCCAGCCATAATGGTCTTTTATCGCGTTCTGGGAAAGCTTCTTTTGCAATCTTAAAACTTGAAAATATTTCAAGCCCAGGCATATCCTCGTAAAATTCCCGGTGTTGCTCTAGGTCCTGAGCCCAAAACTGCAGGGTATTGCAGGCAATTATAATTTTGGTATGGCCTTTTTGCCATTCCTTTCTGATTGCATCTAAAAGATCAGCGTAGACACCTGGATTTGTACTTCGAGTATTTTCTACAACTCGAGGTCTAATGCTAACTTCCTGATAGGCAATATCAAGCCCTTGAGCTTTAAATTTACTTTCGAAAGCCCGGCCAGAAGGCTCATCCGGGGCAATTATTACATACTGTCCTTCAGTTACCTTTTCAAAATTTTCGGTGTGTTCAATACTGTGGACTTCGTTGATCATAAATATATCAGTTACATATTATGGAGCGAGAGACGGGGATCGAACCCGCGACCTCTTCCTTGGCAAGGAAGCGTTCTACCACTGAACTACTCTCGCGAGCAAAGCGAGTGAGAGGTAGTGATGTACTCATCACGTCACTCTCGCAATCAAGCTAACGTCTAATATACATTACCTTTAATCCACTATCAATCGCTTGACGGACTCTGCTACAATGCCAACTAATGGATTGTCCATGCCTGTAAGGTCTACAACAGTCATGTTCATCGAGACCTCTATTGGGAACTGCGCACGGCCACACCACCATTCAAACTTGATATATCAGAATCTGTCTACAACCCATCTCTTGAGCTTTTGTGTGAACTAGACTTAAAACAAAATATGGAGATATTACGTATTCTGACTACCTACGAATGCATAACCAAAGTGTTTTAGTGCGTACTCTGTTTGTGCACCATGACTATGAAATTTTTCAAACTGCGGTTATGGAGCTACAACTAGATGCTTATGTAAGCGAGGACATACAAGTGCAGCTCGGCTTTTTTCATGATGCGTAGCGTAGAGAGGATATTTTAACTCTCGATGATCCTGATACGATTCAGTAGCTGCTTGATGAATACACTAGTTTAGAGGATCCCTTATCTATCAATGAATTCAAAACCAAATATAGTAACCATATGTCATCTATAAGATTTATGCAAATATGTGCAACGAGGTATCCTAAGGAAAAATATCGTTCGCGAGATCCGAACTCTGGCGAGACTCTTGAATACTCACATGAACATCACCAGAACACACCAATATCCATGTCTGAAATGCTTGCGATATTTGCTTTCCCCTACATTTTAAATACAATTAATTCGTGAGTGTAAACTTCCATCCCATTAGTGAAAAGATAAAAAAATCCTTACTTGATGAAATTTTTATGAAGAGTCTTAAGAATCTTCACGTTTCACTTTTTACCTTTAGGGGGGCAGGAAAACCCTATGAACTACAATATATCCTAGAAAAGGAAAAAGAGTTTTTTAAACCTGATAGAGTATTTGTTTGGATTGATTTACGTTATATTTTTAATCAAGCTTTTCTTAGTCAAGCCTGCCATGTATATACCTTTTCTAGCGAGATTAAGCTACCTGGTAAATTCGATGCATGGGAACAATATCTAGCATTCTTTCACGATGAGTATGTTGCAAAAGGCTACAACATTACATTTGTATTTCAAGGTATGCGTTTATGCTATTCATTAGGGTATGATCCTGTACCATATGTCAGTGTTATCTCAACATTGTTGAGACTAAATCCTGATAAATGCTCTGGAATATTTCTAGTTGATAAAGAACTTGATAACAAAACAAAAAACACATTGCTAGATATTTATCAAAGCATGCTTCACGATATTGTATGGGGTGGGACAGTTCTGTTTGACATTGAGTCAGCCAAGTATTTGTTTGATCAAAACTCTAGTATTGTAACTGAGGTAAGATTCACTGAAGAGTTTAAAACAGCGCTTACAGAAATGTGCATAGGTGATCCTAATGCTACCAAACATTTTATAATGAAAGTTTATGCGGAGCCGACCTTACAAGAAAAATTTGTAGCGGGGGACAGCAGTGCTAGATTTGATTTGTTTGATTCTGTATGGCTAAACACAAGGTTTGAGGATATCCTAGACAATCTCACATTTGCATCAAAACATTTCCTTCTGACACAAGAGGGCACACCATCTGAATTCTTACTTAAAACAGGCTTGGTATCTGAAATGCCCATAGCGCACGGATATAAAGTTATGAGTAAGCTTTTTGAGCTATGGCTCAATCACAACAAGAGCAGGTTACTCGCTCCTGTAGAACAAACAATCACTCAAATAACTTCAAATGATAATAAGGCAATTGGAACAAAAATTAATGATGCATTAACTGCACAAGAACTACTTGTCTTTGAATATCTACAAAAACACTATAGTGAACTTGTGACGAAGGATAGTTTAGCACAAGTGATATGGGGTAATGATTGGGAAGAAAACTATAGTGACTGGGCACTAGATAAATTGACATCTAATCTTAGAAAAAAGCTGAAGGAAACTAATGCTCCATTTAACTTAAAGTCTTCAAAAGGTAAAGGCGTTGTACTGATATAAATGAAAACAGGCTAGTCAACATCTCAAAATAAATAATATCCTGGCGGGGATAGAATGATATTTTGGTTAGTCTTCTAGCCTGTAAGTTCTCGTTAAACGAGTCTACTGTTAGCTACCTACTTACAACGTCTTCCGGGAGAGGTACATAGGTTGTACCAATGCTTCCAATACCCTCAATTGCGATGTAAGCGTTTTCACGTGGAATTGTCATGTAGCGCCCGGAATCACCTTCGCTGACAATTGAAATTCCCTCACGATGAGTCGCTACATCTAAGCAACTGGCGCCTTCGCCACATCCTGAGGAACCTACATAAAAACTTACCCCTGCGCGCTCAAAACTTGCAAAACCCGATTTGTAGTTCGCGCTTTCAAGCCAAAGCCAATCACCGGTGTAGGTGATGGTGAAGAAGTACCTCTCTTGGTTTCTTTCTCCCTCACTTGGGAATGTTTCAACCAAAAGCTCTATGATCGAGAAAACCGGCAATTCAACGAAGAATCTTCTGCCTGATGCAACCACGTAATTGTCAATGGTCGCATCATAGAGCGTTAAGTCAGCATTAGCAGTCAAGGTCACATCGAGTAAAAAGGTCCCCTCGTCGAGGCCAAACTCCAAACCAGCGGGCAACCAGTTTTGCCCGATTTTGTTATCCAGATGGGCGTAAACTTCGATTTCACCCCACCGATAACCCCCATTAGGTAAACCGTTATGCAAGTACTGCTCCCAGCTGACTCTGATAGTTTCCTCGTCTAGGCTGGACAAGCGCAAACCATTTTGCGTCTCCTCCCACTGTGTGTAAACTTCAACATCACAGGTTTGGTGCTCGTAAGGAACTTGATCCCCATCACCCTTAATTTGAACTACACAGGGTGTGCTGGTAGGCGTTTCGGTTGGGGTATTGGTTGGCGTGCTTGTCGGCGTTTCGGTAGGGGTATTGGTTGGTGTGCTTGTCGGCGTTTCGGTTGGGGTATTGGTTGGTGTTTGAACACTCTCAGGACAGCCGCAGGCACTGAAAAACAATACCATAAATACAAAACTAATAACCAATTTCTTAGACATGTTTTTGTCCTCCGTATTGACTGTTGATAAGGATTAGTATTAGCTTCTCCGCCAAGAAGCTAAAGTAACCGCGCTGAATACAAATTATGTATTGTACTCAAAACGGTTACTTCAACATAGCGGAACAGCTTAGCTAACAGTAGGTTTTCAATGTTCAGAAACCTTGTTTGCAACAAAATTTCTGACCCCATTTTATACTATAGGTTGTCTGTAGCTTGAAGTATCTTGAGCCAACCTGACATATTCTGACTAGCGTTTTTTGCTTTAGTTATAAATGAAATTTAAGGTTTATGGAGCACCAGTCGAGTCTGGAAACCCACAAGCAAATTATACTCTCCAGGCTAGAAATGAGACAAATAAGACACTATAAAAAAGGGAATGGTTCTATAATTCTCTAGGTTATGCAATTTTGCCGAGAATCGTTTGGTTAATAGTTTTGTATATAGTATTTAAGCCTCGTCAGTACGTTGTAGCCAGTGATATAATCGCAATTGAAATGAAGTTAACTACCGTTAAAATAGAAAATTTTAGATCCATAAAAGATCCCATAGAGGTTTACATCGAGGACACTACCACTATTTTTTTAGGTGCTAACGACCACGGCAAAAGCAACTTGCTCTATGCGATTCAGAAATTAAACGCTGACAAGCCTATTTTAGAAGAAGAACGAAATTGGGATGTGCCTCAAAGTGTAGGTGAGCCACGAATTGAGTGGTCATTTTCTTTGTCGAATGAAGATAAGGATAGTTTAACAAAGATGTGTGTTCCTGCCGTTGTTAAAGTAGCTGAGAATAAAGATGGTGTGGAGGCTCAGTCTGCAGAAGTATTGGATGCCACGGTTTATTTAAAAACTAATTCTTTAGGGACACTGACTTTTGAACGTTTGGGAGTCAATACTCCGATTAAGGTGATAAGCGTTCCTGATGAGTTTGAAATACCCAATTTAGAAGAAAATGAGAGCAAGTTAGTTGCAATGATACCGAATGTGGAGCTTTTTGAATCTCCAGAAATTAAGGTTATCGATAGTATAACTAGGGAAGAATTGGATAAAAGTGACTTTATGCAGGGTATATTCATGTTGGCAGGAATTTGGGACCAAAAGGATGAGGTGTTTAATCAAAATCCCAAAACTGAAAAAATGCTATCCCAAGCTTCTGATAAATTAACCAAGGAGTTAAGGAATACCTGGCAACAAGGATCCAAACTAGAATGGAGGTTTTCCCACCTTAGAGAGGAAAACCGTATTGGAATAACCATTGGGGATCCTGCTGTTAGCACTACTTTTGTCAAGCCTTCGTTAAGATCGTCTGGTTTTAAAACATTCTTTTACATTTCAATGACGATTGATGCCCGTTCCAGAAAAAATAATAATGGTCATTTTATATTTATGTTTGATGAGCCAGGTACATATCTTCATCCAGCCGCGCAAATAGATTTACAACGTAGCTTTGAAAAGATTGCGGAAAAAAATCAAATTATATATACAACTCACTCCATATTTCTGATAAGTAAAAACTACCCGAAGCGAAATAGAGTGGTCTTAAAAACTGATAATGGCACCAAAGTTGATCAGAAGCCTTTTAGAAAGAATTGGAAAGCCGTTAGAGAGTCCCTAGGTGTTTTATTAAGCAATAACTTTTTAATAGCAGACAAGACTTTATTAGTAGAGGGACCTTCGGACATCGTTTATATTTGGTTAGCGTTGCGAAAACTTAAAGATGCTGGAAAGGTAGATATAGATTTAAACGATATAAATATGGTAGATGCTAATGATAAAAGAAATTATATCTTAATGGCGAAGTTGATGTTAACCGAGGGTAGAAAGGTTACTGCATTAGTGGATGGTGACGATGGAGGTAAAAGTATTCAGGATGATTTAAAGAAGCTATGTGGTGGAGAGTTGAAAAGTAAAGACCTCAAGCCGTTCATTTTGGAAAGCAATAAATCTATAGAAAATGTTTTGGCGGATGTAGACACATTAAAGATTGCGGCAAAACAAGTCGCTACAGAGCTTGTGGGCGCTGGGTTACTTGCATATAAATCTGGTGTGGCTATTGATACTGCGGTTAACGATATTAAGGAGGATTCCAGTGTGACGTTAGGTAAGACCCTAGAAAATGTTACAGGTACATGGTTTGAAAACGAGCAATCTTTATCAAAATTGCAGGTAGCAATGAAGTATGAGGACATTGTTCTTAGTGGTGGCGGAAACATAAACGAACGTTCCGCGGAAACATGGTTTAAGAGACTTCAAAAAGAGATGGAACTACGTAGTGAAAAAGAGCCAGAAAGCGGAGTTATAGATCAAATAGATTAGACATTCATAGTCGTTTAACTATTCATCTTTACTCGTATACTCTAAATTTACTTTCTATTTTCCTCATTTTTCTTTACACTCAACATTAAACTTTTCTTTTCATCTGACCAGTACAGTTTTATATCCTTCTCTTTTTTAGGCGGATACTTTTCTAAAAAATCTTTGTTCTCGGCTACCATAAAAACCTTACAATATATGGAACCTTTAATATCTTTCAGCTGCCTTGCTTTTAAAAACCCTTGTCTAACAAGTTTATCCCTAGTAGATGGATGTACACTATAGTCCGACTGTATCTGCCAATCTGATATCCACTGGCCTTCATTACTATAAACATGTTTTAGATCATGCGGTATAACGCCTTCCTTAATATTTCTCCAACAATCAGCACATCTAATACCGTCAAGATTCCACCACATTTTGTCGCCTGCGAAGGATCTTCCGCATATTCCACAGGTATAGCTTCCACCATCAGATACCTCAAGGAAGAAACCCTCGGGCTCTTTTTCCAATCTTCGCTTACGAATATTTTCTATGGCATCAAACTTTCCCATATGCCTTGCCAGTTGCACAATATTGTTTAGTTCCAAATGTGATCTTTTATTAGGGTCGCTAATTGGGTTTGGTTCTTCCTTAATTTTCCCAGTTATCGTTATTAAATCTTCCTCACGCTCGTAGCCTTTAAGTTTTCCGGATATAAATCCAAGCCTATTTGATAAACCCTCTGGCATTAACCGCCAATTAGTTTTTTCAAGTGTATCTTTAATGAGTTTTTGAAGATCATACATGCTTACACGCTTATTCCTCTGAGTTTCAGTTTCCTGAAATGAAAACGGAACAATTACAAACTGACCCATCTCAGGTTTATCGAGTGAAAATTTAACATAGCCTTGTTTTTCAAAAAGGGGAGTTAGGAGCTTTTCAAGTTCTCCGATTCCAAGCTTTTTAATTTTGGAAACCTGCTCATAAACTGGATTATCGTATTTACGCATCTCATCGTCATGCGCAAACTTGGAATATTCCAATGCTTCTAATATTTCGAGGTTTTCTTGACCCTGTTTATCATCAAGGCAGTATTCCGCACGGTATTTTTCCAAAAGCGCTTTGTTTTCAGCTTCTTCTTTCGCCCGTTCTTCATCTTTTTTACTAAAATCATCTACGTCAATATCTTTATAACCGCAGGAAGCACATTTGGTAGTCCATGTAATGACTTTATCCTTAACTTTAGTTGTGACTTTTACTTCTTTACCGCATTTAGGGCAAAGATTTGGTTTTGGAACATAAACTTCTCCGTTATCATAAATAGCTTGGCGTTTCTTACAGGCAGAACAGTCAAACATGAAACAAACCCGCATCGGGGTATCCGTATAATCCTCAAGGACTTTAGAACTGTAGCTCATTTGAGTGTTGCATTTTGGGCATATAACATTTTTTGGTTCTGTCGCGTTATCGTAATAATCCTGCTTGGCTTTATCCTCAGCCATTATTTTCTCAATAAAATCCTTTTTTCTTTTATATTCGTTTGTTTTAACTACAAATAAATGCCTGCCTAAAATAAGGCCAAAATCATGTTCTTTTTTCTCATCTGTTAAGGATTTAAGTTCGGGATCGTTAAAGTGTTCTTTGTATGCTTTTCGCCAAAATTCTATTGTGCGTAGACATTCGCGTATGGTTGAGAGGTCGTATATATCTATGTAGTATTGCTCGGGTTTTAGATATTCCACTAAAAACAATATACTACTTTCTAATGTGAGTAGAATATTCACGATTTTCTTATAAAAAACTCGTGTTATTCTGGTAATATAAGTTAAGATGACAAAATCAGAAGACATTAAAATTAATCAAATAATTCTTGGGGATTGCATAACAGGTATGGAAAAACTACCTGATAGGTCAGTTGACTTAGTGATTGCTGATCCCCCTTACAATGTATCAAAAGGTAACAAATGGAAGTGGGATAACAGCGTTAAATTACAGGGATTTGGTGGAAATTGGAATAAAACCATGGAAGATTGGGACAACATGTCACTTCAAGATTATTGGAGTTTCACTGAAGCTTGGTTAAATCAGGTTTGTAGAGTGTTGAAACCCTCGGGGTCTCTTTGGGTATATGGAACTTATCACAATATTGGAATAATTAATGTAATTATGCAGAAGCTGGGGGTCGAAATGTTAAATGAAATAATATGGTTTAAACGAAATTCATTTCCTAATTTATCGGGCAGACGATTTACTGCCAGTCATGAAAATTTGATTTGGGCCCACGTCGGTGGAAAAAAGCGACAGTACTATTTTGATTACAAGAAAATAAAGGAAATGCAATTTCCTGAAGACAAGATAAAAACTCCAGGAAAACAGATGAGAACTGTATGGGACATACCAAATAACAAGGAGGCTTCGGAATTGAAATTTGGAAAACATCCTACCCAGAAGCCGTTGCGTTTATGTAGAAGAATTTTATTAGCAACAAGCAGGCCATCAGACTTGATATTGGTCCCATTCTGCGGTTCTGGAAGTGAATGTGTTGCCGCAAAAATGCTTGATAGGAACTTTATAAGCTTCGAAGTAGATCAGAAATATGTTGATATCGCTAATAAGCGTATTGAGAATACTGATGTTAAAGCAAATTTATTTAATCTTTCTTTGGATACTCTATGAATGAAGTCGGTAAAAAATTAATTCCACCTGTTATTAAGTGGAGCGGTAGCAAGAGACCTGTTGCTTATCAGTTATCACAGTATTTTCCAGAGACTAAAAGGTTCTTTGATCCATTCGTTGGAGGTGGTTCTATATTACCGTTTTTCTTTGGTAAAAAGGCTTTTGTTGGTGACGTAATTCCAGAGTTAATATTTCTTTGGGAATCGATTAAAACGGATCCAGACAAAGTTATTAATGAATATAGAACTAGATGGGAATCACTTAAGAATAATGGATACACTGAGTATTACTCCATTCGGGACACATTTAACGTAACAAGAAATCCTATGGATTTCTTGTTTTTAAGTAGAACCTGCGTGAACGGTTTGATTAGGTATAACAAAATAGGGGAATTTAATAATTCATTACATCATACACGCTCAGGTATAGATCCCGAACGTTTTGCCCCTATAATTAAAATGTGGAGCAAATGGATTCAACAAGTGTCGTTTCTCAATCAGGATTATCGATTAACATTAAAGGAAGTTACTAAAGGAGACACGGTATTTTTAGATCCCCCATATGTGGGTACAAAATCCAGATACATACCTCAAAAATTCGACTATGCAATTTTCTTTGATGAACTTGAGAGGCTAAACAGCACTGGTGTTAACTGGATTCTCACCTTAGACGGTAATGCAGGGGATAGATATTATGATAGCAAGATTCCAAAAGAATTATATAAGGCCAGTATTAAGGTAAATACAGGAAAGTCACCGTTTTCAAAAGTAATGAATAATAAACAAGACAGTATTAGCGAATCAGTGTACTTCAACTTTCAACCAATTGCCAAAATGCCTAACGCGGTTTTGTAAAAATGATTCCAACCATTTAGCAGATTCCTTAGTTTTTATATGCAGATGTACCTGTCCATTTTCTATAAACTCCACGCCAACTATTACATCAGAGTTACTTTTTGAGTTTGCAATATTCATATCCTCGTATTTTGTATATCTAAAAGCAGCTACCGAGAAAATCTTTTGCTCCTTTTCCTTGTACTCTTTATCGAATACTCTCCATGAGACTTCATCTTTTTCTCTATATACATTAGGCCCAGTTCTGGTTAATTCCTTAACATATTTGATAAGTCGGGATCCAATATCCGTTTCTAACGATACGCTCGTATCTTTAGATTCGATGCTTAAAATATATACTTGGTTATTTGAGTGTTTTATTTGAAAAATATGGTCAGGTCTTTTAGAGAGTGTACCAGATACACGTGGTAAGGATACCCATCTATACTCGGTACCATCTTCAAAATTAAAGATTGATATACCACTCCAATTACCTCCTGGAGGGTTACAAAGACCTTCGAAGAAAGTCTCATCTTTATGTAAGTAAAATATTTCATGTAATACCGAATCTACATCGTGTTCGCCAAACTTTTTTGGCATAAAGGTATTAATTGGTTTGTCTAATCCTGCTTGTAAGTGTTTCTCATATTTAGTTGGTATAACATACATTACTTTGTCAGATCGTTCTGTTGTTTTAGTGTCCACAATTATTGCGTTGCTATAATTTAATACCGCTTGCCAGAGTCCATTTGTTTGAGCCAATTTCCAAATGTTACCAGTAACTTCTTTTAATGTTGTAGTAGGACAAGGACCGTAAATTATTGTTAAAACATCGACATCATTTTCTCCTGTTACCATGCGCAAAAGTGGTACTAGTCCTCTGTCCGGTCGTGAGTCATCCCCTCTAGGCTTGAATCCAGCAACCCACGCTATGAACAATGGTTTCTCTCCATTTTTTATCCAATTTATAGATTCTGCGTCTACCTTTGATCTGTATATTGTTGCTACAAGCTGACCAAGTTTATGTCGTTCAGTAGTACTTAGCAAGCAAAACGGAAGATCTCCCGAACACACAGCTACAGCCTTGTTATTTGAAACACTTGAAAGCAACTTCTTAAATGAATTAGATGTTGGAATTGAAACGCGCTTATTCCATGGTATTCTCTTATCAATAAGTAAATCGGCTATTTGAGATCCTTTGTCAAAGTTCAACAATTTTTTCCATTCGTTGTCTTGTAATATGCCACCTTTGTTTTTCCTTTGGCTGGCAAGAAACAAAGTGAGTTCCAACGCTTTATTAGCTAAACTTTCTGCATAGCTGCTGTAATTGTCATTTTCTAGGATAGCTTTGATAAATAGCTGTAGTTCTTTACCAGCAAAGAAACGAGAATATTTTTTGTATAAGTCTGCAGAAATGGATGGGCTGGGAGAATAAATTGGAAGTGTAATAGTGCTATATCTTTTACCAAGGGATAGGTATGAAAACGGAATGATTGGGTTTGGAAATCTAGCGGCCTTAGTATTTCTATCTGAATCTAACTCTATACCGCCTAATTCTGCAAAATATAAATACGGTATTTTAGCCTGAGCACTACTAATAGCCCTGCCACTTCTTTGCCATGCATTATTACCTGCGGGTAAGGCACCACAAAATTCCATTGATAGGATTGGCTTTTCGATTTGTAACCCATTTTTTTCATATTGCTTCGTAACTATTGCATCTGTAGCCTCTCTAAGTTTTGCCCCGTTTACTTCTAAAACTGTTTTAATGTCATAATCCCATCTATCGTACCCTGGAAATAGCTGTATCTCATATCTTATTTCAGAGTTGGAAAGTGAAAATTTTGGAACATAAAGTGGACCATCGATAGGTACAAGTTCAAGCTCCAATGATGAGGAAATAAGCCTTAGTGCTTCTTCACATTCAAGAATATTATCACCGTAGATATTTAGTTTTGTTACCATACAAGTCTATCCAATTTAATTGATATCCCAAAAATTTATCAAGAAATATTAATTTCACTTTATAGGATATTGCAATATGGCCTTTTTATCAAGGAACTTAGGAAATTTTAAGCGGGATACTAATCTTGCACACTTTTTCGCTAAAATAGAATTAATAAGCTTAAAAACTTATTTAAGAAATCTGAACAAAGGCACTTGTCACTTTAGACTTTAGCCATTGAACACGCCAAATGACCAAAAAGCATATGTAAAGTATGTAGTTATTTTTGTGCCTAAAAGGAGGCTTATGGAAGAAAAATTAAATATAGTTTACGTACAAGTTAATAAATTAAACCCTGCCCCATATAACCCCAGAAAGTGGGATGAGGACGCGTGTACAAAGTTAAAAGAAAGCCTAACAAAATTTGGCTTTGTTGACCCGCTGATAGTTAACTCGGCTCCAAATAGAGAAAACGTGGTCATCGGAGGACACTTCAGGCTCAAAATGGGTATAGAGCTTGGTTTCAAAGAAGTTCCCGTTGTCTACGTTAATATTCCTGAGCTTGAAAAAGAAAAGGAATTAAACCTAAGACTTAACAAAAACGTTGGTACTTGGGATTTTAAACTATTGGCAGAGTTTGATGCATCGTTACTTGGTGATATTGGCTTTTCGAGCGAGGAGTTGGACGATATATTTGGAATCGACGATACACCTGAAGAATTCGACCTTCAAAAAGAACTTCAGAAGCTAAATATTCAAAATATTAATATCAAAAAAGGCGATGTGTATAAGCTTGGTGATAGTAGGCTAATGTGTGGCGACTCTACCGTCGACACAGATGTTCTAAAGCTATTTGGTGATGAAAAAGCCGATATGTGCTTTACCGACCCACCCTATATTCTTGATTACTTAAAAGGTAAGAAAAAAGCTGGTAATGCAATTACTGGCTTTGGTGCGAAACGTGATCGTAGGTACCTTGAAACCGATGTTTTGCCCGATGATTTTACTGAAAAATGGATGGCAAATATTGCAAAGATCCAAAAGGAAAGCTTTTCAATTATTGTTTATGAAAATTGGAAAAACATACGAACCATTTGGGGCGAAATGGAAAAGTATTGGAAAGTTAAAAATATGATTGTGTGGCATTTACCAAATCGTACCCAAGGGTTTGCAGGCAAGTATAGATTCTTTTCCAAGCACGATATTGCAATGGTCGGAGCTTCTCCGAATGCCAATATCGATTATAACTTAGAACCCGAAGAAGACGGTCTTCAAAACGAATATGAAACAGCACTTTATGCGATTTCAGGTAAACCTCAATGGGAAAGCTATAAGCATGGTAAAAAGTACCAGCCAACGGACTTTATTGAGTATGTTGCCTCGGATGAAAAAAGCTCAGGCCAAGGCATCATATTTGGCACGAAACCACTTGAAATACTAATTCCATACATCAAAGTACTTACAAAACGCGGAGATCTAATTGTTGAACCTTTCGGTGGAAGTGGTTCAACTCTAATTGCGGCTACAAAAATGAACCGCAGATGTTACTTAATGGAAAAGTCGCCTGTTTATGCTGAAGTTATTAAAAACCGTTGGGAAAAACTTACGGGTCTTAAAGGGGAGCGATTATTATGAGTAAAGCAATTGAAGATAGGCAGAAAAAAGAACGCGCGCTACTTCTTGAAACGTTTAAGAAGACTCCAATTATTCAACTGGCTTGCGAAAAGTCTGGTGTTGGCAGAGCAACATACTATCGATGGCGACATGAAGATTCCGAATTTGCACTTCAAGCAGATTTGGCTTTAGAGGAAAGCGTGGGGCTTATGAATGACCTTGCCGAATCTCAGCTTTTATCTGCGATAAAAGAAAAAAACATTACAGCTATTATATTTTGGCTTAAGAATAGACATAAGGCTTATACAAACAGGGTTGAAATAAATGCAAAAGTAGAATCAAAAAATGCGGAACTTAGCCCAGAACAAGAAGATCTAATAAAAAAAGCGCTTGGCTTATCAAGCATTGTTGCAAGCGGAGGTACGAAGGATGATTAACTCCAGTTTATGCACGGATGATATTGATAAGATAGTAAAAGACCCTAAGGTCAGAAAAGAACTAACCCGCAAAAGTCATTATTTGTTTTTCCATATTTACTTTGCTAGGTACGTCAAATATCCAACAGCTGATTTTCAAAAAGAAATATTTGAGCTGACTGAAAAGCCAGACGCGATGCTGTATGAAATCATTGCTTTTAGGGGTTCTGCTAAGTCTACAATAATGTCGTTATCACTCCCGATTTGGTCACTTATTAATGAGTCACAGAAGAAATATATTTTGCTTTTGAGCCAAACTCAGCAACAGGCTAGGCAAGCGTTAATCAATATAAAACGAGAGCTTGAAAGTAATGCATTACTTATTAATGACTTTGGACCATTTGATGAGGATAGTGATGAGTGGCGCACTAATTCATTAGTTATTCCTAAATTTGATGCTCGAATTTCCGCGGCTTCTACTGGTGAAAGTATTCGAGGTGTAAAGCACGGTGAGTATCGACCTGATTTAATAATCGCGGACGATGTGGAGGATTTATCATCAGTTAAAACAAAAGAAGGTCGGGATAAAACGTACGATTGGTTTACTGGTGAAATCGTTCCCGCAGGTGATGTAAATACTCGAATATTTTTAATTGGTAACCTTCTACATGATGGCTCTTTAATGGTTCAAATTAAAGAACAAATTCTTAGTAAAAAATTACGGGGTATATTCCGCGAGTACCCATTGGTAAGTGAAGACAAACAAATATTGTGGGCTGGCAAGTTCCCAAACAATGAGGCCATTGAGGCGTTAAAAGCTACAGTACCTAGTGAATCAGCCTGGTCACGGGAATATTTGCTTAAAATAATCTACGACGACGATCGAGTCATAAAACCTGAGTGGATTCATAGATACTCCGATTTACCTCAAATATCATGGGAAGGTTACCAATATACTGCCGTTGGTGTTGATATTGCAGTTTCTGAAAAAGAGCATGCGGATTATAGTGCAATTGTTGCAGGTATGGTTTTTAAAAAGAACGGTAATACATCCATTTATATATTGCCCTATCCAGTTAATAAGCATTTAACTTTTCCCGAACTGGAAGAAGCAATCCGTGATTTAGCTAGGTCATTACCTACAAAAAGAAAAGTTAAATTATTCATTGAGGACGTTGGGGCTCAAAAAGCATTGGTTCAAAGGCTACAAATGTATGGGTACGATGTAGAAGGCATAGTACCTAGGGCTGATAAACGAACTAGACTTGGTTACACGGCACAACCGTTAAAATACAAGACCGTGCAGTTGTGTAAATATGGCTGTGATGAATTAGTAGACCAGCTAAGCAATTTTGATTATGTAAGGCATGATGATCTTGCTGATGCCTTTTCACTGCTTGTAAATAAGGTTTTAGACGACGCTACAATAAAAAAGATACAACCAAATATCCGTGTTCTATCTTCCACTAATAGTTTTAGAACGGTAGGTGGTGGAAGTGCCAACGACGTTGCAAGTTTCTTAAGAAGCTGACTGATTTTATAGTATAATTCCTTTATAAAACTAAATCTCAGCGGCGAAACTGAAAATCCTTAAGTCTTTGACTTGAGGTCATCGAACCTAAAAAGGGGCTACCCTCTAGGGTTCGATGCTTCGCCGCTGAGATACTACAAGGGTAGTCCCTTTTTGTTTGTAGTGTCTTAACATAGCTTAAGATCAAATAAAAGACTTGCCTTTGATTAGTTTTTGCGTCATCCATTGGCGCTAGTAAAAACTTATTTCAAAGGAGGTCTTATGGATCAAGCTAAACAGGTTGAAACTGCTACGCCACAGTATAAAAACCTAGTTAAAAACTTATGGCGTAAAAGCTGGCTTCTAAAGCTTGTACTTATTGCACTTTATCCGCTATCTCTTACTTATTTAATTTGGAAATCTCATAGACTGCCGAAAGTTGTAAAAGGCATACTTCTTTTAGTAATGTGGTTTTTTGTTATTGTATTTACTGCTGCTTTTTCAAGTCCAACAAGTCAGCAAGCATATCAAGAAGGTCAAAAAGCAGGGCAAGAAGCCATTCAGAAGAAAGAAACTACTGAAAAGACAGCCACAACACAAGTTGCTGAGAACAACCAGCTAGTTCAAATACCTACTGAGCAACCTCAACCGACCGCAGCAGCAACACCGACTCCTACACCCACACCCACGCCAACAGCGCAGGTAGCCGAAAAGCCCGCGGAGCAAAAACCATATAACATTTACGACGATTTATGGAAAGCTCTGGATACTAGCTTAAAGACTCGAAAAAACATTGATATTAAATATGACGCGACTACAAAGATGGCAACGCTTTTGGTAAACGAAAACGAAACTTATTGGGATGAAACCGCTATGTTAAACAGTGCATATGCAAGACTCGTTAAATATGGCAAATCTGCCTTTGAAATAAACGGAGTAGATCAGGTAGGTGTAAACATAAGCACGAAAATGATGGATTCACATGGTAAAGAAAGCGTAGAGGAAGTAATCAGAGTAGCAATTACCAAAACAAGCTACAAAGACTATAACTGGGATAACATGCAATACGTCGACGATTTCTACAACAAGATGGTGGATGCGGTAAGCGTTAATTACATAAATCCTGGGATTTTTAGAAAGCTGAATCTAGATAAGGTTCACCTTAACTTACTTTTGAATTGAGAGAACTGGTGCGTAAGTATATACTTACGCACTATCTTAAGATATTTTAATCAGCAACAAATCTTAAGTAGATTAATGTATCTTGTTAAACCGTCGGATTTCTTTCCGTAAGTTCGGAATAACTGCATCACGTTTTTTAGTATTTCCTGTAAGTATTTCTTTTCCTCATTAGTAATATCGGAATTATTGAAAAGTTTAGTTCTTAGCGATATTAATTGCTCATTGCTATCTTGTTTCATACTCAAGATATGGTCTAGGTATGTCGCTACGTCAGTATTCGTAACAGTATCTTTTAAAAATAACATATCTATCTGATCTAGTTGTGTGTTCATATGCCTATTATAACGTAAGTCAGCTATATGTGTTGTAACCACGCCACTCTTACTCTAACAAGATTCTTACCTTTTGGTATAATACCTCTATGCGTATTGCGTTAATAACAGCCAGAATCGATCCTTTTATATCACCAATTGATATGGATGGTGGCTGTGTTATGGTGCGTAACTATATAAAATCCCTATATGATTTTGGACATGATATTCATGTTTTTACTAGACTTGTAGAAGAATCTCCCATTAATAGTGAGCAGTTAAACACTAAAGCACGTATGCAAAAACAAGCAGGTGTTGGTAAGGTCAAAGTAAACTCCCGACTTACTGTTTATCGATTACCCTATACGTCCTTAAACTCAGAGGAGAAAGTATGGGAAAAACAACTTCAGGAGTCTTCATCGTTTCTAAGCAATGTGAAGGTTTATCTTGATGCACAAAGTTTCGATGTATACCACTATTTTCATTTGCTATCTATAGCTGGATGGTACTTGCTTGATTCTGAAATTCCATTTATTGAAAAGACAACTTTTAGTCCTTTATTCTTGAGCATTGGACGGCAATTTGAATACCTGCCCGATGCGAGAATTGATATGGAAAGAAAAATCTTGGAAAGAGTACCTGCTGTAAGTGGCCAATCAAATGGTGAACTTAAAACTATACGTAAATCATACGGAATAGAAGATGAGAAGTTAGTAAAGGTACCTTTGGGGGTTGATACGAGTATTTTTTACCCTAAAGAGGAATTCGATTCTGTAACAACTAATAAAAAGGTAATTTTGATAAGTCCAAATTCAATAAAACCTCAAAAAAGACAGTTGGAAGTTGTAAACATTGCAGGTGAACTCAGAAATCGTGGACATAATGTTTTAACAATAGTAATGGGCAGAATAAAAGATCCTGACTATTACGCACAAATTCAAAAACGTATTGAGGAACTTAATCTAAGTCAGGCTTCTAGGGAGGATATTCCAACAAGATCAGAGTTATTAGCACTAAACTCGGATATATTATTTTTACCGGGTAAAAAAGAAAAGGAGCTTTCTGACTTATTACGAACAGCTGATATAGCCGTTTTTCCCTCCACAGATGAAGGTTTTGGTTTGTTAAATCTAGATTGTATGGCATGTGGTACTTTAACTGTGTGCTCTAATCTAAAAGAATATGGTGACTATCTTATTCCAGGAGAAAATGCCATTGCAGTTGATGTTGAAAGAGGAATAAATGGTTTCATAGAGGAACTGGATGGTTTACTTAAAAATAAAGAAAAGATCGTGAAAATGTCAAAAATTGCAGTGAACAGTTCTCAGAATTTCTCGTGGGATAAACTTATAAAAAAACAACTGTTTGTTTATAACACCTTGTTTAATAATGAACCTGTTAATTACACAAAATTTCATACTTCAAATTGGGTAAATTTGAATGAGCAGGATTAGTTACTATGAGAAAAGTAGTCAAAACAGACGCTGAACTAATTTTTGACACTGACAAGGTGTATAAACGGTTTACCACGTCCTCTGTAGATACAAACGTATTAAACGATCTAATTAGACTAGATAAACAGGCAAATCCAATTCCACATTTTTTGGGAATTTTACCTTATTTGGATACACCTTTTTGTAGTGAGGCTCTACCCGATGATACTCAAATATTAGTAATGGCTTATTTGCCTGAGCAGTACTTTCTAACAAAAATTACTGAAAGGGGTGAGTTGACAGATACGATCTTGCAAAAAATGGCGCACGCCCTCTATAGCTTTCACTCAAAAATGACCATTGTTTCAGAATCTTTTGGAGGAAATTATCTTCTAAATAGATTTACAAAAGATAGGGAGTTAGTTGCAGACAAAGTAATATTGAATGCTGATGTAGCTTCATATCACAAAGGATTTACGAAAACACTTGATAGTAGCGTAGAAATTATCCAAAAAAGGTATCAAAATAACCGCTTAGTCGAAGGACATGGGGACTTGAATTTGGATCATATACATCTACAAAAAGACACTCTTACGTTTATAGACTTTTCACACAATACAAAATATAGATTTGATGACGTTTCCCGAGATATCGCGGGCATTTATCTACATTTTATAGAACTTGGAAAAAAAGATTTTGCAACTGCTTTTCTGAGTGAGTATCGTAAGCTTAGTAACGACGCCGATCTTAATTTAATGGTAAATCTTCAAGTTGCTAAAAAGGTGTTAGTTAAGTATTTCATATACATAGGTGGATTTGATCCCAAACACTACGATGAAAAGATGCTTCAATCTGTTATTAACACTATAATCGACTTAGGAAACGTATACTAAACTATGCATATTTTAGAAATATCATCTTTACAGGAATTAACACCCCCAGAGGGTTATGGAGGTACAGAAAGATTTGTTCACTGGCTTTCAGAAGCTTTTGTAGAAAATGGTAACCAGGTTAGTGTAATCTGCAAACAGGGATCCAAAGGTGGTACCTACCAAACAGTTTTCACAGAACAAGAGCAACTGACAGAAACTGTTAGGAACTTTATTAAAAACAATGAGGTACAAATTATTCATGTAAATACTAAAGATAAATTCTTACTAAATTATTTAAAAACAACAAAGATTAAAGTAGTTATAACCCTTCACAATAATTTTAGGCGAACAAGTAGTTGGGTGGATTTAATAAAAGAAAACAATCCAAATTTTTACGTCACAACTATTAGTGAAAACTTAAAAAAGCGAGTTTTAGAAGCCCTTGAATTTAATTCTGTAACAATACCCACAAATGGAATTACTAATCTTGGCTTTGGTATGCCTATTACGAAAATAGTTAATAACGAAGATCCACAGTATTATTTATACCTAGGAGTGATGGCTAGATATAAAGGAGTTTTGGATATAGTAAAAGCTTTTTCTAATACAACCAAACAATTACTATTAGTTGGACCCTGTAACGACCCAAAGGAGAATGAGTATTTCAAGGAAATATTAGAATATACAAAACGTTATACAAATATTAAGTATTACGATGCTACAAAAGATAATTCCGAAAAAGTGAATCTTATTAAAAGGGCAAAAGCTTTGATAGTGGCTACTGGATACGATCCTCTAGAAAGTGATTGCCACGAAGCTTTTGGACTTGTAATGCTTGAGGCAAATAATTTGGGTGTGCCCGTTATTGGTTTCGCAAAAGGGAATATAGAGGATTACATAGTAAACGGTGTTAACGGATATAAGTTTCAAGATATCAACCAGTTGCCTGAATTAGCCGATAAAGTTGAACAGAGTGACCTTAGTGAAAAGTGCATTGCTACTGCTGAAAAATATGATATCAATAAAATCGCTACACAATATCTAAATTTCTTTACAAATATTCTTCAACAAAAGTATTAAGCATACTCACGCTATTAGTTAATTTATCCTTATCGTAATGTACAACATTGTACCCACCAGAATAGACAAAATATTTCATTAATACTCGTTTAGCTACTTGTAGTATTATAAGTTTTCTAATTAATTCATCAGACGTATATGCGAATAGTAATAAGTTGGAAAGCTTTTTAGAACCGCGCTGATACAAATCGAGGAAAAGAGTAGCGATATCCCTAGTCGGATCATCAGTTCGATATTTTTTTCTTAAGTAAAAGTCTATTAAACAAAAATTATCCCCTTCTTTAAAAAGATGTTCTAAGTTTACATCACCATGTATTTGTTTTATGTAACCCTTATTTGCTCTCTCAAGTATAAAGTCTCGAAGACTATTAAGTTCTTTGTCTATCTTTTCTAATATAGAGACTATGTTCTCATGCATATGAGGTAAGGTTCTAATACGAACGATATCCTCCTTCATACGACTGTATAAATAGTCATTAGGTTGCTTATTATCAGTTGGGCATTTTGAATGAAAATTGTTTAGATACATACCTAATGGTTTTATTATCTGTTCTAAATCATTTGTCTGTATAAGACAATCATCCTCATTTAATTTTCTCATAACCATAACGGGAGTGTTTGTGATATTAGGCCAAAAACCCTCAAATTCTTTTGAAGTTTGCATTCTTAAAATAATAGGCTTTATGTTTGCTAAAGAGTCTAATAGGGGAATGTCAGTAAGGTCATCTTTCGTTACTTTGCCGTCTAAAATAAGCTTATAAACCTTATCTTTAGTAAAGACAATATCGACATCATCTTTGGTAATTCTTTTTAAAATTTCCTGCATTATCTAGGGTAATATGTACTAAAAATACGTTTCTTATCAAACTGTAAAACACTATTTCTGTTTTGTTCTTCATTAAATTGTTTTGGTAATTCTGTATAGTTAATTGAATTATTCTTATTACAGTAGGAAAGATGTCCTCCTCTTTCAAACTGAGTAATCACTGTACAACCACAAGCTAGTGCTTCAAGTGGTGCTAACCCAAAAGGTTCTGTCCATTCGGGTTTTTCTAATCCAGCAAGGAAAATAAAGTATTTGTAGTCGTTTAGCACCTTAACTTTTTCTTGATCCCCTATTTCTCCCATTAATCTAGCCTTAGGATAGTTTTTCACTGCTGTCAGAAACGTATCTCCATACTCTTTTTCATTCTCACTAAAAATTATTGGACCGTAAAAATCTATTCCTAGATTGTATTTCTTTGCATATTCCAAGCAGGCTAGTGGGGATTTATGTTGTCCGATAGCTCCTATATACACGATATCTTTATCTCTATTGGTTTTATTTAGTGAGTATAAAGAAAAATCTATGCAGTTAGGTTTTATTTCATACCCAATACCTAAATTATTGAAATATTGTGTCTGCTGATCCCCTGATAACACAAAACATTCGCATCTTTTCAAATCCTTCAAATAAGCTAACTTTTCAGAGTAGTTGTTTTCAAGTATTACAAATACACGTCTCCCACATTTATCGAGTCTTTGGATTAAATCTTTCCCATAAGTATATGTGATGATCAGTCTGTAGTTTCCTAAATCAACATCCGCTAAATCTTCCAGACTAAAAGTGTGGTAATCAGAACCAACTTTTGATGCTATATCAACTTCATAACCTAAATCCTTATAGTACTCGTACGCTAGTGCAGCCATACGTTCTCTACCACCATATAACTTAGGTGGTACACATATCGAATCGGGGGCTATTATCAAAACCTTCTTACTTAATGATTTTATATTTGTATCAAAAAAAGCAGGTATTTCTTTGTTTTCAAAATACTTTAATAGAGCGTTTTTGGATTCTACAGGTGTGATATTCAGATCTTTTAATTGGCTTATATCCACCCACATTGGAAAATATTGCTCATTTTCATTCATGTGTTCCTTTTCGGGGCCACCAAGCTCTAATTCGCCAGAGATATAGTTACATGAAAATACAAAATTTAAACGGGATTCCGTATCCAAATAGTAAATTAAGCGGTCTACAACAGCTTCTACATTAAATTCTTCTTTTATTTCACGCTTACAGGTTTCTTCTAGTGTTTCGCCATCTTCCCAATGTCCACCGGGAAGGGTATAGAAGACTTCTCCTTTAAGCACTTGCTTCATAAGAAGAAGTCTTCCATTGTCTATTACAACACCCGTTGACCTGAAACCGCGAGGTCTGTTTTTTAGAATAACTTTTTTCATACTAAATCATCCGTTGAGCAAACAGTAAACCGTGACTTTCCAGCTCAGCTATGCTCTCAGGACTATGTACAAGGTTATCACGTACAGTGCCTTTTTTAAAGGGAATGTAGGTTTTAGCTGCAAATCTAAATACCCTTTTCAGATACGCAACTTGGCGCATTAAAATCTCCTCACTGACTTTGTGATTCCTTACAGTGAGCACTGTATATAACCCTGAGTTATTCCTGCGAACTCCCTCGAGGAATGAAACTTGGTCAGGTGCCGTTTTTCTTGGTTCATCAAAGAAACCTACGAAGTCGGGATACACGACTTCAAAGAATACTTGATCGTCGTGTGCTACCTTGGCTACAGCTTTTTGATGCTGAGTTACTCCGTAGCTTTGAAGGTATGCGATGAATACACCACCAAGAATAGTGCATCCATATTTCCACGCCATCCCTTCCGCATCTCGTAACGGTACTGTTCCGTAGCGAACAGGTGGGCAATGTACAGGATATTTGGAATCAACAGAGTTGGTTCCTGTAACAGTGCCAGGTATGAAATTGTTCAAGAAAACCAGCATTTCAGAGATCGTGCTCTTGCTGGGCTCAAACATACCATCCCTGATGCGATAAATGCTTAAACCGCAACGCTCTGCAGCGTAGGGCTTAAGCACAACAAATGGTGCCTTTCCGCTTGCCAGCGTTTTTCGGTTCATCTTTCTCTCCTTAGCTTAGATTTGGCGTCATTATAGCATTTATGTGGATATAAGGTATGATTTTGACTTTATAACTTGGATGCGTCATCAATGTGTTGATGACAGAACAAGAAAATAAAAATCTAAAGTATTGTCTCTATGCTAGAAAATCTACTGAAAGTGATGAACGACAAGCAATGTCAATAGATTCCCAAATCAAAGAAATGATGGAACAGGCTAACAAAGAAGGTCTGAATATTGTTGAAATTCGCCAAGAAAGCCATTCCGCTAAACTTTCAGGGGCTAGGCCAGTGTTTAAACAATTGATCTATGACATAGATAAAGGATTATTCAATGCAATTCTTACTTGGGCACCAGACAGACTAAGTAGAAACGCAGGAGATTTGGGGGCTTTAGTTGATTTAATGGATCGTAAACAACTTTTGCACATCAAAACCTATTCCCAGACATTTTCCAACAATCCAAACGAAAAGTTTCTTCTTATGATTCTTTGTTCTCAGGCTAAGCTTGAAAATGATCACAGAGGTGAAAATGTTAAACGGGGTATTAGAGCAAAATGTGAACGAGGTTGGAGACCCTGCATGTCTCCACTTGGTTATCATAATAGAACGATAAATGGAGTTAACGATCTTGTATTAGATGAGGTTAAAGCTCCCATCTTACGGGAAATGTTTGAATTGGTTGCATACTGTGGGTTTAGCGGGCGCTCTGTTAAAAGATATTTAGATAAGGAAAAGAACTTTCTATCAAGACGGGGCAAAAAGTTAGCGCTTGGGAGACTTTACGAAATTCTTAAAAATCCATTTTACTGTGGGGATTTTGAATATCCTGTTGGAAGTGGAAACTGGTACAAAGGAAAACACGAACCCCTAATAACCAGAGAACTATTCAACAAAGTACAAGAAAAGCTGGCCACTTCTGATAAACCAAATTCAGAAAAACATGACTTTCCGTTCACACGAACAATAAGATGTTCAACCTGCGGATCGCACCTTACGGGAGAGGAAAGAACAAAGCAATTAAAGAATGGAAACAGAGTTAAGTATGTTTATTATCACTGTCTGCGTGGCAAGGACAAAGACTTTGACTGCAAGGAACCCTATATCCGTGAGGATGACCTGGTAACACAATTAGTTGAAATTATTAACGAGGTGGAAATCGATAAGGATGCTTTTACTAAACTTTTACAGGAGGAATATACAAGGTTTGCAAAATTTAAAGCTATTTTAAACGAAGATTCTCAAAATAATGAAGAAAAGCAAAGGCTAAAAGAAATTGATATTAAAACTTTTGCAAAACACATTTTAAGATTCGGATCTAATCAGGAAAGAAGGGAAATCTTTACATTAATTAAGCAACCACTTTATCTTAAGAACATGAAACTGTATGTACACATTAACTAGTTTTTAACTCTTTTAATAGGAATTTTACCCAATCATGATACCAGTACCAATTTTTACCTACATAATTTCCGTAACCTTTTACAGGATCTTTAGCGTTATGTTTTCTCCATAAGTCCGTATGTGTACTAATCGATATGTTTATTCCTTTTATTTTAAGTTCGTTTATAACCTCTCTAGCTAAAAATAACTTTTCTTTTTTTTCTTTTATAACCACATATTCTTTACTAATGTTTTTAGCTAACGGTGAGTTAGGGTCAATAAATTCGATAACTCTATCTGCTTGACCCGATCTGTTCGCTGATACCTTTGTAAATAACAGTCTATATGCGAATCTCTCGTTTTTTAATTCTTCTGACTCCAGTTTGTCGTCAAATGCAGCTACATATGTTCTTATATTCTTGGATATCAATTTATCTTTGTTTTTGATTACTTGCATTTGGTCAAAATCTAATTCCGCGAATTGTAGGCTCAGCGCAAGATTATTATCCAGACCCTTTTTATCTCCATGAAGAAGCTTAAGATAGAAGTTGTAGTTTAACGCGCATGCCTGATATCGTGCGGACATATAAGAATCAAGACCTTGCGCTTTTCTATGTTCAATCTGATTTCGTAATCCTATCAAAAACTGTAAATTATTTTTTGTATTTTTGTCCAATGGGCTCGCTGTATTGGAAACGCACTCCTGTAGATCCCAGTATTTTATACTTCCATCAGGATTCTTAATGTACCTTTTTCTATTTCCTTTTCCAGTATGGTATCTATATTCAATAGCGTGTTCTTTGTAGTAAGCGTGAAGTAAATAAGTCCATGCAATCATAGCTAAAACAATGAATGATTCAGACTTAAACATTATTAATGGGTTATTATATATCTGCACTGCAGATAACATAGCTTCCCGTGATTTATCAATTAGGTCAATTTTTTCTGCACGCATATTTTATATAAACCCCTAGTATGGATTATATCAAGCAACAACAAGTATTTTGGAACGGTCGGAACTTTGGACATAACCTAGGGTCAGACGAGTCTGTAAATAGCAAATATTTTTGCTAAAAACGGCAGTAAAAGTATGATAATTTATGGTAACCCAAACGAGTCAGTTGGAACTTCAAGCAAAAACCTAGGGAGACGGAACGGTCGGAACTTCAAACATCTGGAGCGAGGAACGGGGTTCGAACCCGCGACCTCTTCCTTGGGAAGGAAGCATTCTACCACTGAACTATCCTCGCAACAAAGTGAAGAGGAGTAGCGATGTACTCATCGCGTCATCCTCGCAACAAAGTGAAATCATTCTGCTGCAAATACTGGCAGTGCACTTGAATATAGCAGATACATAGATTTTGTAATATAGGCAGGTTTAAGTTTGTTAATTTCTTCAAGCTTCTCGGTTTTTTCCTCTGGTGACATATTGCGAGCACCTAAACCGTTTATTGAGTAGTACAGATCATCATATCTGGTCAAGATCTGTTCCTCTACGGGCAAATCCATCTCTCGGGTTTTCTCATCCTGAAGAGCAATAGATAAGTTGTCATTGACCTCACCCATTCTACGCAGTGCCCTTTGTCCATAACTTTGAGCTATAACCGCCATAGTCCAAGCCGACTCCATACGTGCATTGTACCTCTCGATTTCTAAGGCGCTCTCTTGTTCTTCAACATTTTTTACTTCATTTGCTAACTCCAAAACATTGTTTCGAAGTGACATGTATGCACTTTGAAATGAATCCGTAAGTGGTTTGCTCCAACGCAAGTTCAATAAAACATATCTATCAAATGAACCTGCTGCTACAGTTTTGACTTCAAACTCAGTTCCTTGTTCTTCCAGATACTCCTTAAGACTGTCACTATCAGACTCTTTAAATTTTTGTAAAAATTCTGCATCGAATATCTCTGAAGGAGATAACAGATCAGCACAATACAAAACTGCTGCGGCCCTACTCGTTGGTCTTTCATATTTACCTGCATGCCAGGTATCAAAAAGCTTTTTCTGATATTCCGTTAGATTACCAGATGCATAATCATTCTCAGAAGGAACCGCGATTTTAGCCTTGGCCCATTTGTGCCCAGGATCCTCTACTGCCGAAGTGAGTGCAGATGCAACGAAGGGCATAGCTTGGTGTTCAATTATCATATTTGATACTTGATTAATGTCCTCTTTCTTTAGTCCGGCAACACTTAGTATATTTGAGGCCTCTTCGGCTGACCAAATATGATGCCACAACAGACGTTCTTCTTCACTTGTAAAAATTCTATTTTTTTGAACATCATGCAACATAGCACCAAGTTCAGTCAATCTGCGATCTTTAGTCGATAAGGGTAGTAGGCGCTCCCCCTCTATAAGGTCAGCCTCCGAGTGCGCAACAAGTGCAGATGATAACTCCTTGTAACCAATTATTCTCCCTGTAGCTGGGTTGATCTTTACTGTTCTAGTCGACGCTAAGCCTCCAAACTCAGCAGCCATAGAGGCTACCAAAGCCACATGCTTATTGTTCATTTCTATCGCTTCTTTTGAGAAAGTGGGTGATTCCATAGTTGCCTCGTACCATTGTTCTATACCGAGGAACGCATAGGCAATTGTGTTTACCTCTTCTTTAAGCATATTGAACTCATCGTCAGTAAGCTCATCAATTTCTTTTGATAATTTACCCTTTTCATTAAAGGGCAAATCTATTTTTGTACCTTCAGGAATATAATGTGCAGAATATTCGGGCAAAATAGTATTTACTGGAGAACTCATTTACTTAAGTATATCTAAAGCAGGGCTGTTTTGTCTCGGGAAACCTATAAAAGACTCCAACATAAGAAATTTGTCTCTCACTAACTCTTTTGAAGCCCCTTCAACATTTAGTCTGATCAATGGCTGCGTGTTAGATCCACGCAGATTAAATCGCCAATCATCGAATTCAACAGATATCCCATCAAACTTTGATATTTTTCCACCCAAAGACAAGAAGTGATTCTCAAACTTAGTGAATATCTCTGACGAACTAACTACTTCATAATTTACCTCCCCCGAATTAGGATAAGTAGCATAAAGATAATCAAGTTCCTTACTCAAATCTAAATCATCAAACAACATATCTAACATTGTAGCGATAGTAGCCATTCCAGAGTCAGCATTATAAAAGCTTCTGTAGAAATAGTGGGCACTCATTTCGGCACCGAAAATAGCATGGTTTTCTGCCATTGCTTTCTTAAAATATGAATGCCCTGCTAAGGATTCGATAGCTTTTGCATTGTAATTATTAGATTCTTTTACGAACGGCCAGGTAATTCTTGGATCATGAATAATAGCCTCTCCATGGGTACCCTTTAGCAGATGCTTAGCAAATAAAACGCCAGTATAGACACCATCAGGCCTCCTACCAAGTTTGTCTATAAACATAGATCTATCGGCATCACCATCAATAGCAACGCCTAAGTCCGCCTGTAGTTCAACAACCCGCCTTTTAATTTCTGCAACATTTTCTTCCTCAATAGGATTCGGAATATGATTTGGATAGGTCCCATCAGGCTCAAAGTACATTTTTGTTATAGAAAGTTCTGGCATATCACCAAAAACATAATCAAAAACTTTTCCTCCAATACCATTACCTGCATCAACAACTATTTTTAGACTTTTTCGTTTTGGAGTCTTTATAAAGCTCCTAATCTTTTCTTTAAATTCCGGAAAAATATTTCTGGAGCTCAATTCACCCTTTTGTACGGGAGTTACATACTCTTTGCTTAACATCAAGTCTCGTAATTCCAAGGCACCTGTGCCGGCACCTATGGCCATTACGTGCTTATCTACCATTTTGCAGCCGTTCCAACCGGCAGGATTATGCGATGCTGTAACAACTAAACCCCCGTCATAAACCGCATTAAATTCACCAACTGCAAAATAAATCATTTCGGTGGCAATTTCTCCTAGATCAACAACATCACATCCTGAATCTAAAAGCCCATTTATTAAACTTGCTTTTAGCCCGGCACTCTCTGGTCTAATATCATGTCCGACTACTACTATTCCAGGTTTATATTTAGTTGCATAGGCCCGCCCCAAATTATAGAAAAGCTCATTACTTAGTTGCTCAGGATACAACCCTCTAATATCATATGCTTTAAAAATTTTGTTTAGAATTTCTTTGTTCATAGGTTTAAGCTGGAATGAAAATGATTATAGCAGATTACCAACTACCCCCACCACCACCGCCACCACCCCCTCCAGAGGATCCACCTGAAAAACCACTAGAAAAACCCGAAGAGCTTCTTGTAGGAGTCATAGCCAATTGTACGGTTGAATTCATCTTAGTTGTCAGAGCATTAAGCATTACTAGATCACTAGTACCCTCAACCCAAGTAGCCTCGCTTAGATTAAGGTCAGGGAATCTTTTTATCCAAACATCTTCAACACCGAAGGCAGTTGCATAAGGTAAAAGTTTTTCAAAATACATCTGTCTCTCAGCTTGAAAATCATACTGGGCATCTTGTGTGACAATAAAATTTTTTAATGATTGCGCATAGGAATACTGCTCTATACCTTTTTCCGTAAGTTGTTGATTCTTTTTAACTACAATCAGCGCAACCAACAAAAGAGGCAAATTTAGTAACATGAACATCGGAATACTTAATAAACCTACGAGATTATTTATTTCATCAAGGGATCTTTTTGAGTCACCCCGCTTTTTTAAACTTTGCCCTAGGCTTTTTTTGCACTTATTTATCGCAGTTATAAACTTCGAATTGTTTTTTAATGACGCTAGTTCGATTTTATTATCTTCCAAAGTTCCAGTGCTAAAGAACGCATCGAAAAGCTCAATTTCAAAATGAAGCAGTTCTGAATCGGGCTCCTTCAATTTTTGTAGGTAAATCTTATCTTTTGAAAATAGTCCCTTGTTATCTTCATAGATTATTTTAAGATATCCTTTTTGCGCCAGTTGGATAATAGTTGCTGTAATGTGTTTATTTGTAATGGCTGGATTTACCAATAAAGCGGTTTCAGCTGGCGCATATAGCTTACCTTCTGTCGTTTTGGGTGGATCAAACCAAGCTGCTACAATACGTGCAGTCTTCTTTACTTTTTGTAAATCGCGAAAGTTTCGTATAAAAACATAAAAAGGTAATAATATATAAAACGCAAAAGCAAACATCCAGAGCAAAACTTGAACTACTGGATTAATTAAATGATATTCAACAGGTTCGATTACTTGAACGTAACCTTTTGGTATACCAATAACAACTGTTACGCCCTCATTAGGTAACAAGGGTCTAGTTGTAGAAATTTTTAACATACCGCTCTCAAATCTAGACGTACAGTCAGACTCGGTTGACCCGGAATATCCCGTGAAACAGTTAAATTTAACGTCAGCATCAGATATACCCTCAGGTAACAATACAACTGCACTAAACTCATTAACAGGTACGTCCCATCCATTTCCTAAAACATTCCAATATAACTCATCGTGATCAGAAAAATACGTTAGTGCCCCGGTAACAGAATATCTAATGTTGTAGTTGTTAATACCAGTCACATAAATATCAGGATGTCCAATCTTTAACACAATCTGTTCGGTTTCCTGGCTAAGTGAATATGTTTCGTCTCTATTGGTTTGATTTTCTACAGAAAAATTCTCAAAGGACATGCGAAACTTTTTATTGGCACTGTTAGTTTTTACAAATGGTATTTCACGAAAAATGCCATGTTTTTGAAGAATACCAAAATCATACAAGATATTTTCCTGAAAATTTACAACGCCTGATTCTGTAATATGTACGACTACATCGTACTCAGTTATGGATTCTTGAGCCAGAGCATGTTGTGCGGCGAAAAAAGTAACAAAAAGCAAAACAGGTAAAACAAAAAGTTTAGTTTTATACATATATAAATTTTTCTTATGGTGGGCAGAGGGGGACTCGAACCCCCACAGGATTTCTCCCACTAACACCTCAAGCTAGCGCGTCTACCATTCCGCCACCTGCCCATAAGAAAAGAAATTACCAGGATTATATCATCACATATGATTACCTGGTGAAGTAATCTGGTGCCAGAGGAGGGACTCGAACCCTCACTCTCTTTCGAGAACAGCCTTCTGAAGACTGCGAGTCTACCGGTTTCTCCACTCTGGCTAACAAAATCATTTTACAACAAAAAAGCTCGCCAGTTATGACGAGCCTTAATGTTCAAGGACTAATCGAAAATTACTCGGTAACTTCTTCGGTTACTACCAAGTCACCACTTACTGAGAAGTTAACAACTATTTCATCATCAACTGTAAACACACCTGCCAATGATGGAGGGGTAATTCCAAAGTCGCTCATTAGAATAGTGAAAGTACCTGTAGCATCAAAATCCTCTTCTACTACAGTACCTTCTACTGCAACAGTAACTTCCTTCTCAAACCCGTTTATAATTAATGTTGCTGGTGTTTCAAGTGAAAACTCTTCTCCATCAACGATATTGCTAGATGCAAGCTCAATATCTAATGTTGCAGAAGTTTCTTCAAACATACCTAAAACGTCTTTATCTCTTTGAGGTGAATCAGTAGCCAAAGCAACAAGATCAACATCAGCATGTAGGTTTAAAGCACCTGTCTCCTTTACAATCCAGCCATATCCGGAAACATCCTCAGTAGAACCAGTAACTACAGAATCTTCCTTTTGTAAAAATCTCTTTTGAGCAACGTATTCGGTTGAGCCTGTGGTAATTTCATAAACCATAGCTCCTTCAGGAGCACGTTCAATGAACAAGGTAAGTTCTGGACTCATTACTTTTTCTTCAACTACTGGTGCTGTATCTACAACGGTTGTGGACTCACGTGTTGAATCAACCGCAGTGTTTTCAGGCTCTAAAGGATCTGATTCAGAATTTGATGTAACAAAGTAGAAGCCTAAGCCTCCTAAAACTAATAACGCTATGAGAATAAGTAAGTATTGTTTATTTTGCATATTGGGCATTATAACATTTAAATTTTTGATAGAATACCTTAATGATAAAAAAACATTTAGTAATCGTAGGCGGTGGTTTTGGTGGAATTTATACCGCACGTAAACTCGAAGCATGTGTTTCCAAGGATGTTCTTGAGGTAACTCTAGTCAGTAAAAACAATTATTTTTTGTTCACACCAATGATTCATGAAGTTGCCACCGGCGGGCTTGATAAAAACAATGTTGTTGATGCAATACGCGAAGTACTCTCAGATAAAATCAACTTTCTTATGGGGGAAGTCACGGAAATCAACCTCAAGGAAAAATATGTAAAACATAACGACTGCAAGTTGAATTTTGATTATCTGGTCATAGCCACAGGGGCTGTGACAAATTACTATGATATTACAGGTGCGCAACAATACACATTACCTCTAAAGACTATAAATGATGCACTAAAGATTAAAAATGAAGTTTTAGAATCTTTTGAGAAAGCTGCGTGCACTAAAGATACTGAGTTACGAAAACAATTGCTTACGTTTGCAATTGTAGGAGGAGGTCCAACTGGCTTGGAATTAACTGCAGAGCTTGTGGAGTTAATACAAGAAAACGCTGGTAATAATTTCCCTAACCTCTCACTAGATGAAGTTAAAATAGATTTGATTTGTGGGCCATGTATCATTCAATACTTTGATAAAACCTCCCAAGAAAAAACAATGAACTATTTGAAAGGACTCGGTGTTTCGATGATTATGGAGAACGTGACTGAGGTTGGGGAAGGATACATCAAATTGACCAGTGGACAAACTATCAAGTCCAAAAATATTTTCTGGACAGCAGGGGTGAAACCAAACGTACCTGCCATATTCCCTAATCCAGAACTAGATAAAACGGGGCGAATAGTTGTTAATGAATTCTTTCAAATATCAGGCTACGATAACATTTTTGCGATTGGAGACGTGGCAGCAGGTTGGCCTATGCTTGCATATACAGCCTCAGAACAAGCAAATCATCTGGCTAGCAACATAATGAATTTAATGTCAAACAAATCTATGAAACCATTCAAATTTAAACCAGCAGTCAAGTTGATGTCACTGGGACAAAAAAATGCAATTGGAGAGTTTTTCGGGTTAAAATTATCTGGTCGCCCACTTTGGTTTGTATGGCGTACTGTTTATCTTTATCGTATTCCATCCTTCAAAAAGAAAGTTAAAATTGCAATAAACTGGACATTCAACCTATTCACAAATAGAGATATTTCAAAAACCAGTTAACTAAGAAACTTAAATCTTCTAAACTCAATAATTCCCTTTTTGATGTAAGTATTCCAATCAGTAGCAATCTGAGGTTTATAACTAAAGTTTGGCCCTGAATCTTGCAACACAACTTCCGAGAGTGAAACTCCATTTGGTATTGAATCAAGATTTGACTGTGCTAACATTAATTTCCCCTCAACCTCAACAATCATCGCAATATGGTTGTAATCAGTTTTACCCTTAATCAAAACTAAATCCAGTGGTCGCAACTCGTTTGGAGATATCTTACAAATCATCTCTGATGCAAACGTAAATGCTCCAGCATAGTTAACGCCTTGCTTTTCGGGGTTAGGCCAAGCCAAAGAGTCCATAAATTCTTTACGTAAGCCAGATTTTTCAAAAGCAAAAGAAAGAGTATTGAATACAAAACCTGAACAATCGACACCCAAGCCATAAAGCTTCATAAATTCTTCAATGCCATAAGAAGTAGCGTTTTTTAGGCTGATGCCAACCTGTTCAGAAATGTGTAAACACATACATCCCAAGATTATTTATGTAATAAGGAGTATTTACTTTTTGCCCATAGATATCGAGATTTTGATAGTGTTTTATGTAACCAACAGCGTGTTTGTTAATTGAAGTTAAATCATGCATATAAGTCGGGGTTCTTAAAGGGTATCAGCGCCAATATCACTGCTGGTTCATAAAATGTAGTTCTGGTTAGGACATCGCCAGTAAGAATACCTACAGAACCAGTACTTTGCTTAGAATTTTCCTTTTTAAAGACAAGATCATCTGCTGTACCAAGCTCCATACCCTGCCTAATTAATTCAGCAACCTTCTCAGGTAAAAAGAATGATCCCGTTCTGCCCTTACCAACCTTGCCATCGTTACCTATGACAACTATCCATGCGAATGCCTCTAGGCTACCGGAAACTTCTTCAAGACCACCCTCAATACCAACCCAAAAATCTCCAGAAGTAGCGATCTTTCGAACATTTTGTGCTCTGTTAAAAGCCCCCTGCAAAGTTTCCTCTTCAGTCATAGGCTGATCCGCCACATCAGAATCTGCTGACACACCTTCAACCTCAAACTGCTCGTCAGGAAACATCTGAAGAAAACCCGCCAGAGTTGTATTAATTTTCACTGGATTTTTTGAAGCTACAATAATCTTTTTCATTTAGAAATTATAACAAATAATGTTGTCGAAAATTTTGTTAAACAAGAAGTAAGAAATAAAGTCCTAAAGACCCTTAACAGAATCTTTAGGACATAATATCTACTTCAAATTACACTAGACCAACAAACAACAGCACAACACCAAAAAAGAAAAGCACTAAAGCACATATTAACTTTAGGGTGTATATTGCCTCTTTTGCCGGTCCCCTCTCTGATTGTAAACTTTGGGTCAAGTAACGCATCCTGCGAAAAAACAAAAATGCAACGATCCCCAAAGTGCTTACAAGTGCACCAGTCCCGATGCACAATACCTGTACCTGAGCAGGACTAAAAATGGATACAACCACAGAAAGTATACAGTACTATGGGATAGAGATCAAAAATAATTTGGTGAGGGCGGTGGGTATCGAACCCACGACCTACTGGTTAAGAGCCAGTTGCTCTACCACTGAGCTACACCCCCACACATGAAATCCGCTAAAGTATACCAAAATTAGTTGTTAAATACCTCTATTTTCATATAATTAACATATGACCTCAGAAATTCCTTCTGACACTACTGAACAAAGAGCACTTGATGAGAAACCGCAATACAAAACTCGAACAAGATTCAGAGTATCAGAGGATCCAAATTATGGTTCTAAACATCCAAGAGACGAAATCGTGACTGCGATTGATTTTCATAGTAGTGACCCAATTACAGTCAAACAAGTGGAAATTGAAGGAGCTCCTGTTTACATTGCTTATACTTGCCCAGTAAAACATCAATATAGAGGCGGACAACCAATGCTGATAGACGCACTTGTTACTGGGGATTCTTTGGCGGGTGTGGAATTGGAAATTGCCAAAGTTGTAGAGGACTCCGAGAGTATAAAAACATTTTACAAAAGTTTTATGGCTGAAAAGATACTTCCACAGATAAAGGGTATTTCTCATCTCATAGGAGCAATGGGTCGCGGAGATGTATTTGATCCTGGAAGGGTCAGTACCAAACAATCCGATTTAGACATTATGTTGTTTGTTGATTTTCCACTTAGCAATATTGGTATACAAGAACAATTTATCGAACAATTAGGCACACTAGATCTACAGTCCGAATATGGGGAACTTGGATTATCTTACAGCGCACATAAAATCACAGGAAGATCAGTTGAAGGTGGAGAGCAAGATCTTATAACACCAACAAAACGTATAGGGCAGGTCACCTTTGATTTGATATCTTTGCCCGAGATATATAATCTACTAGAAAGGTACCCGGACAGATTTAGGCAGTTGGGAGATTACTCAGTCAAGGCTTTTACACAGGGCCCAATAGTAATGGATTCGGAGAATGGAATGATACACAAACTTCAAGAAAGGCTTAAAGCCCTCTAGTTTTCTTTTTTCAAGAAATTAATGGCGTTAACATACTCTTGCCTCACTTTTAAAACTTGGTCGGGAGAGTTATAGACTGCATGCTCATTACCTACAGTCCTACCCTTCTCATCTTTTCCAAGCAAATATAATCTACCAAAATTTAATAAAAATGCTGCTTGCATAGCTTGAAAACTTTTTTCTGGGTCTTGCGAATTGTTTAATGACGCAACTCTCTGATGATGAGCAAACAAACTATCACCACCAATTTTTGCATCAACCTGAATTTCTCGTGTTTTTGTATTGTGCATGTCAAGTCGCCACGAATCTATCTCCCCCATATCACCATCAAGAAACCTTACGTTAAATTGCATTGGAGTATAAGCCTTAGAATCAGAATTTACCTTACTGCCATTACGCAGAACAATTTGAACAGTTTCTACAGGCTGTCCTCCAAGTTCTCCCCATGGAATATCTTCCTTTGGAGACATGTTTATTACTAGTCCTCCCAACTCGTCGTCTTGGACAGCCACTTCATAGCTCTCAATACCATTGAGGTTTTCACAAAAATTATTAAAAAACGTAAGCGCATGTACACCTTCTGCAAATTGCCTTTCATACATACTTTTTATCGACGAGGATGTAGAAGTTTCGATAAAGTGTGAGGCATTTTGCAATTGGCCAGACATTATTTGAACAACCTCATGTGGAGCCTGACGCAAAGGTTCTACATATTCGGGTTTTAGCACAGCCTCGTTCACCTCAAACAATGCTCGGAATGATTCCAAAGTTTTAACTTCAGGCTTAATTGCCTCATATGAGAATTGATTTTCTTGCGAATAAACAACCTCATCGGGTGTAATTGTATTAATCATGCTCCCAAAAGCAACCTCCCAGCTTCTTTGATTTCGTTGTCTTGCTGTCTATCTACCCAATATTTTTGCACAGCTTCTTTACCATCTGTGCTTCTGTTCATTAACTGCCTTGTAACTGTAATGACTGCTTTGCGTTCCTCCGCGGTACCTTGCTTGTAAGCAATTGTTAATAAGATAAATGTGCTAGAACCTATTTTTGTTTTCTGCTTTTCATCGGGTATTTGAGTTACAGGATGACCAGCATAAACATGTACTTCAGAAACACCGTTTAAAAGCATTTCAGTTAAGCGATGTGAACCGTCTAGCATTCGTAACTTTCCCTCTCTAACTTTTGCTATAAGTTTTGGAAAATTTATCGGTTTATTAGAGGGTTTAAAAGAAAACAACCCTTGAGGATCGTTATCGACATTTTTTTCAAAATAATCTAGCAAGTAACTCTTAAACTTCGTAACATCACCATTAACCTCCTCAGAGAATATAACTTTGTTTACATTTGGATCCATGCCCGTCATAACTAGTTTGTTAATATCCCAAATTTCTTCCTTCCAGTCATAGCCTTCCCGTGTAATGTTGTAATACACGCCATTCAAATGATAGGTAAAGGACATAGCTTCTAACAATGAGAAAACATTCTTATCTTTTAGACTATCAATGCTGTCCCTAATTAACTCAAAAGGCACTGACGGAAAGAGTTTTGTGAACTCAACCTTTAAGTAATACCTTGCCACTTCAAGGGTAGAAACGTTTTCGTTAATAGTTTTTATTGGTTCAGGTTTTTGAGTCTCCATGACAAAATTATAACACTGGCGCGCCTGGAGGGAATCGAACCCCCAATCCCTTGTTCCGAAGACAAGTGCCTTATCCGTTAGGCCACAGGCGCACAAAGTAGCTACAGTATACCAAATACCCAAACAATGGGAAATTGGCTTAACAGTGCTACCAAAACCATGGATTAAGTGCCCCATACAAGGCCCTAAAGTACCCCATAGCACAGGCACGAAACGATTTGTAGAGGTAATATTATCTCATTACCCAAAAGGTAAGTTTTATCCACAATTCACAAGTTTAAGGAGTACCACAATGTTGATTTTACTGCTTACCCTGTTTTTAGCCTTAGCCTTGATCGCTTTCATCGTCGTTCTGGCCTTGAGTATGGCATTAGCTGTTGTTCTGGGCATCGCTATTTCTGCCTTTATCGCATGGGCCGTCGGCTCAGCAACTGGATCTTCAAAAACACTGCGCTATGCTATCTCAGGTCTTGTATTTGCTTTTGAAGGAATCATTGCATATATTGCCTACTTGAATTACCTCGCGTAATCTTTTAGGCTTGCGGGTCATCCTCAGACATTCAAATTTTTGTAATAACATACAACCATTTGTCTGAGAACGACCCGCTTTTTTTTCCTCAAAATCCTATATAATAATACCCGTGAAGAAAATATTAATTGGCATATACATATTCACTCTTTTAGGTGGTTATTTGTTCGTTAATGATGCTTTAAAGGGCAATGAGGTTGAGATTAAATCCGACAAAACAGATGAAAAGCACGAACCACAAGAAAAGCCAGTTGATGTCACATTTGTATTGGACAATGGAAAAACAGTTAAACAATATTCGAGGAATGTTCAAAATAATGAGACAGTTCTAGATCTAATAGATTTGCTACGAGCTGAGAGTGAAATTTCGTACTCAAAAACTGCATATACTTACGGAACCGAAATTGCTACCGTAAACAATTTACAGGCAAATGAAAACTACAAATGGAGAGTCTATATGAGAAACACTGAAAAATCAGTCACTGACCAATTTAAAAATTTGAATCCTTCAGAGTATGATCGGGGGTTATTTCTAAAAACAGTTGACACCGATTTTGATATAACTTTTGAAATTGCGGAACTAACCTTGCCAGAAAACACTGTTGTAACTCTGAAATACACTAAGGTTAAATAATTACAACCTTATCATTCGTAGCGCAAAGCTTCAATTGGATCTTTCTTACTTGCCTGTATGGCTGGATAGGTTCCAAACACCAACCCTACTAAACACGAGAAGCCAATTGCAAGAAACACTGACCAGCCTGTGATAGTAGTTGTTATAAAACTTCTGGCGGCTAATGACCCAAGCCATCCAAGTAACAAACCTATTAAACCTCCTACCAAACTTATAAATAATGCCTCGAGCAAAAACTGAATAGCAATTGTTCTAGAAGTAGCACCTAAAGCCTTGCGTAAACCTATTTCATGAATTCGTTCTGTTACTGAAACGAGCATAATGTTCATGATTCCAACGCCACCTACTATTAATGATATTCCGGCAATTGCCCCGATACCCATAGTGAGTATCCTAAGTATATTTTGAATAGATGCAAGTACATCCGCCTGGGATAGAACTGAAAAATCATCATCCTTAAGATCACGCATTAGTGCTAACTCCAACTTGCGGGTGGCAAGTGTAACATCAACACCATCCTTAAGTTTTACTGCAATACCGGAGAAGTTTTTTACACTATAGGCATCCCTTATTGT
Source organism: uncultured Candidatus Saccharibacteria bacterium (assembly GCA_964643995.1). GTDB lineage: Bacteria > Patescibacteriota > WWE3 > UBA101185 > UBA10185 > CAZXUJ01. The sequence continues at coordinate 58,295 of CAZXUJ010000001.1, forward strand.
TGTGTATGGGAAAACTATATTTTCATCTTGGCTTTGACCTTTGGATACGAGTGTTCCAATGACTAGATATTGATTATCACCAACAGTTATATGTGCACCAAGAGGTTCCTGAGAACCAAACAACTCCTTTCGTACCAAATCACCTATAATTGCAACCTTTTCTTTGGAACGAACTTCTTGAGCGTCAAAGTAGCGGCCAGTGGCAATTTCATAATTAAATATATTTAATCCCTCCTCATTACTACCTATAATTGAAGCTTTGTAGGTCTTTGTTTTGTATTTTACGTTGTCGGACAAACGAATCGATGGAGAAAAGTAAGAAACAACATCTGAAGCGTTTGCCTCGATTAAATCTAGATGTTTTTCGTCCAGTTTGTTTCTGCTAAAGGCCTTTGCGGGGTCATCAGAAAAGTTAGCGGTACCTGGGGCAACAAATATCAAATTTGAGCCTAGAGCATTAAATTGGCCAACTATGAAACTTTCTATTCCCGAGCCTATTGCTACCAAGACTATAACCGAAAACACGCCGATAACTATTCCAAGCATAGTGAGTATAGATCTCACTTTATTAACAACAATATTTGATAACGCTAGTTTTATAATCTGACTATTCATAACGCAAAGATTCTATCGGATCCTTTCTACTTGCTGATAAAGCAGGATAAGTGCCAAAAACCATACCAACCACAGCTGAAAATCCGAATGACAAGAACACCGCGACAACGGGTATTTCTGCACGTAAAAACTGTTGTGCTATAGCCGTGCCAATATATCCGAGGATAAGACCAATTAAGCCACCTAGCACACTCAACATAATAGATTCGATCAAAAATTGTAGAGCTATTGTTCTGCTAGTAGCTCCAAGTGCTTTTCGAAGCCCAATTTCTTTTATCCTTTCAGTTACGGAAACAAGCATTATATTCATGATACCTATCCCCCCAACAATTAACGAAATGCCCGCAATCAGCCCCAAACCCAAAGTAAGTACACCAAGGGTCTCTTGGATAGTACTTAAGATATCTTGTTGGGACAGCACTGAAAAATCTTCTTTTTTTAAATCTCTTAGCAAAGCGAGCTCAATATGACGCAATGCTACATCAATGTTTTGTGCGTCATTTATTTTGGCTACGATACTAGAATAGTTTTTCAGGTCAAAAGTTTCTTCTGCAGATGTATAAGGCAAAATTATCTGGTCGTCGTAGTTACTGCCCTTTTCGTTAAACACACCGATGATAGTGTAGTTGTCACCACCAATACTAATGCGCTTGTTTAGCGGGGATTGGTTGGAAAACAACTCCTCTTGTACTAGAGGCCCAATTATTGCAACACGGGAACTAGAGTTTTCTTGAGACTGCGTAAAGTTTTCACCCTCACTTAAGGAATAGTTGAATACGTCTAAAGATTGATAGTTCACCCCTAAAACCTCCGCGTAAAAGGTTTTTGTTTTGAATTTAACGTTATCTCCAACAATATGGTACGGGATTACTGCAGTAACATAGTCTGAAGCATAGGTAGATATTAGATTTATGTGTTTTTGCTCTAGTTGATTTCTGGAGAATGCCTCCGCCGGATCACCAAAGCCGGCTTGCCCAGGAGATATGAAGATCAGGTTCGATCCTATAGCCTCAAATTCGTCAGTAATGTAATTTTGTACGCCTTGTCCTAAGGAAATCATCATAACAACAGAAAAAACTCCTATAATAACCCCAAGCGTTGTTAATATCGAACGACCTTTGTTTGCCAAAATGGCGTCCGAGGATGTTTTTATGGTTAGAAATAAGCTGATCATAAGGTCTATGAGTCCGAAACTACATTGCCATCTCTCAGAACGATTTGTCTGTCTGCCTGAGCTGCAATTTCATCGTCATGAGTTACTATGACAATTGTTTTACCTTGGGAATGTAGCTTACGAAGAATTTTAATTATTTCGTTTTCAGTTTTGGTGTCGAGATTTCCGGTTGGTTCATCTGCCAAAATTATTGAGGGATCATTCACTAATGCCCGCGCAATTGCCACCCTCTGCTTTTGACCACCAGACAACTCATTAGACTTGTTATTAAGTCGATCGCTGAGTTCTACTAAATCAAGCATTTTTTTGGCACGTACGTCCCATTCAGCTCTTGGAACACTGCTATACATAAGAGGGAGTTTTACATTTTCAATCGCCGAAGTTCTTTTCAGAAGATTAAAAGATTGAAATACAAATCCTATCTCTTTATTTCGTACTTGGGCTAACTTTGGCTCACTATAACTAACAACGTTTTTATCTTGAAGGATAACCTCACCTGTTGTAGGAGTATCCAAAAGGCCAATGATATGCATTAAGGTTGATTTTCCCGAACCAGATTTACCAATAATAGAGACAAACTCACCTTCTTGTATTTTAATTGATACACCGTTTAGAGCACTAATCTTCTGAGTACCAACCTCATAAACCTTTGTAACATTCTTGGTCTCTAACAAAGTTTTCATATTGTTATTCTTTAACTTGTGTTTTCAAACCTTCTTTTGCTTCTTGATCTGGGTTTGATGGAACAACTATTGTTTCAGAAATGTCAGATTTGATGTGTGTATAAATATCGCCCTCTAGTCCGATTTCGATGTATTTCTTAGCTAAGACGCCGTTATTGTCTACCCAAACATATGGTTTATCTTCATCATCAAAAAAGACTTGATCAAAGGTTAATGTATTAACCTCCTCATTGGTTGTCGCGATAATAATGGACACGTCCCCATCCATATTTAGTAGTATCGGCTTATCCTGAGGACTAAGCGCAATTTTAACCAGAAAACTTTCTTGATCTGCTGAGTCTACAAACAATGGGACTTCGACAACCTCCCCCATAAATATGTCGTCAGGATAAGAATCTAAAGTAACCTCTGTTTTTTGTCCTAATCGTACAAAACTGAAATCTTCTTGATCTAGTTCGACCTCTAATACTAATTTTGTAATATCTGCAATTTTAATTACGGGGCTTGTAGCAGACGCGATCTCTCCCACATCACCTTGTACGTCTAGAATAGTGCCTGTAAAAGGGGCTGTCAGGTAATAACTAGAGAGTCCCATCATAGCAGCTTGATAGGTAGCTTCAGAAGCAGAAACTAACTCCTCAAGACGTCTAACAGCTATTTCATAGCTTTCAGTTCCTCCAACAGCTTTATGATTGTCCTGATACGTAGCTCTGTAAAGTTCAAGGTCACGTAAGGCTATATCACGAGCATCTTTTTTTGCCGTGGTAGAGGAATAGGCACCTGAATCATATATACGGGCTAATAGTGTATCTTTCTCAACAAAATCACCCTTTTTTACGTTTAGTTCAGTAATCCGGCCGGTACCAAGAAATGCTAGATCAGCTTCATTTTCTGATGTGACGACACCACTACCTGAAACTGTTTTAGTAACAACATTTCTCTCCAGTGTGGCTTTTTCAACTTCAATAGGCTTTGTCGCAGAGCGCTGGGTATATAAATAAATACCAACAGCTAGAATTATAAGAAGAATTATGACTTTTTTGTTTTTCAGTTTTTTTAGCATACTGACGGATTATACTACATTTTAATAATACAGCATGAGTGGTAGAATTTTAATATGAAGTCATTGTTTATGAGTCATCATCCTAGAAAGCATGCTAGAAGCTTCAAGTTTGCATTCGAAGGTATATTTCATGCATTGTTGCACGAACCAAATTTTAGAGTCCACATCGTTGCGACCATAGCTATCATTTGCTTAGGCTATTTATTTCAAATTTCAAATGTTGAGTGGGCAATTATTGCAATAATATCAGCTATGGTATTAACAGCAGAAATGATGAACACAGTGGTAGAGCAAGTTATTGATCATCTGTTTAAAGAACAACATCCAGTGGCAAAAATTACAAAGGATCTGGCGGCAGGTTACGTTCTGATATCAGCTATAGCCGCAGTGATAATATTTGTGCTGCTGTTTGGACACAGGTTAAGGGGTATTTATGAAACTACGAACACAGGCGAGAGCGAGATATCACAAACAGTAATTTGGACAGAAAAAAGATTAAGTAGATAGGTTAATACCCTTGTTCCTGAATAGGTACCAAACCCCCCGGAGCCATATAGTAAACTTCTGCGACCTTCTCAGAGATTGATATACATTTTCCACTGTGTAGCCCAAGTACATCCGAGAAATTACCAGATAATATATCCTCCTGGCAGTTAGTTAAAGTTAAAACTGCAGGATAATTTGCGGCCCAATACTCAACTTTCTCTTGGTTAAGATCATGAGAGTAACTTTGAGGATCGCGAATGTACACAAAGTAACCAGCGTTGTTTGTTTCTTTGGAATAAGGAATATGATAACGAGCTATAGAATCACGCTCGTTAGTTGAATAAAAAATAATCTTGTCATTTATCTGCTTGCAGGATTCTATAGGCCTATTCTTTGGACATGGCAAAACACCAGTATCCGATAAAATGAAGTCTGCTATTTCCTCCCAGTGGCGATAGTAAGGAAATCCAAACATACTTAGGTGATATACAGGGCTCGGAGCTGGTAAAGTCCAAAACATAAACTTTTCGTTGCGCCAAGGATACTCTTTTGTATGATCAACAAAAACTGCGAACGACTGTATAAATATAAATGTGAAAGCCACCACAATTCCTACGGTACTAATCACCATTCCAAAATGCTTAAGTAATTTTTGTAGCAGCTGATCAATCATGACTACCCCAAAACCTAGATAGATAAGCATAGGCAACAAATATGTGTAGATATGGGTTCCAGGAATACTTACTAAAGCCTCAAAAAACAGAAAGGCAACCAAAAACCATATATTTAGTGCTAAAACTTTATGAAAATTGTCACTAAATGTTAAAACCAATAAAGTGCCAATCTTTTTAAAACGACTGCGCGCAACAGACATCAGAAGTTCAAATCCTATGAACCTTTTGATAAATTGAATAAAACCTAACACAAACAAAATCAGATATATTTCAAAGATATAGATTGGTTGGTAAACCGAAAACAAATAAACTGAGCTTGCTAATTTACCGCCAGTTCCTTCAAGACGACCAGTCCAATAGCTTTTTGTTGCGTCATCGAGGTTAAAAACGAAAGGGATGTAAAAAATGAGCAGTAGAAACATAAAAAGTGAACCGGAAAGTAACAAATGCCTGAAATTTTTGAAAATACTCGAGAAATCAAAAACCTGTTTTTTACTCCACCTAAATATTAGATATACAACATAAGGGAAAATAAACACACCGTCATAGTGAGAAAGAATCGAAAAAGCCCAAAGTAAGAAACCCAGATATATACCCTTTACAGACCAAACCTTGTCTCTGCTTGCCAAGCTAAAAAAGTAAAGAGCTGCAATCATAAACATAACTACAAATGACTGATATTGAACTATTCGAGAAAACGCAACAAAAAACCCGTTAGTGATAAGAAAGAAAGTGGAATAAGTCGCAATCTTTTTATCAAATTCCAATACTAAAAACTTGTAAAAGAAATAAACAGCTAATACACCAGCAAGGGCAAAAGGTAACCTAGCTATAAATTCGTTTGAATAATCAGGCGTTACAAAGGTAAGTAAATATGTAACTATAAATTGAACTGGACCTTTACGTTGAGTTAATAGAAACTCGGAAATACTTTGGTTTGGCTCCGGGATAAAAAGTGCTTTAATCTCGTCGCCCTGAAAGTCCGAATAACCGAGATTTAGCAAGCGCAAAGCTATGGCCAAAAGCACCAAAATAATAAGTAAATAATGTTTTTTTATCATTCTCCAATAATTACCAATTCATTCATAGCTCGTGTAACAGCTACAAACGCTTTTTTAGCCTCATCAAAATTGCTTACTTCACTCAAATGTAAGCCTAAGACATATACTTTGGAAAACTCAAGTCCCTTACAATTTTCAAACTTAGTGACATACAAACCTTTTGGTATATATGCAATGCGTGTGTGGTCTTCAAGCTTAATAATTTTCTCCGCAGACACCTTCAACTCTGTTCCAAGAGCATCAATAGAGTTCTGAACATCAATTAGCAAATCATCACCAAATACAATTATACCTATACTTTTATCCAATTTCTCTAAATCAGAGCGCAGATGATTTTCTAGAATTGAAATCATAGCAGCGTTGTCTGATGCCTTTTCCTTAACTATTTCCTGACCCATACGATTTATAGACTTGGGTAAATATGTATGCGTGTAAGGCTTAAGAATATTGTTAGCGAAATCAATGATTTGCTTAGTGCTTCGATAGTTTGTGTCAAGTTCAAAGGTTTGAGCCTCCTTTGCGTCAGAAACCACATCTCTGATAGCCTCCCAATCATCTATACCATCTACAACATAACTTTGATTCAGGTCGCCCAAAATGCAAAATCTCCCATGCTGAACAAGCTGGCTCAGTACAAGGTACTCTAAAACATTTAAATCTTGTCCTTCATCAACAACACAATACTGGTACTTTAATGAGTTAGGCAAACCAAATAAACGGGAGTGTATATAAAGATATACTAAGATTTCCTTGTACCCCATCTTTTCAGCAAGATTTAATCCCCACTCGTTACAAACACTTACGAGATACTTAGTCTTTAGGTCTGCTCTGATCGTTTGAAGCTTATTGGTAAGCTTACGAAGGTTCTGAATATTCTCCTTGAAAATCCAACTTTTCACAGAATTGGGGTTTTCTTTTAACCTTTCCTTTTGGTAGGCTAATTCTTCGTTTAATTCTGACAGTAGATCTTCAATATTTTCTTTGATGGACACGTTATCATCATGAGCATAACTTGCCAAACTGGCAAAAATATCGTCCTCTAGCAATTTTTTTATTCTTTCAGTAGCAAGTTTATGGACCTCTTTAACACTTTTCTGTAAACTTTTTATTTTTTTAAGATCGAAATCAGATAAATCCAAGTTAGTATCCAAATCAAACTGCAACTTAACATCCTCACTAAATAACAAGCTATAAACCAACTCTCTTAAGGTTTTATAATTAACATCAAAAATACCTAGTTTTGGAAAAAGAGTAGCCAAGTAACTTATCAAGATACCGCTTTTCGCAACCAAAATAGAACGCTCAGGTTGTATTATTTTTGGAAAATTGAAAAAAATATGTGAAAGTTTGTGTATAGCTACAGTACTTTTACCACTGCCTACACATCCTTGAACAATACATACTTTCCTTGGGTCAGCCTCAATGATATCAAGTTGAGACTCTTGAATAGTCTCGATGATGTCTTCTAATACACCACCTGTTCTTTCGTTGAGCTTGCCTGTGATTATTTCATTTTCATCTAGTTGTAGGTCATTGTTAAAATATTTAAGCAAGACACTATTGTCTATTTCATAGGTTCTTTTTAAAGTTAAATCTTTGGCAATTCGTCCATCTGGTGCATCATAAAAGACATTTTTTTGAGGATAACGATATCTATAGTAAACAGAAGCGATCTTTGCACGCCAATCCGTAATAACAGGCTTATCCTCAGTGTACCCAAATTTACCAATATATAGTTCATGCTTATCTTGTGGATTTTTTGGTTCCTCTAAATCAATTCGTGCAAAGTATGGTTCTCTTGTTAAGTAAGAAATTTCCTCTAGCCGTTTCACCTTGTCCTTAAGATTAAAAGCTTCATTTTTTTCGTGAAGCTGTTGAACATACATTAAATAGTCAGTACCACTGGTTTCGGGGTTATCTCGAAGTTCTTTCAGTCGGTCAAGATTCCCTGCCCCAAGCTCCTCCATAGATTTATCAAGTGCTTTTTTAGCGTCTTGGAGTTTGGTAACTGTTTTTGAGAGATGTTTTTTTTCTAAATCGAATGTTAAATCTTCCATGGATCTAAAAGCTTAAGCCCTCTTTTCCAACTAAAATTACAAACTCCCCTTTTAAGTTACGAGTTGGCAATATTTCAAGCAATTCCTCTACTTTCCCACAAAAAGTTGTTTCATGCAACTTAGTCAATTCCTTCACAACGCTAACATAACGATTGCCCAATACAGCATGGATATCTTCTAAGGTTCTCAGAACTCTAAATGGCGATTCATAAATTACAAGTGTTGCATCCAAATTACCAAAAGTTTTAAGTATTTCATTACGTTGGCCACCTTTTTTTGGTAGAAATCCTACGAAAGAAAATTTATCCGTTGGAAGTCCACTTATGGATAGTGCCGAAATAACTGCTGACGGACCTGGAACAGTAATCACCTGTATACCTTTGTTTAGACACTCCCGAACAATCTTATAACCAGGGTCTGAAATAAGAGGAGTACCACTATCCGAAGTTAATGCAATGGATAAACCCTCCTCCAAATTAGGTATTAGCTGAGGTATAAGCTTTGTGGCAGTTTCATCTCGATAGGCTAAAAGTCTTTTGGCGCTTATCTCGTATTTATTTAGTATTTTTGAAGTTTCAGAAGTGTTTTCGGCTAAGATTATGTCCACATTTTTTAGTATCTCAACAGCACGAAAAGACATATCACCAAGATTACCTATTGGAGTTGCAACAACGTATAGAATACCTTGCATTAGCTCATTATATGTTATTTGTACTAATGTTTCACAATCAATACATAAAATGTAAAATTACAGTATGAGTATAGAATCGAAAATGCAAGGTTATGCGAATTTTGAGTATGACAAAGAACCTCAGTTACTACCGCTAAAAATAGATTACGAGAAGTTGGATTCACTTGATTGGACAGACTCAAAAATGCACAATGGAACTTTTTCATCTGGTTTTGAATTTGACGAAAAAAGGTTTGTTAAACTTACTAGGACGGGGTACATACACGATATGGGAACCACTGGCAACCCAAAGTTAACTTTGCAAGATCGTAAGCACCTTGTACCTATTGCAGAAACGATAGCAATACCACCACAAGAAGCTTTGGAATACTCATCTGAACAAATTGAGGCACTTCTGAGCGAAACTGATGTAGAAGAATTTAACAAAAAACGCGTGGAGTTGTCCTTGAGGAGATTTGCTCAAGAAAAACTTGAGGTTTATACAAAGATTAAGGGTTATTTAGGGGACAATCTACCGGACTTTTATGGATCAGCCATCATAGAAAGTCCACGGAAGAAGTTAGAACAAGGTAGAAACAGCAGATATGCCAACTACTGGCCTGCAACAGAAACAACACTTATGGAGGTCTGGGAAAATATAAATCCAGACACACATATTGAAAGGTATGGATTTGCAGGACAACAGGTCTTAAAACATAGAGAGAGATATGTAAATAAGCTTAAGATTTTCGGAGAAAAAGCTCTGGCACTATTGGAGGAGGGGAAGATTGCTCTTGATATATATGATACTGCAGGAATCAGAGGATTTTCAAGTGAGGGCAAACCACACAATATACAAAGCTTTGCTGAGATGTGTGAGTATTTGGATGGAAAACAAGAACCAAGGCATCTTTACCCACGAAATATTGCTTATGATGGGAAACGTGTAATCTGTTTTGATATATACCCCGTGGAAGATTTGAGCAAGGAGATTTCTAAAGACACCCTACGCAAAATCAGGGGTGCGGTAGTTTCAAAAAACAAACAACAACTTGAAGAAATATATGCCTTTGAAACTTTTGATAACAAACCTATCAAAGGATATATTCTAGATCATTGCACAAGATACTACATCTTGCTTGAAAGTATGGGCGTAGAGCTGTAAGAAGTTTACTCTTGAGGCATCTTGAAAACACGTCCTGGAGTACCATTTGCAATTTCTTCACCGGAGCGGTCTCCATAAGGGTAAATGATAATCATGGAACCCTCTTCTTTACTCATTTCACTTAGGATCTGTAGCTCACGCAAACGCATACCATGGCGAGAACCGTCTAAAATTGCACCAGCTTCTCTAATTTTCTCAGCTACAGCAACCTCAGCATCTGCCTGAATCTGCTTTGCCTCCGAAGATCTACGTGCACGCGCAATTACAGCTAACTCTTCAATAAGAGATTGTGGTGTGTCAATATCGGTGATACGAACAGCACGCACATCAACACCGTATATAGCAGCGCCTTGATCAATCTGTACTCGTAAAGAGTCAGCAATCTGATCACGCTCACTCAAAAGCTCACGTAAATCCAAACTTCCAATGGTATTTTTCAAAGCTTCAGTAGAAAGCCAAATAACCGATGATCTAAAATCACGTACATCTATGGTCGCTTTGCGAGGATCCTCGACCTTATATTCAACAGCAGCTGTTACTTTTGTGGGAACGTTATCTTTAGTTAATGTCGCAGTAGCTTCAACCTGCTGAGTAACAATTCTCATATCAACTATATCAGCCACCGAATATATAAAAGGTGGGATCATGAAAAAACCTGCTCCACGCACACCATTAAATTTACCTAAACGTAAAACAACCATACTTTGCCACTCAGGCAAAATGTAAAACATTCTTGAAATAATCGAAGAAACCCATGCAGAAATTACTGCGCCAGGTAACAACAATACTGTCGCATTACCAAAGATTCCTAAGGAAGCTCCTGACAATGGAATCAATAACAAAAAAGATAAAACTGTAAATGAAATTATAAAAGCTATAAAACGAACAAAAGACTGAACTTGATTAGTTGTAAGGGTTGTAGGTGTCATGAATATAGTATAACAAAAAAAGGGACCCCCAGAGTGTGTGAAAAGCTTACAAATATTTATGTAAATTTATACTTCACACGCACTAGAAGTCCCTAAGCCTACCGGCCGTCCCAACCATACGAGAACCCGTGTTCCCAGCTGAAACAATAAAAGTCCGGCAGATAAACACCAAGGCTGTCAGCCCAGTAAACAAACTTTCCTATGTGGGTACACCCTGGGTTTGATAAAACTGAATACAACGCAAAAGCGATACATACCAATACGAGCAAGAGTAAAACTCCGATCAGAACAAACAACAAACGACGAGACATGATTTTAACTCCTTGTGAATTGGGGATATGACACTAATTATACCGCCGTTATTCAAATCTTTTGCCTCTAGAAGGAGTGATTAGATTGAACTAACAGGAAAAGCTCAAAACGGTATTATATTGGTACAAAGGGATTTATTTACTTTAGCTTCTGTACTTCCTTGTGCAAGGTATGACGTCGCAATTTAGGGTTATATTTCTTAAACTCAAGTTTTTCGGGGTTGTTTATAACGTTTTTTTCACTAACATATGTTCTTATGCCGGTTTCAACGCATTCGAATGCAATTAGTCTTCTGTTTTTCTTCTTTTTGCTCTTTGCCATAGCTTAGGTAATATATCATTTGTTGACACCAATGACAAGATTCCTTAGTATAACGAAATAATCTATAATTAGACCTATATTATGAGCAAGTACAATCACAAAAAAATTGAAGACAACTGGCGCGATAACTGGTTCAAAGACAATATATATGAGGCTGTGGATTTCTCGAATAAGCCTAAGAAATACATTTTAGCTGAGCTCCCCTACCCCTCAGGTGAATTTTTGCATTGTGGTCATATGATGCGATACACAGTACCTGAGATCTATTCTAGATTCTTAAGGATGCGCGGATACAATGTCTTGTTTCCTATGGGCTGGGACTGTTTCGGATTGCCAGCAGAAACCTTTGCAATTAAGAAAAAAATCACACCTCAGGAGGCAATAGCACTTGCAATCAAAAACTTTAAATATTCATTGCAAATGATGGGATATGCCTTTGACTGGGATCGTGAGTTAAGCACATCTGACCCAGAATTTTATAAATGGACACAGTGGATGTTTATAAAGCTGTGGAAAGCAGGATTAGCACAATTGAAAGAAATGCCCGTCTGGTGGTGCGATGAGTTGGGAGTATTAGCTGACGAAGAAGTATTGCCCGATCCTAATGATAAAACTAAAAAAGTTTCCGAGCGTGGTGGCTATCCCGTACGAAGAAAAATGTTTAAACAGTGGGTTTTGAAAATTACTGATTACGCAGATAGATTGCTAGCTGATCTAGATAAAACTCAATATGAAGAGTCTGTAAAGCAGGGTCAGATTAATTGGATTGGTCGAAAGGATGGCGCAAATGTTTATTGGGAGGTTGCAGGACAAAACTTAGTTACCTTTACTACACGTCCTGATACATTGTTTGGAGTGACATTTTTGGTGCTAGCCCCAGAACATCCAGCTGTACAATCACTACTTGATCAACTAGAAAACCCCGAGGAGGTCAAAAAGTATATTGAGCAAGTTCAGAGTATGTCAGAGATGGAAAGACAGACTAACCGCAAAAAGACAGGCGTACAACTGAAAGGAATTTTTGCAAAGCACCCGCTAGATGAGGTTACTAGGGAAATTCCAGTTTATATTGCTGATTATGTGCTGCTTGATTTTGGGACAGGTGTTGTGCAAGGAGTTCCAGCGCACGATGAGAGAGATTTTGAATTTGCAAAGGCATTAGATATTGAAGTATTAGAAGTAATAGATTCAGATGGAATAATGATAAATTCTGGTAACTATAATGGAAGTAACTCTACGGAGTTCGCGAGAATCATCACCGAAAGATTAAAGGATGAAACCAAAGGAGATGTTGCAAAGACCTATAAACTACGTGATCAAATATTTTCAAGACAAAGGTACTGGGGGGAACCTATCCCGCTAATAAACAAGAAAGACGGAACATTAGAGCCTGTTAGTGAAAATGACTTACCAATTGAATTGCCTATAATGAAAGACTTTTTACCTTCTAGCGATGGGACAAGTCCACTAGAAAGGAACGTTGCATGGAACAAAACGACAGACAGCTCAGGCAATGAAGCAAAACGTGAAACAGATACTATGCCAACATGGGCAGGCTCAAACTGGTATTACATCAGATATATTGACCCTAAAAACAACGAAACTTTCTGCGATATGGAAAAGATGAAATATTGGTTACCTGTAGATGAATACTTTGGGACTGCGGCGCACACAACGGCTCATCTAATGTATACAAGATTTTGGTACAAAGCATTGTATGATCAGGGACTAATGCCCTACGAAGAACCAATAGCTTCAAGAATGAGTGGTGGCATGTTACTAGGTCCCGATGGTCGTGCAATGTCAAAATCACGTGGAAACGTGATTGATCCGAAGATGGTATTTGATAACTATGGCGCGGATGCACTGAGAACCTACTTGGCATTTATTGGACCTTATGAAGACACCTATCCCTGGAGTGATACGAGCATAATGGCTTGTTATCGACTGATAAGAACAGTTTATGAACTGAATACTAAGGTTAAAGATGTTGAAGCAAATGAACAAACTAAGCGAGCTTACAATAAAATGATCAAAGAAATCACATCAATGATGACAGAAATGAAGATGAATACTTCAGTAAGTCAAATAATGATTTTTACTAATCATTTAAAAACCCTAGAAGAAATCCCATCAGAAATATGGAAAGGGTTTTTAAAAGTCTTCGCACCTATCGCACCTTTCGTAACCGAGGAATTGTGGCAGAACGTAAACGGCTTTAAAGCTTGGAAGAAAGAAAATAGCATTCATTTGCAAGAATGGCCGACATACGATGATAAGTTTGCTACTGACTCAGAAGTCGAGCTACCTGTACAAATAAATGGAAAAGTGAGAGCTAAGATAACAATACCAATAGGCAGTACAGAAGCAGAGGTCAAAGAATTAATACTACAAAATGAAAACGTTAAGAAACATATCGAAGGCAAAGAAATAGTAAAACTGGTCTACGTACAAGATAAGATAATCAATATAGTACTTAGATAGTCCCCATCGTTAGAGTAAGTGAATAAGCAAAAAAAGTTAGATAAGCACCCAACACTACTGTTGCAATTATGCCAGGTATCAGACTTCCACTCTTAACAACACGCGTTCCAAACAATTCGTCGTGCCATGCTAACTTATTTGGATTTTTTAGAACACGTAAATATCCGAGACCAAAAAAACCAACTGAAAATATGTAACCAGGAAACTGTCTATACAAAGCCGTTTTGAAGTCTAGCAATGAATCATCTCTGGAATTCAAAATTTTTAGTCCAAACAGTAATTTGCCAAGATCGCCCCCGAAATGGCTTACAAAATAAATCAAATAGGTCGTGTAAAAAACACATGAAAACATGTATAAGCTAGCAGTTAGAATTCCTACTTGAAGCAAGTTGGTACTTTCTGTTATTACAGCAATAAATAATGGGACGGACAGTAGGGAGAAATAGATAAGTATATTTAAAAATGTGGCTAAAAGTCTTGTAAAAAAACCTGCATTTACCTTAGTTTGTTCCATTTGGTTGATCTCCTTGCGTCATAAAATTAAAAAACATACTCCAAGTAAAATTTTTATACGTAGTTAAGTAGGCACCGACTGCCATAAAAACTTCAATTAAAGCGAAAAGCAAAGGAATTAAAAGTAAAATTAAAGCAACAACCAATCCCTGGCTCATATTCTCAAAATTTATAAACGATCTCGGTAAAATGAAACTCAACAGGACGCTTACAAACATTCCTAGGGTTACAAGCATCAATGTGGACACTACAAGACAGTTTGTTATTGCTAAAACAAACACTTTTACTATATTATTTACAAACATTTTCAAGCCTGCCTTGATAGCATCAAAAGCACCTTCACCCTTTAGAGCAATGTAACGTAATGTAAAGTTGTTACCTAAGGATAAAACAAGTAAAAAGATAAATATTGGTAGTAACAAAAGCATGGCAACAGCAAGCAGTGTAGATGTTTCAGCAAGTAAAGCAGAAAGTCCAGCAGCTACAGAGACTATTAATATAACAGCACCGGCAGTGACAAATAGCAGTCTATAACGAACAATTTCACGGAGCGACTTACGACCGTAACTACCTAAATCATTGAGGGAGTAACTTCTATCACTTATAGCATCGTTCATGCCACCAAGAAATGCTCCATATGCCCAGCTCTGTGTAAATAAGCTTACAGATATTGAGAATACTATAAAAATTATTAAAGCAATGCTAAACAAAATTCTATTGCCTGTGCTGATAGATGCTATTGCTTTGGAAACGTATGAGAAGTCAGGACGCATATCAGTTTCTCCAAGAACCATACCGACTAGATTTGCAGGTTTAGTTTTCTGCTTTTGATATTGGTACTGATTTTGATGTTCATTACTAGAGTTAGTATTCGAAGAGCCTCCTACAAAATTAAATGACCCCATAGAACCAAGCATAAGCGCTAATACCCAAAGCATTTTATGTTTCCATGCTAGTTTTAAAGATTTTGACACTATATCGGATAAGTTATACATCTGGAATTAAGTATATAGCGTAACAGATTTAATTTGCAATTAATTTATGTAATGTATACTTTTTGAATGAGGCATCGAACATTTGCAATCGTACTTGGGTCATTAATATTTTTACTGTTTGGGCTGCTTGAACAGAATAGTGCAAGCAATCTTGAGGAGTACACGGTAGTTGATGTTGTTGATGGAGATACAATAAAGGTACAACAAAGCAATAAAGAGGTTACAACAGTACGTCTGATAGGTATAGACACCCCAGAAACCAGTCATCCAAGCAAACCAGTACAATGTTTCGGCAAGGAAGCAACAGAAAAGTTGACGGCCATGGTGCTAAACAAAACAGTCACACTTGAAAAGGACTCGTCAGAGGTTGATCGTTACGGAAGACAACTTCGATATGTTTATTTCGATGGAGCATTTGTTAATGAAAAAATGGTACGGGAGGGATACGCTTTGGAATCAGCCTTTGAACCAGACACTAAGTACAAAGACCTATTCAAAGCTGCCGAAGACTATGCCATGGAAAATAAAGAAGGTCTTTGGAGTGAAGACACCTGCAACGGTGAGTTATGAATCAGAAAAGAGATGATTCGTAACGTTTAAGTCTACGTCGTAAGTATTTATATGTAGGCACTGTTTCACCGACTAAGTCCCAAAATCGTTGCGAATGGTTCATTTCCTTAAGATGACATAGTTCGTGTACAAAAATGTAATCTTGCAGAGCTTCTTCCAAGTATATTATGCGATAATTAAAACTAAGAGTCCCAGTGTTGGAGCAACTTCCCCATCGAGAGCTTTGATCTCGTACAGTTATTTTCTCATACTTGAATTGATAATGCGCATTGAAATATGCCAATCTTTCTTTGGCTAAACGTATAACAGATGCCTTCGCCTCAAGGTATTTTTTACGGTGTATAGTGGGTGTTTTCCCATCCAAATTCAATTTGTCGAGCTGAGATTGGATCCACAATGTATTTTTGGCAACAAAGCTTTCATAAAAGCTTTCAGAAGTTCTACTAGGAACCGTCAAAGTTACAACACCTAAAGATGAGACCCTAAGCAACAACTTTTTAGCACGAGGGTTAGCGGTCACTGTGTATCTTAAATATGTATTATTGTTACTTAACAATATTTTTTTCTCCATAACAAAAAAGGTCCGGACTAGCCGGACCTTACCGTAAGTAATTCAATATTAACTTTTTTTCTTGACAGAGATCTTCTTTGGAAGATCTTCATCTGTCTTGGGAACTGTTACGCGAACGATACCATCCTGAACCTCAGCTTCGGCCTTCGAGGCTTGCACGCTTCTTGGTAAGCTTGTTGAGTATGTAAAGGATGTTTGACGTGAACTTTTGTATACCACTTTCTTCTTATCTTTTTCCTCCTGGGACTCATCGTGTGACGCACTTATAGTTAAAATATTGCCCTCAACAGTTACTGCTACCTTTTCTTCGGGAACACCTGGGACCGCTGCTTCTACTACGACAGCATTCTCAGTTTCATATACATCCATCTGAGAACTATCTGATAGATCAGGCCACCTAAAAACGTCGTCATCAAAGAAAGACGGCCAAACTGGATACTGTTGCTTCCACTTAATTAAAGCCATAAATAGCCTCCTTTAGTTGAAATAGATACTAATAGTAACTATTATCAGTCTAGTTAACGGAGTGCTAGATGTCAATATGACAATGTATGAAATCAGATTAATAACTCATTGTTAATAAAGTCGGTTAATTTATCTTTTAAATCCTCTCTCTCCATGGCAAATTTGAGCGATGTCATAAGATAATTTAAAGGGTCTCCTGTTGTTAACCACTCACCTTTAATTGGTGGTGCAATTACCTCATTGCCCATTTTTATCAAGTCTGTAATCGCATCAGTTAGCCACAACTCATCATCATTTCCTGTGTGAGCATTTTCAATGTAATCTACGATGTCATAGTTGAATATGAATCTACCAAACTGGGCCTTGTTGGATGGGGCTTTGTCTCTAGGATATTTTTCACATATTTCAGCTACAGAATATGGGTATTCCGATCCTTCTTTGTATCGAACCTGGCCATAGCGGTCGATAACGTCCCACGAAACCTCCTGCACACCCAATACTACCGATGGGCTACGTTCGTCGAAAGCGTTCATAAGCTGCTTGGTTACAGGGACACCGTTCGACAAGGTCATATCGTCACCAAACATATAGACAAAGGCTTCATCATCATCAATTAAATCTTTAACTGCTAAAAGCGGTGATGCATTTCCGTATGGCAAATGATTCTTTTGTCTTACATATATGAAATTGGCCATTTGTGGTATTTGCTGAACTATCTCAAGATATTTAAGTTTGTTGTGATCTTTAAGATACTGTTCAAGCTCAGAGCGATTATCAAAATAGTCTTCCATGATGTGATTACCTGCACGAGTAACCAAGATGATATCGGAAATACCGGAATTAACTGCTTCTTCTACTAAGTAGTGAATAATTGGTTTGTCTATAATGGGTAACATTTCCTTGGGTTGGTTTTTGGTAGCAGGTAAAAATCTTGTTCCTGTGCCAGCGGCGGCTATAACTGCTTTGGTAATTTTTCCTTTTTGACTCATGGTATCCTTTCTTTTCAAATTAGACGAAAAGTAAGAACATCATAATACTTTTTGGGATATTTGTACATCAATGGTATATGGTCTTAAGTTTCGTCCTTTTGGAATCATCAGGTAGGATACACATCCTACGATGAACAAACCAAGTTGCAAGCCGCAACTTGACCCATGCATGTAGGAAAATCTGCGGATTATGTATTCAATCCACCGACCGGTGCCAATCCAGGGGAAAGCAAATGCTGACATATAAATTGTGTTAGCACGAGACATTACAAAGAAACAAAAACCCCAAATTCCAGACAAGACAGCTAGGAACTGATCAAGAAACAACGAGTCGGAGACATTTCTCCAAATCAGTAACCACACTATCGCGGCAATTGTTCCCATAGTCAATTCAATTACTCGAGCCATTAAAGGCTTTGTCGACATAACATTCTCCTTAGAACAAACCCTTTAGGGTACGATATATCCATTATTATGCTATAGGATACCTAGGTTGCCAATTTAGATTGACCGCTGCGAAAATTTCAAAGTAGTTGAGTAGCTAAATAAAGCGCTGTAGAAACAAGTAGCACAGAGGATATTAATCCTGAGTAGTCTGAAAACCAGGTGATTTTTTTGTTTATGGTTGTTTTGAATTTGTAAAACAAAAGCATAAAGCAAAGCAAAACCAGGTATATTCCACTTGCAAAAGCAACAAGAACTGGAATTAGAAGCCACAAATAACCTGTTGATATTACTATAAAAAGTATTGTCCAGCCCATCAGACATGGGGATAACCCCTCAAAAAAAGCTAACATAAACTTCTCTCGGGAGCTTGGGTAACTTGTGTAATCATGGTTATGATCATGGTGGTGTTCGTTATGAAGGCTATGCTCTAAGCGATGTTTCATAAAGTGGGACAATTCCTTTAGCAGTTGCCAGAAAGATACAAAAACCATTGAATAAATTGCAAAAATCTGAATTTGACCCGCAAGTGTGTATATATCCCTGAATGAGTTTAGAATTAATAAGAAGGTGCCTATAACAATAAGATCTGACATATGCGTAAGCGTAAACAGGGAAGTGAAAACAAGGCCATCCCTAAGGGAAGTTCGCTTATCAACCATAAATGATGCGAGTATTACTTTACTATGACCTCCTTCCAAAGCATGCAAACCACCCACTACCATGGCAATGAGTAATATAAGGATTAATGAGCGCAAGGTGGTTTCTTCGACCCTAGATTTAAAAGTTTCCACTAAAACGTTATTGATAGAACTCCTCGAGGTTTCGTCTGCTTTAACCGAGGCATCAATGTTTACACTGCTAAACGCTAGGGTGCTATCGATACCAGACAAGACTCCCCCCTTGATAGCAGTTGCAGTACCATCCTTAGTTAGTTTTGAAATAGTTACATAATTCTGAGTTGGCGTAAATTCATTAAATAAATCTATATTTAATACGCCATGTGTAACATCTGCAACGCAACTATAGGTACCTATCAAAAATATGTCAGTAGATTCCTTCGATGTTCTTTGCATTGAAAGGTCTTTGTTTATAGATAGTGTGCAAACTTTGTCATCTACACTCAAAATAGATTTTTGCTTAACATATGAATCCAAAGTATTAAAGTGAAAATCTAGAAATGACATGAGGTTGTCCTCGTTTGCTACAGCATCAACCAAAACATTAAGTTGTACCCAGTTCAATGCAATCGTAATTTCAGCTGACTTAGCGGGGGTATCTGCAAGAACTAATGTTGTTGATGTTGAGTTAGAAGGATGTGCCAATACAACACCAGAAGCTGAAAAAAAGAGGAAAAAAGATATAATTACCAATATAAACTTGTTGATAGACATAATTAGGCAATACTAAACTCTTTGACAAGGCTTTTCTCTTGCTCAGTATGAATTAGAGCTTTGACAGAGATATATTTTTCTAAACCCGAACCCTTAAGTTTTTTCTTTAGTAGTTCGTCAATTTGAAAAATACCTACGGAATTGTTCATTGTTACATTTACCTGAATAGGTTTCACATCCCCCGTCTTAATCTCAACATTCTCGATTGCTGCTTCGGACAGCGAGTGTATGTCGATTATGCCACCTTCAAATGATACTTTGGAACGGCCCTCGTTCATATCTAATGCATCAGCTACACGAACTATACCAGCCTCTATGGTATATGGAGTACCGCCTTTTCTGTGACTAATTATTGCATGTAGTGTGTCAGAAATTATTATGGTGCGTTCTATTTCAGGTAGAAAATCCAGGATATTGTGCATTACCCTGTCTGCTATTGCTAAGCTGAATTCTTCATGACCCTCTCTGCTAATTGTTATACCAAGATCATGGAACAAACTAGCCAAGAATATTACTAGTTCACCATGTTCATAAGTTAAACCAAAGTCACCTTCAACGGATAAATCAACACCTGATTTCTTAAGAATTCTAGTTAGACGCAAAGCAATATTAGCTACTATTTGAAAATGTATAGGGCCATGGTCAGTCATTTTGAGTCGATCAACAGCGTTTGTATTGCTAACTAACCACAAAGTTTTTATCTCCTCGCTGTTATTTATTGCCTCTAGCGCCTGTTTGACTAAACTATTGTGTTCGGTTGGAACTGATATTTTTACGTTTTTTACTTCTTCGTGCATGTTTCTCTTATTTATCATCGTGGCAATTATACACTATACTTTTATTGTGGTTATATTCAGAGATCAGAGTTTGTTTGAGTTTCATGAAGCCAGAGATTCTGGAGTCACGCGAATATCTAGAGGGAAGTTTATAATTTCGAATTTTATACTGAGTGTTGTATTTTTGGCAATCACAACTGCATTTTTAAAAAACTTTTATTATGTTGATCTGGCAAACACATGCATTATAAAAACCAAATACTCAATACATACAGAAAACAAAACTCATATACATCAGGCAATTAAGACTATCAGAACAACAATGCCAAGTGATTACAAAACTCTTTGCAATTATGTCACTAACATAACCGAAACTAACTGTATTGTCGCCAATGAAACAGGACCTATCATCACATATGCTGATAGCGTAGGTTGCTATATCAAAGGCACAAAGACTGTCTTTATTCAACCTTTAACTACCTCACAAACAAAACCAGACAATGAGGAAATTGCTGAGAATCTAGCGAGATATTCTAGATATAGCGAAGAATTCTGGCTCAATATACAGTAACTTTATCAAGAAACAGTTTGCCAACTTTATAGCATTCTTGCTCAAGAAGAGTACGTTTTTCGCTGAATTGACGGGCATGGCAAGTTTCATGCAAAATCAAATCGGCAGCAAAAGCTATATTGCCTTGATCGTTACCTATATAAATTACATCTGGTTTATTCATATAAAAACATCCACCATCAAGACCACCACATCCTGGATTTTTATTTACCACACGCACACGATTACATACCTCGGAGTAATCGCCTGGAGAGGCATATTTGATCAACCTTAAAGCACCTCTTAGATCCAAATTGCTTAATAGAAAAGACGGAACTACTCTTATCACACAGTAACCTGGATGTTCAAAATCAACGTAATAAAATCTAGATAGAACAAATGTTGAAGATAGAAATATTGTTAGAATTATTAAAACTTTTTTCATAAGCACGAGTGTTACTGTGATTTCAACTCTTTTATATAGGTGAGTTCCTGCTTAGTTAATGTTCGACTTGCACCTAACGCTAAATCACCAAGGTGTAACTTTCCAATACTTACACGTTTCAACTCTGTAACGTGCAAATCCACATAACGGCAGGACATACGAATTTGTCTTTTGATCCCTTCATAAATAGTCATTTTAAATTCTCTTGGTCCGGTTTTTTCTATTTGGGCACGTGATGTAACCTTGTCATCTATTGGTATGCCACCTTCACGAAGTTTTGCCAGTTGCATTTCTTTCACTACTTCACGCGTTGTCACAATGTATGTCTTCGGTACATGAAACTTTGGGTGGGTCATTTTATAGGACAAATCACCATCGTTTGTTAACAGTATTAGACCAGTGGAATCATAATCTAGCCTTCCAATGGGATATAATCTGTTTTTTGATTTCACAAGTTCTTTTGTGGTTTTTCTTCCTCTATCGTCAGTAACCGTGGATAACACCTCTTTTGGTTTGTTCAGCAAGAGATACTCATAGTTTTCTTTAATAGGTTTAGTGTTTATTGGCTTTTTATCTAGTTCTACAGTGTCCACAGTATCATCAACCACATCACCCAAAACTGCAACCTTACCATTAATATTGATACGTTTTGCACTGATTAAAATGTCTGCTTTGCGTCTCGAAGCAATATTATTTTGAGCCAAAAACTTGTTTATACGGGTTTTCATTTATTCGTATCTTAATGCATCAAGTGCAGAAATTTTACGTGATCTTTTTGCAGGGAATATGCCTGTTCCAATACCTACGAAAAAGGATAATATCATTATCACGGCTATAAATGAAAATGGGATATGCGAGATATTTATAAATCCCTGACCTTTTGCAACTGAAAAAACTGTGAGAAGTAGACTCGCTGCCTTTCCAAAGACTAACCCAACAAGTAAACCTGAAATACCCGCACAAAAACCCATAATGATAGACTCTGTTAAAAATAGCTCCTGGACCTCCATAGTGGTCATACCCATGGCTTTCATTAAACCAACCTCACGAGAACGCTCAAGGAGTGAGACAGTTAAGGTATTGAACATACCTAGGGATGCTACAGCGAGCGCGATCATACCCATAACACCAAGAACCAAGCGTATAGTGGCAAACAGACTCGTAATTTGTTCAACCGTATCGACTACCGAGGTAGTAGCAAAACCAGCGGCTTCTATCTGCTTGCGAATAATATCGAGTGATTCTTGATCATTTGAAACTACCTTAAGCTGAGAATAATTCACAATTCCTAAAGAGCGTAGGTCTATAAAGGGGACATAAAATACTGGCGCAGTATCATCTGGCGTTACACCAACAATTGTATACTCGGTAGATTCAGACTCAGTACGCTTTTTTGATTCGGCAAGTAGATTTGTGGGTATTACAAATGAAGCACTGAATGTTTTACCAACCGCATCGCCTTCGGTGATGTTTAAAATTTTCAACATAGCACGGTTAACAACAGCCTGACGTAGCGCATTGTTGCTAATTACAACAGTGTTAACTTCGTCTTCGTCGGAAACAGAGGTTTCATCTACAATTTCGACCCACTCACCATCCTCTACAACAACAGTTTGATCTTGTGCAACTGGCACTGGATTTGTTTTTGCTGGTTCCTCAGCAACAATTGCCTGGGCTAGGCTCGTTGAAGTTCCTAAAACCTTACCGGGAAGGTTAACGGGTGTAACTGAAAGATTGATTTCGGCTATGTAGCCTTGTTCTTGCACCAAATCGCTATTGTCATCAAGTTTAGGTAAATACTTACCATCTATACAGCCAATATCAGCATCGGTGCATGTGGTTTCTTCCCAAAGATAAGCTTTGGTTTTTACCCAGCGACCCAAAACTGCACCATCAGAATCGGTCGCAAACACTCCATTGGAATCGTCAGATAAATATGTGGCACCTGCGACATAAACACCATTTTGCAAACCTTCTACCCTCTTCGTATATCCTAACAACTCGGAGTTAGGGCTAGGTTCTTTACGGACACGAACCCAAGTTTCAGGTAGGATTTCAAATTCAATAGGTGAAAGCTCTTCTAAGTAGGTGTACTGAACTCGGATATCTTGAGTACCTGCTACTTCAGGTGGCTCTACAAGTTCCGGCACATAACTTTCAAGACTAACCGAAATTTCATTGCTATCAAATATGGCACCCTCAATTGGTTTTATAGCCGATTTTTCCAGATAACCGGTTGTAACACCATAAACCGCCATGTCGGAAACAGAATTTTGGTAATTTACTCTTCCAACGACAGCTATCAAGGGGTAAACATCCGCTACATTTGCATAACTCTTGATATCAGAGAGTGTTTTGTCATCAATACGTATTCTTGAACCAGCCTGCGGTGCAATGTCAACCTGTCTCAGCTCGTCTAAGCGAGCAACACGACCAATAACTAGTCTTTGAAGTCCATAACCCACCGAAACAAGAAAAACTATTGCACCAATACCAATGGCTACACCGCCAATGGTTATCAACGTACGGGTTTTTTTCACTTGCATATTTCTTATAGCTAACCTGATAATATCCAACTTAGAGATAGTTTCGCCTCTGTTACGATCAAAAACACTCACGAACTTCACATAAAATCTTGAATAGTTACCTTGAATGTTGCTTAATGTTGGTTTCGGAACAAAGGGAATTCTATGAAGATATTTAACAACCAAAGAATTAACCACATATATAAGAACCAACATATGAAATGAGAAGAACTCACCAGAGAAATACACCAATGATTTTACAAGCGAAACTAGCGCAGGTTTGAGAGAACGTAACTTCTTGGGAATGTTAGTCACATCGAATCTTAATTTCATTGTTGTATTAATTATTAGCTTTTTTTGAAAAAAATCTAGGTTGTTTTTTCTTAGGCCCAATTTCTGGCGTAGGTACAGGCTGCGTTGGCATAGGCGGGTTAGGCGGTAAGGGGGTTGGAATTGGAGTTGGGGGGCTTACGGGTTCCGGGGCTATCACTGGCACTTCAGCCGCAGTTTCAATCACCAAAGATTCTCCGCGTTTTGTAGGTACCGACTGTTCTAGGACGGCTTTCTGATCACCCACAACTACGGACTCAACCTTACCATCAAAAATCTTAACCACACGTTTTGCATACTTTATATATTCAAGGTCGTGGGTAACCATCAAGACCGTTTTACCGCTCTCATTAAGGCTACTTAGGAGTTGCATTAGGTTTTTACCGGATTCAAAGTCGAGGTTACCTGTAGGCTCATCAGCAATTATAATCTCAGGGTCCGTAACAAGGGCGCGTGCTAAGGCTACTTTCTGCTGTTGACCTCCTGAGAGCTCAGTTGGAAAATAATTGACCCAGTTGCTCATTCCCATATTTAGTATTGAATGCCAAGCTTTTTTAATTGCCTCACCTTTTTCTACACCTAGTAGTGACAAAGGAAAAGCTACATTTTCAACAACACTTAATGACTTAACCCAGTTAGGTTGTTGATAAACCATCCCTACATGCTTCTTACGGAAAGAGGATCTAGCATCTTCGTTCGGGAGTTCATATAGACTGACTCCTAAACATGTAACAGACCCAACGGATGGAACTTCCAAGCCGAGGAGCATATGTAAAAGTGTAGATTTTCCAGAACCGGAAGGACCAATGATAACTGTGAAATCACCCTTATTAACTTCAAAACTCATACCTTTGATAACTGGAATATGTTGATTCCCTACCTTATAAGATTTTTCAAGGTTCTCAACCTTTATTACAACATTGGTTTCAGCCATTATTTAAGCCCTCCCAAGAAACCAAAGACCTGACTCAAGTTGGTTATAACAAGATTAAGAGCATTATCAGAAGCTTTAGGCGTGATGGTAACAGTATCAACAGAGTTTCCAACATTATTGGCTTTGTCGTTGGAAATTGCCCTCAGATGGTAAACCTTTGACGGATTTAGTCCAGATATTACTACCGCATGATTAAATGTTAAATTACTATCTTCTTGGCTTTTCTGTGAATAGGTTGATCCAGTACCCTCGCCAAATTCGACTTGAGATGTAGCAGGCTCGTCGGTGTCCCAGCTTATGACAAGTTGCGCTGTCGCTTCTTTATCTTGGGATACAACAACACTTCCCTCAATACTCAAGTTTGATATCGCTGGGGGTCTGGTGTCTGTTGCAGTCGTGATACGTTGTATATCGCTAGAAGCCTCATTACCAGCTTTATCACGTCCCTTAACCGTCAACAAATAAGTTGTTTCTGGTAGTAACCCTTTAATCTGGAGACGATGTTGTCCCTTAACCAATTCAACATTTACTTCATCTCTAGCATCAGCAGTATTACCCTCAGGGTAGTAAGTTAAAATCGACGAGACCTCTGTATTGGTATTCCATGTCACTAAAACTGACGGTTGTGCGGCTCCCCTCACCTGCTGAATTCTCACATTGTCGATTTTTGGACGAGGAAGAGTTTCAAAGGTTAATACACTTCCATCATACTCATCATCCTCAGGATCAAGGGTATTGATCTTATAATAGTATTTTGTACCGTCGGTAAGATTTTCAAGAGTAGTATTATATGTGGTTTCTGAGGTCGATGTGGCAAGTTCTAACAAACTGCCAGAAGCTCCAGATAAGCCATAATAAATTTTTACCGATGTAGCATCGGTAACTGTATATTGTAGGGTAACTCTATCGATGCCTACATACTTTGCCGAAGGATCTGTAACCGTAGGAGCAGGAGCTGTTTCGAAAGTGAATTCATCACTTAGTCCGGTGTTACCATCTTCATCCGTCCATTTGGCAATCGCATAGTAACTGGTACCTGGACTTAGATTTGAAAGTGCTATCTCATGGGCAGTGACTTGATCAGAGTTCGAAGGCTCTTCATCAAAATAATCCCCCGAACTAGTACCATATTGTATTTTTGAATCACTTACGCGATCGGTTGACCAAGTGATTGTAGCTTTCTTCGTAGTGATTCCAGTAACCTCAGGTTCTGAATCAAGCGTAGCAGCTTCGGTAAATCTACCTGTAGGAAGTAACTCGACAGAGCTGGTAAATGCACCGCAATTATCAACACTATCGCAGGCACGGACTTTATAATAGTATGTTATCTCTTCAAGACTAGTATCAATGTAGGCTGAACCGGTAGTGGTAGCTAAGGAGCTATAAGTTGAGTCATCCTCTGAACGATAAATCTCGTAATAATCTATACCTGAACCTACATCAGTTGGAGCAGTCCAAGAAAGTGCTAATCTCCAAGATTCAGTACTTTTTATTGAGACATCAGAAATCTCTAAGTTAAGAGGAATACCTGGAGCTGAAGTGTTAGCTGTAAATGAAACGCTTGTGTAAGAACCATAATTGATAGCACTACCATAATCACTGCCATTTCTGGCCGCCAAATAAAGTGTGTTTAATCCGACTTGAGTAGCAAAGGAACTTGCCGAAAGAGTAGTATCTCCAGCACTTGTATAAGTACAAGTGGAGGAAGAAGGTAAAGTGTTAACTGTATAACAGTAAGTCAAAGCATCTTCAGTACCAGAGTAACTTGATGGCGCGTCCCAAGAAAAGGCGAATGAATTGGATGTGTTTGTACTCGGTGTAACTTGTAAAAATTGTGGTGCTGAAGGACCATCACCTGCATAATAATAGGTTGCTTGCAGTGGTGTTGCTGAGTAATTGCCTGCCGTATCCACAACCCTTAGATAAAATGTGTTTGCGTCAGTTTGATATGCCGCATCGTCAATTTCGATTGAAGTTAGCGCTGTAGTAGCAGACCAATCGCTTAGTGCACCAGATGCGGCACCAGTTTTGTATTGATAACCAGCTACACCAGACCCACTGTCGGAGGCTATACCCTCACCACTTGAAGGCCATGAAAACGTAAACGAATTTGAGGCGGCATAACCAGATGGTGTAACAGTAACCGTGCTTGGGTTACTTGGGGAAGTATTGTCAAATTTGTAAATAAAGGCGGCATATGTCGTACTTACATTTTGTGCATTGTCTTTGGCTTGTATTCTTAAATAATAGGTACTTCCACTTACGAGACTACTTGCGGTATATGTGGAGCCGGCTTGAAATGAACCTGCCGTTGACGGAACTGCAGAGCTATCAGTTCCAAAATATACAAAATATCCAGCTAGCCCAGCTCCTGCATCACTCGCGCCGCTCCAAGAGAAATAGGGTCCTGTATGAGTGTACCAAGTGTTTGTCGTAAGACTAGATCCACCAAATGCACTAAGTGCCGTGATGCTACTTGGGGCGGTAGGGTTAGTTGTATCAGAATTTGCCTCAACTATTACCTCATTGACAGTGACTTGTTGAGTGCCGTCACCATCTAAAATTGCTTGCCATTTTATACCAGACGAGGATATTGGGAGAGTGGGAATATTTGTGTTTATATCAGCTTCCGTATTTGCCTGACTAGTAGAGGCAGATGTTTCCCACGAGTCACTATCCCAGTATTTCCATGTGCTACCACCGTCGGTTGAAAGTCTATACATTACAGTACCACCATTTAGTGTTTCTGTAGTGACAAAACCTGCAAAACTGGCAATATCCTCAGTAAATACAGCAGTAGTGTTTGAAACAGTTTGTGCCGACGCAGAATACGGTGTCGTTGTAAAGGATGATCTGGCAGACGTGCTGATTCTAAGTTCGTCCAGTGTCCCATTAAAGTAACCTTGGGCAACACCACTGGAAGTACTTCCATATGTCGTACCCACTAACAAGCTTTTTGTAGTATTTGGTATAGATAAAGAGGCACTACCTGAATTATCAAGAACACCATCAATGTATATTTTCATCGTGCTACCGTCATAAGTTGCTGCTATGTGGTGCCAACTGGTGTTTTGAGTCGCCGTAGTAGACTGTAGATATCCATTGTTTCCATAAGACCATACTGCCGCATCAACATTTGCGGACTCGCCCAAACCTGCAAATAGTTTTCCTTGAAAAACAGCTAACGAGTGTACACTTTCGGACGCATTAATATCCCAGCTTGAGTTTATTGCATCTCCTCCGATCTGACTCCATGATGAACCGTCATATCTCCAAACTTCTGACTCTCCAGCAGTTGTTCCAACGCCAGCAAAGACATAACCATTGTATGAAGCTAAAGAGCGCACCCTTTCGTAGGTTCCTGAGGTCCAACTACTATTTAAATCGTCACCACCTACTTGTGACCAAGTACTACCATTCCATTTATATACATCAGCGTCTCCCGCCGTAGTACCTAAACCTACATACAGTTCATTGTTGTGAATTATCATTGAATCCACCTGCTCGTGAAGTGAAGCCCAGCTAGAATTGGTACTGTCGCCACCTATTTTAGTCCATGCGGTACCATTCCAACTGTAAACCTCAGCGTCACCAGCACTACTACCAATACCAGCGTATAGAAGGTTATTGTACCCAACCATGCTATGAACTGTTTCATAGTTAGTGTTCCAGCTCGAGTTAGTTCCGTCACCTCCGATTTTTGTCCATGCCGTACCGTTCCAACGCCAAACTTCAGCCTCGGTGGCAGTAAGTCCCAAGCCAGCATACAAATAACCATCGTAGGCCGCCATACTCTGGACGTTTTCAAAACCGGTTGTCCATCCTGAATTTAAACTATCACCACCAACTTGAGTCCATGTTGAGCCATTGTATCGCCAAACCTCGGCATCGTTAGCCGTAGATCCTAAACCGGCATATAGATTTCCACCATAACTCTGAAGTGAAAAAACTGTTTCAAACGTACCCGCGGCCCAGCTACTATTGACTCCTTGTCCACCAACAATGGTCCAAGTGCTGCCATCGTACTCAAGTACCATAGCATTACCCGCTACTGTATAACCCGTACCAGCATAAAGTTTGCCGTTGTGGGTTTTCAATGCTTCTACACTTTGAAGGTTGTAAAAACCCCAGCTTTTATTAATGTAGTTGCCACCAAACCTTGTCCATGCACTTCCGTTCCAACTCCACATTTCACCACTTGCACCCGTACCTGTAAGACCTGCATATAAGGTACTACCTGAATATAAAAGAGTGTTAACATGGGTATGCGTGTTTGTAAAACCAGAGTTTATTGCATCACCACCAATTTTGGTCCAAGTCGTTCCATTCCAACTCCATACCTCGTTATCAC
This sequence comes from uncultured Candidatus Saccharibacteria bacterium, assembly GCA_964643995.1. Taxonomy (GTDB): domain Bacteria; phylum Patescibacteriota; class WWE3; order UBA101185; family UBA10185; genus CAZXUJ01. Next base: position 87,841 of record CAZXUJ010000001.1, read on the forward strand.
CCGCGGTATTACCCAAACCAGCATAAACAGTTGATCCGGTACTTGCCAAACTGTAAACAGCCTCGTATGAACTAGAATCCCAGCTCGAGTTCACAGTATCGCCGCCAATTTTTGACCATGTCCCACTCGTAAAACGCCAAACTTCGGCCTCACCTGCGGTTGTTCCAATACCTGCATATAAATCTCCGCTTAGGTAAGTCATGCTTAGAACATATTCATAGGTGGTATTCCAGCTTGAATTTGTTCCATCACCACCAATTTTTGTCCACGCACTACCGTTCCAACGCCAAATTTCAGCGTCGGTTGCACTAGCACCTAACCCTGCATAAACATTAGTACCGTCATTTATAAGGGAATATACCTGTTCAAACCCAGTGGTCCAACCTGAATTCAAGCTATCTCCACCTATTTGAGTCCAGGCACTGCCATTCCAACGCCATACCTCAGCATCGTTAGCTGTAGTACCAATGCCCGCATACAAGTTTGACCCCATGTAAGTTAAACTAGCTACTTGCTCATATGTTCCAACTGCCCAACTCGAATTAACAGCATCACCGCCGATTTTCGTCCAATCAGTGCAGTTAGACGTAGTATCGCAACTCCAGACCTCAGCATCACCTGCAGTAGTACCAAGTCCTGCGTAGAGCAAAGTTCCGTTGGTAGCCAAGGATAAAACACTTTCAAAAGTTTGGTCCGCCCAGCTAGAATTATCGCCAGCACCACCTATTTGAGACCAAACTGTACCATCCCATTTCCAAACCTCAGCATCACCAACAGCGTTACCTAACCCAACATAGATGTCTGAACCTACAGTAACCGAGGAATGTACAGCAAACTTACCGTTTAGGTCCCAGCTGTTGTCAATGTCTATACCAGCATTTTGCGTCCACTCTGTTGCACTAGAACTGGCTAACTCATATGTAATTTTTCCGGTCTCATTGTCGTAGTAAAGTTTATAGTCACCCTTGTCTACTATTCCTTGAGCCTGATCCGCGCTACCTGCTGATAAACTTGTGCCAAACTTAGTCCAAGCTTCAATAGAATTGACTTGCCCTAGGGAGATTGATGCAGAATCAGTTACGGATATTTTGGAAGTGTCTCCATCAAGGGTTAGGCCATTGTTTAGATTACCAGTAACCCATGATGGAGCTGTGGCCGTACCATCATTAGCATTGCTAGAGGAGTCATCGACTGTAGTACCAGAAGATTCGTCAAGGTGAAAAAGTAATGCAGTGTCTGAGTCAGACGTATAGTTTTGAACCTTTAAGCGTGCAGTACTGCTTGATACCTCAACTGCGGTTGAATCGGATAAAGTGTAATCTCCAGCACTTGCAAAATCCCAAGTATAATCAACATCCCCCGCAGCAAATATATGCTGAATGTATGAAGAAAATAACAAAGCAGATGTAAGAATAAAAACGACAAACACATGAAAAACATGTTTGCTTTTTTTGATACGCTTTGTAAATACTCCGTTGTATATTTGTTTCAAATGTGTCACATATTTGGGCATAGCTTCTCTCATATTGACAAGGGCCTATATATTATTCTAGAGCCTAAAAGTCAAAATTTGATCATATATAAAGTATATTACAAAAAAGAGAATAAATGTATAAAATTACTAGCAAGTTTACTATTGATAGCTATGGTAATTGAGTCTACTATTAACTGAAATGAGCATACGTAAAAAACTCTTTGTCTTTATTTTATTTGTCGGTTTAGTATCAGGGGGTGTAGTTGTAATAGTATCCGAAACTTTTATCAGACTTAATGTGGAAGAGATAGAAACAAAGACTGCCGAAGAAAGTGTTTCACAGGTACTCGGGGTTTTAGAAGAAAAGATTAACAGGGTCGATACATTTACAACAGACTATGCCGGATGGGATGATACTTATTATTTTATTCAATATCCAAATGAAGAGTACATAGAATCCAATATACTGACTGAAACCTTGGTTACTACTAGGATAGGTTTCATGATCTATGTAAACAAATCAGGACAAATCGTAGAGGATAAAACTGTGGATCTAGGATTAGGTATCGGCGTTTTTACCCCCGAAAGTCTTATCGCGGAAGTGGAAAAGGGGGGGGATTTGATACACCACACAAACACTAATGAAGTTAGAAAAGGGATACTCGCCTTAGCTGATGGAACTCGCGTAATCATATCCTCCAGGCCAATCTTGACGAGTGCAAAGGAAGGACCAATAATGGGCACTTTGATCTTTGGCGAATTCCTGGATGACTACACCTTACATGATATTGAAAACAAAACCAAGAGGAAAGTAACCATACATAGTACAGATTCAACTGACACTAAAGTACAAGACATAATAGGCAAAATCAGTGAAAACAGCTCAACCGTTGTGCTGACTCCTGACAATAATACACTGCAAGGGTATGCCCTTATCAAAGATATCTATGGGAACCCAACAATGCTCTTACAAGTTGAGCTACCGAGAGATTATTACGTACAAAGCCGCAAGCAATCGATTTCATTTATTGTTAGTATAATTGCCATAGGGTTGTTGTCATACTTAGCAGGGATTGTCTACTTTGAAAATTTGGTTCTGAAGCCATTGAAAAACATTACGAGAGACCTCGCAAAGATAAGAGCAAAAAAAGATTCGGCATTGAGAGTTGAGATGACAGGTTCAAATGAGATGAAAACGCTGGCCACACATATAAATGAGATGCTAGAGAGTTTATCAGAATATGAGATCAAGCTGGTAAACATTAACGAAACACTCAAGAAGGAAAACAAGGATATTGAATCAATCGTAAAGCAAAAAACAGCAGATTTGAAAGAAGAGAGAGCACGGCTATTGTCAACATTTAATTACATCCCAAATGGACTCTGCATTACTAACACTAGACTTGAAATAGCGCTCACAAACCCGGGAATGTATAAAATCCTAAACCTAAGTGACTCAGAGCACTCACTTACATTTGATAAATTACAATCAGTACTAAAAGATTCCCTAAATATTAAGGAACTTTGTGATGACTGTCTGGAGTATGGAAAGCCAATTAGTCAAGAGATACGATATCAGGAACGAGTGTTTGACCTTTATATAGCGACTATAAAGTCACTAGACAAGGCAGAAAAGTTTGGACTTATAATTTTGCTTACAGATATGACTCAGATTAGACTACATGAAAGAGCTCAGGATGAATTAATAAACGTACTTTCCCATGAATTAAGAACACCGCTATCTGTGATAAAAGGATACGTAAGTATGCTGCAAAAAGCACCAATAGTTGATGAGAGTGTCAAAAAGGAGCTAAGTGGAATAGATGTAGCTAACCAACACCTTATTGAATTGGTAAACAATGTGCTAACGTTGTACAAATTGGAACAAAACAAGCTTATTTTCGATGAAGAGGAGATTGTAATCGCTAAGTTACTCAATGAAACACTAGAAAACCTCGAACCGGAGCATAAATACAAAGACCTAAAAATAAATCAGACGATACAAGATGAAAATATAAAAGTTTTAGCAGATAAAGAAAAACTAAGACTTGTAGTAAGCAATGTGCTATTGAATGCCATTAAATATACCGAACATGGAACAATAGATGTTTCTTCTGAGATAGATGGGGATAAGTTAAAAGTTAAGGTAAAAGACACGGGAATTGGTGTAGCAAAAAAGAACCAGGCGATGCTGTTTAAAAAATTTCAAAGAGCTGGGGATACTATACACGTAAAAGAGAACCTTTCGGAAAAAGGAATGGGACTTTATATTTCTAAGTTGATAATGGAAAAAATGAACGGGGATTTGTACCTGGAATTTTCGGACCTTGGCGCTGGTAGCATATTCGTATTTACAGTAAGGTTGGTAATTGAGTAAAATGGTTATATGGCAAAAATTTTGATTATTGAAGATGACCTAGCGGTTGCAGGTATATATCAGGACTTACTAGAAAAAGATGACTACAAGGTTATTGTTTGCAGTAATGGTGCCGACGGCTTAAGTGCTGCAAGGAGCGAAAAACCAGATCTGATACTTCTGGATGTTATGATGCCAAACATGGACGGCATAGAGGTTCTAAGAAGACTAAAGGCAGATAACGATACTGACCTTATACCCGTAATAGTCTTAACGAATGTAGGTGTAGATGAGGTGCAGAACGAAGCACTGAGCTTGGGTGCAGCAAGATATATTGTAAAGACTGATGTATCGTACCCACGTTTTGTTGAGCAGATTAAAGATTACGTTACAAAAAGTCCTCCGGAACAAGCAATAAATAACTAAATCTTTTGTACTGCCCAAAAACAAATATATGAAAAAAAGAAGTCTATCTGAGGAATTAATTGAAAGAGGTTTGATATACCAATTCTCTACTGAAAAGGCTGAAGAAATTCTTGACCATGGAAAAAGAAAGGGTTATTTGGGCGTTGATCCATCGGCGGATTCTATCCATATTGGAAATCTTGTTACATATGTGTTTGCACAGCATCTAAAAAATCATGGACACGAAATGATCTTGCTAGTTGGAGGTGCTACAGGTCTGGTAGGAGATCCCTCGTTCAAAGATGAAGAACGAGAAGCGGCAAGCCCCGAAGTGATTGAAGCGCGCGTTATGAGTATAAAAAAACAAATCTCTAGCATATATGGCCTAGACAAAATGAAAATCGTTAACAACTATGACTGGTTTAAAGATATGGATACTATGACATTTTTGAGGGAAGTTGGTAAGCACTTCAATGTTGGAACAATGATAAAAAGAGACTCAGTAAAGAAACGCATCGAAGGAGAAAATGGAATGTCCTATGCAGAGTTTTCTTACTCACTTATTCAAGGATATGACTATTACTACCTGCATGTTAATGAAGGCTGTGATTTACAAGTTGGTGGATCTGATCAATGGGGAAACATAATCTCCGGAGTCGATTTCATAAGACGTAAAACTGGAAACGCAACATATGCGATGACCTTACCATTGATAATGGACAAGGCTACAGGTAAAAAATTTGGCAAGAGCGAAGGCAATGCTGTTTGGTTGGATCCTACAAAAACATCACCTTATGCCTTCTATCAGTTTTGGCTTAATACAGATGATCTTAGCGTTGTTGATTATTTAAAAAAGTTCACATTTTTGACATTAGAAAAGATCGAAGATATAGAAACAGCGCACATGAAAGATCCTGGAAAAAGATTAGCTCAAAGGACACTTGCCGATGAAGTTACGACATTCGTGCATGGACCGGATATAACATCGAGCGTCAGAGAAGTTTCTGAAATACTGTTTTATGGTGGAAATTTAGATAAGCTTTCTACCAATGCAAAAACAATACTATTAAGGGAAGCTCCAATTTATAAACCGGGTAAAAATGAGAATGTTGTAGATATACTAGTTTCTTCAGGCTTAGCAACAAGCAAAAGGGAAGCAAGAGAATTTATTCAAAATAAAGCAGTTTGTATTAATGATTTAAACATTAACGATTTAGAAATGAGCTTAGATAAACTAGACTTAAAAGGATTGGCCATATTAAGAAGAGGTAAAAAAAATCTGTGTGTATTGAATCTAGAGTAAGATGAACATTTTCAATAAAAGAAAAACTGTCCTTTATATTACGAACAACACATTGGAAGGTGGTAATGTAATATTCTCGAAAGAACCTATTCTCACTGACTACACAAGCATAACTTGGTCAGATGACGGATTAAACAATTCGTTAAAACTGCTATCAACGAAAGTGAGGGCAAAAAAAGTAATTTTGACCCTGGGAGAAGGTTTCATCAGCATTGTTAACATAACCCTACCTAACAATCTGCAATTAACTGAGGAAAGAGAATACATTTTGCAAGAAATTAAAAAGGTATCACCAGATACGGCAGAAAGTGGAAATTGGAAATTTAAGACAATAGCCTATCACACGGACAAGAAGGAAGTTCTTGCATATTCACCTATAATTGAGAAGTTCCAAATGCTAACTAGTGCATTACAATCCATTAGATGTGCGGTTGAATGTATTGAGCCAGACATAATTGCCAAAGCAAGGCACCAAAATGCATTAATAGGAGCTGCAATTGAAGCAAAAGATGAAAAAACAGGAACTAATGAGCCTTTGATTCACCTTACTAAAAATGTTGCATTAGACATACAAAAGGTAAATAAGATATCAAATAAATGGGTTGCCATCAGCTTTGTAGTATTAATGCTTGGCATAGGAATGTGGATAATTACCCAAAACACTAACTCAAACGAAAGTACAAACGAATCACAGGAAGTGCCCGTGGAAGTAATGAAAACAAATGAGACAACAGAATCCACTGGAACACCAGCAAAGATACAGAAAGAAATGTTCAATCCGGAAAATTATTCAATCCAAATTCTTAATGGAACAGGCATAGAAGGATTAGCCGCAAAAACATCCGGGGAATTCAAAAACATAGGCTTTGCTGATATAGAAATCGGAAATGCAGCTTCGGCTGATGTATTGATTACACAAATATACTTTAAAGCAGAGCCCGATATAACTGAATTAAAAATTATTGTACTGGACACATTGGGACTGCATGAAGGAAATATTCAAAATAAAAGTGAAGAAAACGGTGAATTTGACGTGAAAATAGTGTTGGGACAAGACTTTGTTAATGTAAAATAATAATTGTATTATAATTATCCTATGGATGAACTGCACAGCATGCTACCCTCAAATTGGGAAATGTTATCAGCCGAAAAAAAAAGAACTAGCAGGGCAGGTTACAAAGTAACTTATGGCAATACCAAAATACAAAAAACATTATGAAGAAATGATTGAATATAATGAAGAGGTTTTTCGAGCCCTTAAAGAGCTTGATCGAAAATCGCAGGAGTTTAAAGAGATACAACGTAAGGCGGTCAGAATAGTGCATCAATATGAAAATGCACTGTGTAATCGTACTGAGTCCACAAAGTTTAGTAAATTTTCTGCGGGATTATCGGACAAGTTTATGGAAGAAGTACGACGCGATTATCCAGAGATAGATTACACTTAAAGTGTTTTTAAACATACTTAACACATGGGAATTCAACTTAGTGGCTTATCTTTTTTTTGTGGTGCTTTTCTTTCAGTGCTACAAATTAGCAGTAAAAAGAGCTAAAAGAGATGGAGCAGCTACAATACTTTTACAAGCTATTGCTGGCGGCAGCATTCTTTTGCTAGCACCATTCTTCGACATGTCATTAGCGAAAGAATCCAAGTATTGGATTTTACTCTTTGTTGCATGCCTTTTTTATGCCCTAAACGATCGGTTACAAACTACAGCAAGAAAACATCTTCCTGTTTCGACATATTCGATAATAAATCAATTGACAACAGTTTTTTTAATTTTTATAGGACTAACTATTTTTGGCGAACCTGTAGTTCCTATAAAAATTGCTGGAACAGTGCTAATTCTCATAGCAAATCTGCTTTTAGTTTATAAAAAAGGTGGTTTGAAAGTTGACCGCAATGTAGTCATATCAATTCTTGCCATACTGTTTTTTTCGATTGCAATTTCGGTTGACATAGGTATATCCCAACAGTTTAACTTACCTTTCTACATAATGCTTACCCTTGTGATTCCAGCAATAATGATATGGTTTGCCGAAAAAATTCCGACAAAAGAAATCTCCGAAGAATACAACTCTCCAGCTAAAAAATACTATATTGTCACTGGAGTTGCTTGGGGGCTTGCAATACTGTTTTCACTGAGAGCTTACCAATTTGGAAATGTTACTACAGTTGTACCTTTGCAAGCTACAGCCGTAGTTCTAAATGTCTTAGCGGCATACATACTGCAAAATGAACGTGAGGATAGGGTTAAGAAAATTGTTGCGGCGTGTTTAGTAGTTTTAGGCGTATATTTTACGGTAAGCTCTTAATCAACTTTCTCAACTCCTTGCGAAGTTCTTCAGTAGTAGCCGTATCCACCATTGATAAAAGTCTATCAAGCTTTTCATCAAAACCGGACAAGCTTAGTTCCAGGCTTTTAGTGATGAATATTTTTTTATCTTCAGTCTTTAGTAGGCTCTTTTTTTCTTGCGTTGTGAAAAGTTGCTCACGTAGTTTTTCACCCGGCCTTATACCCGTATAAATAATATCCATGTCATGCCCCGGAATATAGCCGGAGAGTCGTATTAAGTTTTGCGCTAAATCCAAGATTTTGACTGGACTACCCATATCCAAAACAAATAGTTCTCCCCCATCCCCTATCGATGCCGCCTTAAGAATCAGCTGTGAGGCTTCTGGTATAGTCATAAAGTACCGAGTCATTCTTTTATCAGTAATAGTCACAGGGCCACCAGATTCTATTTGCCTCCTAAAGGTTGGAATAACCGACCCGAAGCTATCTAATACATTTCCAAACCTGACCGTCATTATTTTAGTGCCTTTTTTATCGTTATTAATTTTAGCGATACCCTCTGTGAGTAATTTTGTAGCTCCCATAACCGATTTTGGACGTGCAGCCTTATCAGTGGAAACAACTATAAAACGTTCAGTTTTTGAATTTACTGCAGCATTAACTACATTTCTAGTACCTAGCACATTATTTTTTAATGCCTCGGAAATGTTTTCTTCCATCAACGGTACATGTTTGTATGCGGCCGCATGAAAAACATAGGTTGGTTCAAATTCCCTAAATACATTTTTGACCTTTTTTTTATCTCGAATGTTAGCTATAACAAAATTTAGGTGCACTTTTGGAAAATCATTTTTCAACTCATTGCCAAGATCAAACAATCCGTTTTCCCAGCAATCAAGTAAAATCAATTCATCCGGAGAGTAAGCAGCAATTTGCCTAGAAAGCTCTGAACCAATAGAACCTGCGGCACCTGTCACCAAAACTTTTTTGCCTTTAAAAAAATTAACTAAATCCGATACATCTGACCTGATTACGGGACGTCCAAGAAGGTCTTCGACCTGAACCTTGCGCAAAGTTGAAACACGTGCCTTTCCTTCTATGATTTCTCTAACACGAGGTACTATTTTTACATCAAGTTTCAAGTCGGAACAAATTTTCAAATAATTTGCAATGCGGTCACCTTCCGCAGACGGGATAGCAATAATTACTAAATCAATTTTTCTTTTTTTGGCTAGATATGGTAAGTCGTTCTTAGCACCTAGCACCTTTTTTGAACCTACGGAAACACCAATTTTATGTTTATCGTCATCGATAAATCCCAAAACATTTAACCCAAGATCAGGGTGGGACTCAAGCTCATTTAGTACATCTGTACCAGCGGCACCGGCACCAATTATCACAACATTTTTAATTTTCGATTTTATATTCATAAAGTACTGACCAATTTCTCTAGACCTTCTTCAAAAGTAACCGATGGAGACCATGCTAAGACCTTATTGGCGAGTAAATTATTACCACGTCTATATCCTCCCCCATCAACATTTGGATCAAATTTAATTTTAGCTCGTGTTTTGAGTAATGCTTCTATTTTGTTAGTTAGCTCTAAAATACTTACCTCAGTTCCTGAGCAAATGTTTACAGTACATAAGTTTTCGGGAAAATTGAAATCTGCGGCTAGCTCTAGGGCTCTAACAACGTCATCAATATAGACATAGTCTCTTGTCTGACTGCCATCACCATGAATGGTCAAGTCGGTGCCATTTTTTATACGATCCAAAATAATTGAAACTATTGAGGTAGATTTGTTTGGACTAGGGCCGTATATGTTAGTAAGTCGTAATATAGTTGCCCTGATATTGTGTGCGAAGGCGTAAAAAGACACAACCTCTTCCGCCATGAGTTTTGACAACCCGTATAAGCTACGAGGCCCTTTTTCATAGGATTCATCTATTAACTCCTTATTGTGAGATGCTTTGTATACTTCAAAACTAGACGCCAAAACGAATTTGCATAGCGGATTGGTTTGCACAATTGCTGAAAGTAAATTAGCAGTGCCTATGACATTAACATGTAACACATTGGGGTCATTCGGTTTGATAACACTGGCTAAATGTAAAACAACATCACAGTCCTTAACGAAATCAACTAGAGTCGATGGATCTAGGAGAGATTGTATTTTTTGATCAAAAAATTTAAGTTCTAAACCCTTGTTGCTGCTTAGTTTTTTTGATAATACACCACCTACATAACCTGAGTGACCTGTGATTCCTATAGTTTTCATAGATACAACAATTATATATTTGATGTGACATATTAGAAAGCGTAAGATTAACCAATATATGCGAAAATTTAAGTCTAAAAAGAAGAATTTTGTTTACTTTATTTATAGAATAATTTCCCCAATATTTAATCCAATAAATTTTTATACCGGCACTGTTGGATATGTTTGGTACTTACGTGATGCCATTAAATACAATAAATTAAGCAGTAATAGCGAAAATAAAATAAAACTTAACACAAACCTGCATCCAATACTTTATGAAAAAGTTTCATTTACGCCTTTTGATGCACACTATTTTCATCAGCAGTTATGGCTCTTTGAAAAACTTCTTGCGAGAAAACCTAAATCTCATGTAGATATTGGATCAACATACGAAATGAGCGGATACATTTCAAAAATATTACCAGCCAAATTTGTCGACATTAGACCAATAGATGTAAATCTTAAGAACCTTGAGGCACTAAAAGGTGACATCCTAGATTTACCGTTTGAGAACGAATCTGTAGAGTCTGTATCATCACTTAATGTTATCGAGCATATTGGATTAGGGCGATATGGAGACCCAATTGATCCTGAAGGAATTAAAAAGGCATGCACTGAACTCCAAAGAGTTTTGGCAAAAAATGGTACCTTATACATCTCAACTCCGATTGGCAAAGAAAAGCTATGCTTTAATGCCCACAGAATTAGTGATCCTAAAAAGATAATTTCATATTTTCCAGAACTAGAATTGGTGGAGTTTACAGCCATAGATGACGAGGGAAAACTTAATGAGAAGGTAACCCCAGAAGACTACCGAAACATGGACTTTTCATGTGGATTTTTTGAATTCACTAGAAGATAGTATGAACACATCAAATAACCCAATAATTTCCGTTGCAGTTACTGCATATAAAAGACCTAAATATACTGAGGATGCAATTAAATCCTTTCTCAATCAAGACTTCAATGACGCAGAAATGCTGATACTAGATGACTGTGTGGAAGACTCAAGTGTGAAAGAAATTGTCGAACGGTATGCGGCAAGAGATTCAAGAGTAAGATTGATAAAAAATGAACAGAGACTTGGTTATTGTAAAAACTTTTTAAAGTCGTTAACTGAGGCAAAGGGGAAGTTTATTGTCACGTTAGGAGATGATGACATTCTTTTGGACAAAAACGCGCTAGCTACATACGTACATGTATTCCAAGAACACCCAGATGTTAGTTACATATACTCCAACATGGTTCAGATCAATGAGAATCTAGAAATCGATTATATATTCGAGTTGTTCGACAAAGACTACTACTGCAAGAATCTTAATGAATCCTTAACAAAAACTTGGCTTAGATCTTGCTTCATTGCAGGAATCGGACTAAGAAATAATGTGGACTTTGAGAAGTTGTATCCAAAAGATGATATCTTGTTTCCACAAGTGGAGCTTATAGGTAAAATCTTGGGAAATAGTTCCTCATATGCAATTTCAAGCAGACTCATCGGAGCACGTGCACATCTGGCACAGCTTGGAAATGTAGCACTTAAGGGCAAAAATATTAAAGGCACTGAAAGGCACTCTGTATACGAGTTAAATATGGTTTTTGATAGAGTTCAAGATTATTTCAAACAAAATCTTGACATAAAGGACCAGATAGATAGGAGCTTTATCAACTCGTTTTTCGAGACGAACCATAAAGCTATTTTTGCAAATGAAAAAATTAGTAATGGAAATGTGCAAATACTCAAAACGTTTATGCAAGCAATCAAAAACAACCCGATGGCACTAGTCAATATCAACTTCACAGGATACTTTTTAGCTGCATTTCTGCTTCCAAAGAAATTACTATTCAAGATAAAGGAAAAGTATAAAAAGAACAGTTTACAGCAATATGGAGATTTACTAGTAACATATAATAAAATGATTCAAGAAATAAAAAATGTATAAAGAGGCAATTGCAAAAAAATACAACTCTGAACTAGAAGGAAACCCTTACGGATCTATGGCTACCATAAAAGGGTTTATAAAAGGAGGAACTAGAGTATTGGACGTGGGATGCGCAGGTGGATATTTAGGTAAACACTTCCCTAACAATGAATTTTATGGAATTGATGGCAATGAGGTTGCGGTGAAAGAAGCAAAAAAGTCATATAAAGAGGTAGCACTAGTGGATCTTAACAAAATTCCCAAAGATTTGGTTTTCAGTGAAAAGTTTGATTATGTGATTTTCGCCGATGTTCTGGAACATCTCCTGCATCCAAAGGAAATATTGCAACACTTTAGAAACTACCTCAAGGATGGAGGGCAAATAATAGTTTCGGTTCCAAATGTAGCGTTATGGAGGGTTAGGTTAAACCTATTACTGGGCAGATTTGAATACACTGATTATGGTGTTTTAGATAGAACTCATGTACATTTGTATACATTCAAAAGTACAAGAGAGCTTTTGCAATCTGCAGGACTTAGGGTCAAATACTCTACAGGTGCGGCCTATGCACTGGGACCCCTAGCTAAACTGCCATCACCTGCCAAGGAATTATTTAGCGTGCACGTTATAATGGTTGCGGAATGATTAAGGGCTTTATAAAAAATCACTACATATTAATATTACTTATACTAATACATGTTGTTACACATCACACATGGATTTTTAACACTGACTATCTGACTTATGGTGATGCAAGAGTATATCCCCCACAAATGCAGGCGGATTTAATTCAAGATTCCTTAAAAACTTATGCAACTGGCATTGACTTGGGATCCTTCGAATTAAGCGGAGGTGCCAGCATAATTAAATTGGTTCACGGACTACTTGGAAAAATAGGTATTTACTATAATCTTTCCTTCAGGGTTATTTACATGTACCCATATGTATTCTTAGCTCCTGTTGCAATATACCTACTAACATCAAGATTTATAAAAAACAAATTCGGACTGTTTTGTGCTGGATTAGTATATCTATTTAACACTTACTTCTTGGTACTTCAAACAGCCGGGGTAACCATGTTACTGGCAAATATGTGGGGCACTTTTATGCTTGTCTATTACTACAAACTATTCATGGAGAAGAGGTCTGTCTTTAACTATTTAATGATTGTTCTTATGTCCCTGCTTGCCTGTATTTACGAATTCAGAATATTCTATCTCGCAATAATTCTGTGTAGCATGCTTGTTATATATAAATTCATTTTTATAGAACGCAAATGGTCTGACCTGTTTCTCCATGCCAGTATAGGCATAGTTACATTGATTCTAAACTCGTTTTGGTTTTTGCCAGTTATCCTATCAGGACAACTTCTGGAGAACAGGCTTTTTTCCAGAGGACTTTTTGGGAGTGGCTACTTTGATTTATTCAGCGCCTTTAATCTTTTTCATAGATTCTGGACTGGAGGAGCAATAGCTCAGTTTGTAAATCAACCAATACCTATGCTTTTTTGGGCAGTGCCGATTTGTGTAATAATAGCCATCTACAAAAATGAAAAAAACAAGTGGGCACAATTTTTTGCTGTAATTGCCATATTGGGTGTCTTCTTAACTAAACAAGAAGATTTACCCTTCCCGCACATATATTCGTGGTTATACAATAATTTCCCTGGGTTTAACGCCTTCAGAGAAGCCTCAAAATTTTACTTTATTACAGCAATAGGATATTCAGTACTGATAGGTTATTTTATGCAGTGGCTATGGGAAACTAAATTTACGAACCTGTATCAAAGATATGCACGGGTGCTAGCAAGCATACTTATTGCTGGTATATTTCTTTATAACTCAATTCCCTTGGTTACATTGGAATTAGGATCACTGTTTATTCCAAGACATATTCCACAGGAATACAAAGTGTACAACGAATTTATAATAAGTCAGGACGATTCCTTCAGAACTCTTTGGGTGCCCTCTGAATCTAAGTGGGGCTACTACTCAAACAGCAAACCGCGCCTTGGATTTGGACTTATGAGTACAGTAAATTGGGAAAACTTAAAAAACAGGCCCGACTATGTACAATACGATCTTCCAAAGAATATTATTGCCAACTTATTAATGCAAACGTTTTCGGATAACCTCATAGACGCACACTCGATAAAATATGTTGTCGTACCAACATATGATTTAGAAAATGACGACAATATTTATATCCATTTTGGGAATGACAGGAACTTCTATCTAAATTTGGTTTCAAATTTAGGCTACCTGAAACCATTAGATATTGGCACAAGAGACTTAAAAGTATTTCGAAATGACAACTACAAACCACGAATTTACTTAACGAACGAAAAGGAAACCCTTGCAACACGTATCCCATATGAAGAAGTTGAGTACACGCTGATTAGTCCAACAGAATATATAATAAAACTTAAAGACCTAACAACACCAGTTTATTTAAATTTTTCAGAAAAGTTCGATTCTGGCTGGGCACTAAAAGATAATAACTACTTTTTGGATGAGCTAGATCACTTTTCAAACGAGTATAACCTAAACACCTTCGTACTTGACGAAAAGTATGAAAATAGAGAACTGACTCTGTATTACAAACCACAAGCATACTTCGATGCCGGAATACTTGTATCTCTAGGAGCACTAGCTACACTGATAACAAGTGCGTTTGGCATAGTTATTTTCAGCAAAATAAGGAAATGAGTTACTTATACAACTATATTATAGGGTTACTCGAGGATAACACCGGTATTTTTTATACACATTGGCTACTAAAAAACCCACAATTTAGTAGTTATATAGGATACCCCACTGGACAACCAGTAGACTTTACCAACACAAGCGAACCGTTATTTCTTCGAGGTTTTTTCTTCCTAATGGCGAACTTTAATACGGTAGCTTTCTACAACATTTTTATATTGGTATCACTTGGACTTGTGTTGATAACCACATATCTGCTTTTCAATCATTTCACGAAAACCAAAATAGTAAGCATTATGCTAGCAACACTCTTTACACTCTCCCCATATTTTTATTATCAATCAAGGTCACATGTAACTCTTATTCAGTTTTGGCTAGTAGTTTTGTTCGTATATTTTTTGATACAAGCTAAAAGTTTTAAACACTTTTTTTGGCTTGGGCTATATCTTACCCTTGTAACTTTAGTTAGTAACTATTTTGCATACTTCTGTTTGTTGATACTAGGTGGTTACTTTTTTGCAAAACAGATAACATACAAAATCTATGGTCTAAAGTATTGGAGTATGCAAGTGTGGCTGAAATATCTGTTTTGCCTAATCACTTTCTTTGTGACAACCGTTCCAATACTGATGCCGTATTTTAGAGCCTTTTATGGGACCAATGACAGCAGTAACCAAACAGAGAGCACTGATTCAAAAGGACTGAATAGAACACTGGAAGACTTTTTTATATTTTCTTCACGACCGTGGTATTTTGTACTACCCTCAATAGATAATCCATTTGTTGGTAACGTCACCAACGAAACAGTAAGGTGGCTACAAAATGATTGGGGATATTTCCTTACCCAAAACTACTTTAAAAGTGAGCACAGTGCTAGCTTTCTCGGCTGGATTAACATTGTGATGGCATCCTACGGAGTTTATCTAGTTATCAGAAGACTTAGAGAAAAACAACTTACCACGCCAACAAGTATAGAAGACTCTACTGAATTAAAAATTCTTGCACTCGTGCTAGTTGCAATTTTCTTGGGCATTCTTACGCTTCCTCCATATATTACTTTGGGTGGAATAAAACTTCATATGCCAAGTTACATCTTATATAAGGTGTTTCCAATGTTCAGAGTACTGACAAGATTAGGTACTGTTATTTTACTTATTGTGCTAGTCCCCACTGCATATACGTACAAGGAATCTATAACTAAAATAAAGGAGAAAAAGGGAGTATTGGTAAGCACACTACTTATACTGCCGATATATGCTTTTAGTTTAGCAGAGTTTTTTGTTCCAATAAAACTTACAGATGTGTCACAAATGCCTGAAGTGTTTGAATATGTGAAAACGCAGACACCACAAGATTCAGTTATTGCGGTGTTTCCATACAGTAGAA
The DNA here is from genome assembly GCA_964643995.1 of uncultured Candidatus Saccharibacteria bacterium. Lineage (GTDB taxonomy): Bacteria > Patescibacteriota > WWE3 > UBA101185 > UBA10185 > CAZXUJ01. The sequence continues at coordinate 103,950 of CAZXUJ010000001.1, forward strand.
CAAACACTGCGATGTTCTGGATTAAAGATTTTCAAAGAGCAGTTGTTAATCCTAGAGAGTTCAAGGATCCAAAGAGAGGTTTTAACTCTGAGAATTTTACAAAGGAGTTAACTAAGTGTGAAGGATTAAGATCTGCAGCTCACTTAGGGGTGAATTATATTGTGGTATTTCCAAATGCGAATGAAAACACAGAAATTTTTGATAAAACCGCCGGACTTGAAAAAATTGCAGAATTCAGTGCAAGTACAACAAAACAGCGAGTTTACAAATATAGCAGCATTGGGTATGCTGGTGCTAACGAAGGCGCAGTAGTATACAAGTTAACGAAAGTCACCTGCGAGTAAATTAATGAGTGTAAATAACCTAATTGTAATACTTTTAGTAATAATGCTTATTGGGATAGTTTTTTTATCAACTAAAAGAAGAATTGAATTGACGGTTCTAGTTTCAATGTTAACAGGGATTACTATGCTTTACATTGTGAAATTACCGTTTCTTATTAATACTATCAGTATTGTATTTATACTCTTACTACTTATCTGGGCGTTTAAAATTTCTCGAGATATTATCTACATCGGAGCTATATTTTTTATATTGTGTAGTGCTGTTTTTCTTCAGTTACAATTTGAACTACCTGCTAAATTTTCGGGGACACTCAGTTTCTTTTTACTGTGTATTGGTGTAGCTAAGGACATACTTTATGAAAAAACTTTTTCTAAGTAGCATTCTCTGCCTTGCGATGCTATCAATAGGATTTTTCAAAACAACAGCTGCTGATAAGACAGGCTATTTTGCAAGGCTTCTATCCAGCTGGGATATAGATATATATACGCTCAATGAAAATGTAGAAACTAAGAAATGGGAACTACCAAAAGACAACGAAGACGACTTTCTACTCCTAACCACCAATCAAATGACACTGATTGGAATGAATCTAGATATGCTACTTTCATACAATAAAGTGATATTAGTATGTGACACTAGCGTGGAGTTAAGTAAAGAACTTGCGTGTAGTTTTGATGGTATTACTACCACTTTTCAAAAAACAGAGTTGGCATCGGACAATAGTAATAGTATTTTGAACATATTTCTTGGAAACACCAATTTGATAGTTATCCCAGAAGCCGGATTTGTACTACCTAAAAATACCGCTGAAACTACTGCCTATTTTGAAGCACTTGCTATCTCAAGAGAAAATAAGGCACAAAACAGTGAGGAGAACACTAGGACCGATACTGCAAAGCCTCAATCTGTAGTTATCGAAAACTCAGAATTGATAGGTTATTTAGTATTTTTATTACTATTCAATTTTATAGTCGTAATGCCGATAAAAAAATTAAGCAGTACTGGCCGAGTAACATTACGAAATATGTACACTCAGCAACTTGGCGAACTTAAGAGATTCGTTGATATGTACGAGCCTTTTTCAAAATATTTAGTTACGATGGGGATCTGTGTAAACATCATTGTAGGAGGTGTTTTTCTGCTGAACAACGGGTTAAGGCTATTACTAGATGCGGCCAAAACACTTCTAGCAACACCAACATTAGCAGACATTGTTGGTTTGGAAATCTTCAGTTCCCGATATGCACTAGTATTAGTAATAGTAAATATTCTGTTGCTTGGCGTTTTAAGCCCCATGGTTATTGATAGAGTAATCGCAAACCTAAACATAAAGATGCTGTTACCACAGCACAAAATAAAAGATGATATAGCCAAGTGGATAGTGATAGTTTTCGGTATAGCGGGAATTATGATTGCTTCTACTGGGACAATTGCTGAAACACATCATTTATTAACTGCAGTTTTACTGGTTATAACCTATATACTTTTTGTGTCACATGAGTTTAAATTCACGGTTAAAGAAAAATTACTGGCTACATGTGTTATAGCAACTGTGGCAATTGTTGTACCAAGTTATAGTTACTACTCTCAGGAGATTTCGATACATATAACTGAAGAAAAATTGTTCAGTGACTCTGAGAGAATAGTTGTATTGCCATACAAAAGAGTTATAACTAAAAACACAAAAATAAAAGAGTTCACTACAGGAATTGATTTTCCAATCTTTATTGAACACCAACTTATATACCACCCAAGTTACCCGAACATTGTCAACAAAAATATTGAAAGCATTGATCTAACAAATAACTACATGGTAGTAACTAAAGGTAAAAAAGACTACATCAACACCTTGCTTTCATTTCCAATATTACTAAAACACGTTGAGGCAAATGGTGTAAGTGAGTTCTTTTATACCGAAACAAACTTTGCACAAACAGATACCGTAGCAGTCAAAATGACAATAGATTGTTCAAAAGATACGTCAGCAAAGGAAATATATCTAGAAAAGTATAGGTTATCTACGGACCCCGAACAATTTAACTTACTTATTTTTCCAGGATGCACACCAATGCAAAAGGAACTAACATATACAGCTCCAATTGATACAAGATATATGCAACAACCTGGTATCTTTCAAATTCAAAACTTCTCAAAAGTTAGATTTAGTAAAATAGTGCTCCAAGTCAATGGCGTTGATGTGGAACCAAAGTATATTAAGACTCCAAACGACTACCAACAACTTGGCACAGGACAAAATAAGCTAGACTCCACAGAACTGTATGTTTATTCCCAAGAAACTGAGGATGATACAAAGTATAAAAACACGACCAAGGACGTAAACATAGGTTCACTCATAAATACTGCCCTAGAAACTATGAATATAGAAAATAATTTCGTAATGTGGTCAAGTGCAGAAAATGCAATAATTAAAAACGTACAGTAAAAGATTATGAAAATCGCATTTTATATAACTACAATTTTAGAACAGGGAGGTGGAAGTCAGGAATATCTTATAACAACAGCTAAAAAGCTTTCGGAACTTTATGGTCATAATGTTGACATTGTAGGGCTTGATGACAAATATACAGTTACATACTTAAGATTTTTCTTATGTATTTTTTATCTTAAATACGTGCGCAAATCGCATTTTTACAATGAAAGTCTCACCTCAATAAGGGCAAGGTTAGGAAAAGTTAAGTATGTGAAGTGCAAAAGCTTTAAGGAACTGAGGGATACCTTAAGTAAATATGACGTAGTATATAGTAAAAACGAGTTGTTAGAGGCTTTATTATTTAGTGGAGTTATAGGTTTTGAAAACATTGGTCCCGTAATATTCGCATGCGTAACAAGCATAAACTTTACTGGCAGTACTTCACCCCAAGCAATAATACGAAACAAATTATACAACGGAAGTGTTTACAAATTTCTTTGTCGCAATGTAAAAGCCTTTCACGTTCTAAATTCACACGACGAACATTTCCTACAAAAACTTTTCCCTAGCAAAAGAATATATAGGATTTGCCCATCATTTAATTTCGACGAGTTTAAAAGACTTTCCAACGAGTATCCTGCAAACTTTGAGTTCGATGGTTCCGCAATAAACATAATTTCAGTGGGTAGACTAAGTATTCAAAAAGGTACTGAAGAACTAATCAAACTTATAGACGAAATAAATGAACAGCAGCTTAATAACAAAGTTGTATGGTACATAGTCGGAAAAGGTGAAGAAGCTGCAAAGGTCGAGGCACTAGTCGCTAGATGGAAAAATGTAAAATATCTTGGTTACATAGAGAATAAATTCCTTCCAAGTATCCTAGAAAACATGAGTTTATATATATCCCTAAGCAAAGGTGAAACTTTTGGATATACTATCGTCGAAGCAAATACTTTTGAAGTACCAGTTATATCCTACGATCTTTCTGGACCACGAGAACTTGTGGAACAAGGAAAAAATGGTTATTTAGCAAAAGATTATGAGGACTTCAAAAGAGCACTTATAGACTTTTTAGAAGGTGATCTTCACTTTACGGATGTTGAGAAAGTAGTGCGGGATAGGCTGGATGCTAGGATAATTTATGGCAAAATATTAAAAATGTTCGAGGAGGTTTACAATAAATAGTATGAATGAAGAAATACTCAACCTAGAAGGGTGCACAAAACGCAATAATAACCTTTACACATTTGACTCCAAGTTCTCTAGCGACCTTAAATTCTCAATTGAGAAATGGGACTCATGGTATAAAGAAAAGCTAAAGTCAGGATCATACAAAAAAGATTTCTACTACTATAAAGAAAATTATTTTCCACTTACTATTGCGCAACTTGAAAAAAGTAAGCCACTAAATAAGGATATTGTATTTTTGGAGATTGGAAGTGGAGAATTCTTTTTGGGAAATCTAATTGCAAACAGAGTTAAGTTGGTCATAGGAGTTGATCTGTGCCCTACAGCCCTAAAGATAGCCCAAGAAATGTTCGAAAATGCTGGAATAACAAATTATTTACTGATCCAAGCGGATATACTTGATATGCCACTAAAAGATAATGTGATAGACCTAATATATGGTGGAGGAACTATTGAACATTTCAAAGACACACAAACCTGCATAGACGAACTATACAGAGTTCTTAAGCCAACAGGTGTGAGTTTCAACACTGTGCCCTACCTAAATATTGGGTCACTAACCTATCGGCAAATTTGGGGCAACATACCAAACTTCCCCATTTTGCGAGAACTAGCAGAACTTATACATATAAAAATACTTGGTGGAAAACACATGGTCTTCGGATATGAGTTTTCTTTTACTATCCCGCACTTACGCAAACTACACGAAAAGGCAGGGTTCAAGAAAATTGAAATTACAAAGTTTGATGTGCACCTAAAGTTTGAGTATATACCTCATTGGCTTAGAAAACCTTTCATATGGTTATCGTCAAACGTTGCAGCTTTTTGGCCAATGATCAAAGCTGTTGCTGTAAAATAATAAAAATATACTTGCAGCAAAAAGTATGACTGATGATAGATTTAGACATGATGCTCGAAAAATACTTAGGAACTTCGATCAAAAAGCTTTAAAAATTATGGAAGGTGCTTAAGGGCTAAAGCATTCCACTGCTCCGGTTATAGATTAGAAGATTCAAATTGAGTGGGTCTAACTATAACAGCATACTCCACCTGCACCCGCCTAGTTGCTTCTTCTAGCCCCTCGCAATCACCTTGTAATAACCAGTCTTTCATGAGTTGAACCATTTCGGTTAGTGTTATTTTGTGACTATAGAGCAACCTTGCTAGGCCTGCGGGGACCCCAGAGTATGATTGAATATCCGGAGTATCGCCTAGACTTGGCAAAGACCTTACACCAGGCCAGGTACCTCTTCCATGCTGATCAGCTTTAGCTATTGCAGCAACCCTTGTTAACAGGTCTTCGGCTCTAGCAGCAGACTCAGGCGTCGATTGCTCCCAACAGTAGGTTGTGGATCTATGTTACCTTCTGTACACATTTTCGCCAAAGTTGGATCGGCAACCTCTATACCAAGCAATCTTTTTCCCCTAATTAGTTCATCCAAACCAGCATCTCTAGCATTTAGCAAGATATAGTCATAAATATCAGGAATAGCAGGTTTCTCTATTGAAACCCAATTTTCATCTTTTATTGATTATCGAAAGTCCATTTATAACAATTAATAGATCGTTAGATTTGATTTCTATCTTTGAAAAGTTGTTACTCAAAGACATAAACATAAATGTAGTCAACAGAATAACAGAAAAACACACTGGGTTATTTTGTATCTATTATGGTGCCGTCAGCATCATATATTATTGCTTTTATAGTTTCTACTACTTCGGGTTGTTCTAGAAGGGCGGTTAGGTTATCTATAACATGGAAGTTCGCGTTCCTAAACAGAGATTCATCTGAAAGCGGATACATCTTTGCGGATTCATCACCCCCAGGCTGCAAATAGTAGATATGGCCTCCCTGCTCTAATATATGTTTTATTGCATCTAGATCCCAATTATTATCACCAACATAAGCAATTTCTGCTTTTTTAATACCTTGTGCTTCGAATGTAGCGGTTGCTGTTTTTAAAGCTTCAACTTTGTTACCACTAACATTAACTTCCACGCCATTCACGTAACCTGTTTCTTCGTCATATGTAAATCTATTTGCAAATGCATTTTCAGGGGGAATCCCTAATTCTGCTACTGCAGGATCTACTAAATACTTAAAACCAGAGCTAACAACCGCAGCTTGCACTCCGCGCTCTTTTAATAAAGGTAGTGTTTCTTTTGCGGCTGATGTGGCCTCGGATGCAGGAAGCATACTCTCTAAATCACCTTCTTTAGGAAGTCTGCCTTTAATAGCTCTATAAGTCGAAGTGAAATTTTTAACTTCCCAAACTATAAGACCTTGATAATCAGCTTCTGTTCTTCCACTGGCTGCAAAAATCTGAATTTGCGTTTTAAGTTCCTCTTCTATCCCTAGTTGTTCAGCAACGAACATATAAGGATTTTCACCACCTTTGCTTCTTTTGTTTGCAGGAGTAACCTCAGGTTTGGCTGTCGCAACAATAGAATATTCAGCATCAGGAATGTATTTTGCTTCGTCAGTCATAAGATGATTATACATTGATTAAAAATATAAAGAAACAAAAGGTTCAATCTTTGCATCAGGGTATTAATAAAGGTAATTTTTTTGAACCAAAAGACTGTCGTAATACAGGGGATAATATGTGTATGTTCGTAAACAGTCCCATTGGGGTGGCCGACCGGGCTCGAACCGGCGACATCCTCTTCCACAGAGAGGCGCTCTACCACTGAACTACGGCCACCAGGTAAAGTATCATTCTGAATTATAACATTGAGTTTTTATATGATCTAATTTGTCCTAAGATAGCGCCAATTTGCGAAATCTAGGTATCTGTCTTGCACGGTAAAGGTATACTTCTCCCCTATCCCATCAATAAACCTACTTACATAATAGTTCTTAAATGGATGATACAAAAAGATTGCTGGGATCTGTTCCACAATAACTTTTTGGAATTCGTTGTAATGAATAACTATTTCATCTGGATCTAGAGCATTGCGACCTTCCTCTAGTGCCCGATCAGCACGAACATGTTCAAAGTTTGAGAGATTCAACCCTGGGGCTTCTTTTTGAGTTGAGTGCCAATTAGCATACCGCCCAGGGTCACGGCTAGTTTCTTGCCCAAAAAGCAAAATCTCATAATCGCGAGACACTATAACGTCTTGGACAAAAGTGTCTGGTTTTCGCACATCAATTTTGAGGTCAATGCCAAGTTTTTCTTTCCAAATTTGTCTTATGCTTTCTGCAACTTCACGATGTGTCTCAATGTCTGGAATCGTTAATGTCAGATCAAGTTCTAAATCTTCTGCTAGTTTGGGGTCAAATGGATTAAAATCCAATTCCTGATTCGTAAGAATACTCCTGCTTATTGGACCTTCGACTAAGATACCCCGCTCATAAATTAACTGCTCTTTGTTAATTACTTTTTGGAGTTTGTCCCTGAGAGTAATGTCCTTGATAGAATCTCGATCTAAATTAAAGAAAAGTGCAAAGTAGACGCCTTGGATTGGAAATTTGTGGTTTTTGAAATTTTCTAGGTCAACCTTCTTCTCGGTCATAAATGCATCTATCTCACCAAGCTTAGCTGCAGTTACTAACTCATCGTCGTTGCTGTAGTACCTAAAGATCATTTTTTTTATTGGATGCTCGGGGTTGTTGTTACGAAGAATAATATCCTTAACAATAGGACCACTATGTTCCACACGAATAACTGTAAACCCACCGCTAGATACTGGTAACAAAGGGGAATAATTCTCCTGGGAATTATCTTTCATAATCCCTACAGTTAGCAGGTTAAGAAATGAAGAAAGTTTATTTGGGAGAATAAACCGAACTGTCTGATCGTCCACCTTGTCTGTACCAACATACTGAAGGTCATCAAGTTTAAAAGATGTATAGATAATATCATCTGCAGTTATTTTTGATCCGTCCGACCAATATTGGTCTGGTTTTATGGTTACTGTATAAACAAGCCCATCATCAGACTCCGCCCAGCTTTCTGCGAGATCTGGTACTAGGTTACCGAAGTTATCATATTTAAAAAGCCCACGATAAATAAGACCGGAAATAGTTTGATCTGTTTGTGTTTTTGCCAGGTTTGGCAAAAAAGATACAGGTTGGCCAGTGACGCCCTCTACAAACTGAGGTGTCGGAGAAATAGTAAGCAGAAAGGAACTTATAAAGAATCCTAATTGGTACAAAATATTCATATTTGTAGGTATTTTATCAGTTGGCAAGAATTGAGCAAGTTGACAAATCTACCAACACTAGAGTTGGTATTTTAGTTGGTTTATTGATAAAATAGGATAGCTTTTAGGTATGATTTTAGACGGCCCCATCGTCTAATGGTCAGGACGCCAGGTTTTCATCCTGGTAATCGGGGTTCGATTCCCCGTGGGGTCACCAATGAAATTTATCCCAATACGTTGGTCGAATCATCTAATGATTTTTTGCCACGCGCTCCTCTTTTTATATTTAAAAAGTCACAAAATTTATAAAAGTGCGATATAATAATGACAGTGAACAAGAAATTATTTCGTCCTCCCATAAATCTCACTCTTTTAAGGAAATTGATTATTGTTTTTGCCTTCTTGTTCATTTGTTTTCTTACCTTTTTTGTTTATCAGGATCTTTTTATTCGTAAAAATTGTGTTGGTCCCTGGGGCAGCCAAGCTTGTCGGGGTTTTGAAGCTAATAATATATGTTTCGGTTATCGTTATCCGGTTTGTGGTTCACCAAATCTTCCTTATTTGCTTACTCAAGAAAAAAGTATAGTACCGTTATATATTGGTGAAACAGAAAAAGGTTGCAGAGAATTTTTTGAGGCAAACTGCCCTATCCACCTTGGATGCCAGATGATGTGTACGGACTCATATCCATCACATTGTTCTTGTGGAGGTAGATTTTTTAACACTATCAATTTGATTCCAGCTGAAAAATGCATCCTAGAAACATATGAAACAGAAAACATTCCTAATATTGCAAAAAATGAAATGAAATATGGGATATATTTACATGAAGCATTTTTGCCAACAGAGAACATAAGTGAGGCTGCCTCCTGTCTAGAGCGCTATCCTAATAAAGAATTTTATGCATATCTCCAATTGACCGAAGCACCTACTGAGGATATTGAAAAACTCTTTGATGAACATGGTATGTTTTTACACTTTGCAGCAAGAAACCTATTGTATACAATAAAATTCCCTGCCGAAACAAAGCTGTCAAAAGAAATAAAAGATCACATAAGGTGGATTGGTGTTTTGGATGTGAAACACAAAGTATCTGAAGACTTGTGGTATGGCACTGTTGACGAATCGGCCTTGACTGAAAATGGTGATGTAAAATTGATCGTGAGTTTTTGGGCAGAAGAAAAAGAAGATGGTGCGCGTAAAATTCTGGATAAATATAATGCTTCAGTTGAATCATTCTCTGTTCGCGAAATCAAGCAAGGTATTAGGTATATAAGTACGCAAATTACAATGAATCCAATTAATTTGCGTGGGTTAGCCTCTGAAAATACAGTAATCGGCATAAGCACAGTTTCTCCCCCACCAGAAATCTCTAACTAACAATCATTTTAATAATTTTCTTTTGCTTTTATAACTTAAACTGAAATGTAGGTATTAAACAACGGTTGCGCCACCTCTAATGATTCAAACTGTTGAGCCTTGGGCTCACCCATAAAGAATGAGGAGGTATCACTACCTCCTTTTTTCTTGACAAATCGCACTAATTTAGGTGTTCCAAAAGTCAATTCATCATAGGTTGGAGGTTGCTCAAAAAGGGGTACTTGACAATAGTCTGACAGTTGGTTTGCAGACCATGCTTTTACTACTTTCCACTTTACATCCCCTATCTGAACGTCTTCATTAAGTTTTACTGTTTTAACTGAATCCTTAGTCTCTTTTACTTTTTGTGAATTTGTATCGTTGTTGGAAGTATTTTTAGAATCTGATCCAGTACTTGTCTTACTTGATGATCCACCAGCTGAAGCGATGATACCAATAATAAACAAGACCAATATTCCTGTGATAATTGGGTGTTTTGCAAAGAATCCTCTTTGATCTTTTTTGCAGTATGGGAATATCTTAGCTTTTTGATCAATGTCAGTTTGACAATATTTACATTTTTTAGTCGCCACTCATATCACCCCCTTTGAAAATTTGAAATTATTCTTCTGTTCAATGGATGACGCAATAATTTGATTAAGGCAACTAAATAGACCGCTTCGGTATGAGAGACCGTTTCAAAATTGGCGCTTTTTATGAGTAGTTTTGTTTGTTGTTAAAGGTAGAAATACTGTTTTCTCAAAGTAAAAGAGCATAAAATCCCTCAATGTTTAAAAAAATCCTAAATGTAAAATATGCAACCTGAATAATAATGTCATTAGACGTGGCCTTCGAAATGGAAAGATTAGATATAAATGTAACTCCTGTAATGCTTGGTTTTTTGTAGATAAATCCAAAGCTGTTAGCAATAAGAAAATATTAACTCATCATATCGATGGCACACCTTTTAGAGCTCTTGCCGAACAAAATAAATCTTCGGCAACAACAGTGTATCGTAAAAACCTTTCTGCTTTAAAACAACTGATTCATTGTGCCGATATAACTCGTAAATATTGTAATAGATATTGTGGAATATTAGTTGTTGACGGTAAATATCTTGCTGTCAGAAATTATGACCGTAAAATACCAGTGCTTTACGGTATTGATTACCTCTCCCACGATATCCCAAAATATAAGCCTTTTATGGCTGAAATAAACCAACTCTTTAAAAAGAAATTATCATACGGCGTTTTTGTAAACCAAGCTAAATCAATTTATGAAAAATATAAAGCTGATCCAAAATGTAAGTCAGTGATGCTTGATATGCGAGATAAATTACCACTTCTTCTTGCACATCTTCAAACTAAACACATCCCAAGAACAACTAATCTAATCGAATGTTTTAACTCTCATCTTCAAGGTCGTTTAAAAACAATAAAAGGTTTTAAATCTTTTAAACATGCTGACCTTTGGTTAAATGCATACTTCATTCGTCGTAGATTTAAAAAATTTAAGGATTGTAAAGGTCAATTTAAATGCCTAAATGGTAGAAGATCAATCGATATTGTTGTAAACACAGAACTAGTTGGCCTTGGTATAGTTTCATTACTAGCTATAGAAAAAGACCGCGAGTCTCTAAACCCATTGGTTAAAAAAACCCACGATTTAGTTGGCATGCTTTAAATAAATCACAATACCCAAAGAAAGTATTAAAAAGTTTTTGAGAATATACTGTCCAACAAGCGTTGGCACTAAAAAATTCTCCCAAGCTATTGCCGGTAAAAAGACTAATGGACCAAAAGTAGTCACTATGTGAACCACAGTAAGTGATAAGACTATTTTCTCCACTTTTGGGATGAGCCACAGTATTCCTATAAAAACCTCGAAATATCCGAGAATTAGTATGAAAACGTCTATAGACATAAATGGAAAGGTTTTATCAAGCAGACTCGCTACCAACTCATGGGCAGGACTATATCCAATCAGTTTTAGACTACCGAACCAAAAATAAACTATAAAAATAGAAATACGGGAAAACCAGATATAGTATTTCTCAAAAAAAGCATGCATGAAATAACGATAGTCCTTCTTGATTATAAATTCAACTAGATCTATTCTTATGGCGAAGTTCCAATTAAATTTAGTTGTATGATGTACACTTATTTTATCTTTAGTATTAGGTATAGTTTTGATTTCTCTTGTGATTTCTACTTCCCTGCTATTCTCAAAACGAGTCAATTGCCTTCCAAACGGAATTAAGGAGATATCTTGAACTTGTAGAGCTGATAAGCACTAGGAGACTTAAAAGCAAACGACATAGTGTTGATATAGTTACAAATGCCGAAATAATACAGGCATGCGTAAAGAGTTGGGGCACTAATTGTTATTCAAGGTGAAGACAGTAGTGAACAGATATCTGAGGGGGGAATAATTTTTGATAAGATCGTTTCAGGAGAGATTCTTTCGAGTATATTCGAACTTAGCACAGAAGAACATGATGGTGCTGTGATAATTGAGCAGGATAGAATATTGAAATTTGGTGCGCAGTTACCCCTATCAATCAATTTTAGAGAAATAGGAAAGCATGGCACATTCACAGTGCGGGGCGTGGACTAGCAGAAAAGTCTGATGCACCAGTGATTATAGTCTCAGAGGAAAAGTGTTTTATAAGTATTGCGTATAGAGGAAAACTTAAAAGACTTACAAATTACGATCAACTAGGACAAATTCTAGATAAAAAACTCAGGAATCAAGGAGAGGTCCTATGTCTTATAAAATAGCCGCAGTTTTTTTGGCAATTATACTCAAATTTATATTATTAAAAGCTCAGGAGATCAATTAATACAGTTCTAAGGTCCTTCTGAGTTGTTTTAAGTAAATTGGACTCCACATCATACTCATATTCCGCAGGGATAGTGGTAGGAAATAAACCAAAGAGTTTTTCAATCTTCGTACCCATAAGAGTATATTTAACGGAATCCCCATTAACATTTACTGAGATTTCATCGACAGAGTCGAGCTTTTCCGAGGAAATTGTCTCACGTACAACTTTATCTGGAGTAGTTGTTAGATCCACAAGGTTTGTATCTGTTTCAATAAAAAACTTGCCCTCCTCCTCGACTATTCTGTTTGTGGAACGCATCTTAACAGGCACACTATGTGTTACAACTTTTCTAGTAGGTTGTTCTTTCTTCACCTCTTCAGTTACCTCAACAGGCAAATCATTGACCAAGGCATCTAGATCGGCTGTGGTATCCTCACCACCGTCGTCTGGTGTAGGTAACAAAGAGTCTATTTCATTTAAATACTTTGCATCTTTGGAGGGTTGAGGGGTTTCTTTAAAATAAGTTTTGGCTGCTTCATTTGCTGCTTCCTTAGGATCGATACCCTTCTCAACTACCACAACATTATCTGGTATATCCTTTACAGTTTCAGTCTCACGAAGCAAATTACCAGCCAGGTCATAGGTTCTTATTTTTATGTAAATCTTTCCATCACGATATTCCTTTCGCATAACAGCTTTTTTTTTGCCTTCCTGCATGGTATTTTCAAAAACAGACCCCTCCTCAATATAAGTCTCCCCTGCTACTGCGATTGGGGATTCGCGCAAAAACGAGCCTGCTGCGACTACAAAAGAGATAAATAATCCCAAAGCAATAATCGGTAAATGAAGTGAGTAGAACGTGATTAATTTTGTTTTGGGCATATTCAAATTGTATCAGCATCAATATAGAGTTACAATTTATTTACTATGGGAAAAGGCAGTGAGACATTACATTGGTACCCGAACAAAGTACAGAGCCAGTTACCGAGGAAGATGTAGATTGGTTAAGGGATCTAGTGGCTCGCTATGGTACAGATGATGACAATCCAACAGAAGATAGCGAGAAAATTGTACAAAACATTTTGGCGGATACAGATGACCGAACTCCTGAAGAAATTATTGCACTGCAATTCGAGATGGAGGAAGCTGCAAGAGAAAGAAAACCTGGCAAAGGTGGAACCAAACCAAACACAAAACAAAAAAATGCCAGAGCAGCCCAGTTAAGAGAGGAACAGATAAGGAACTCGCGCGAAAACAGAAATGAAGAAACAATACAAACTTTGCAAACCCAACTAGAGGGAAGTGAACTTTTCAAACTTGTTAAAAATGATGATCCCGACGCCGACTTCTTCGTAGAAACGTACGCGCATTGGGTATGCGTATCGATTGAGAATCACGGCAATCCAGTGTTGACACAAGGCGATATCTCAATCGAGAATTTTAAGAGAGCCAGTGGTCCTGGTGGACAGAATATGCAAAAAGGCGAATCAGCACATCGTGCAGGGCATGTCTGGTCTGGGATTGTAGTCGAAGCTAGCAATCGAAGTAGTGAACAAAGTGAGAGAGAAGCCAAAGAAAAGTTGGAGGTAAAACTTAAAGAAAATATTGCAACTTGGGAAAATTATCTAGGCACAGCGAAAATAGATATGAAACCTAACGAAGGTATCTGGGATGCTAGGGAAAGAGCAATAAGAACTCAAGTATACAAAATGGCACGGGCAACATAAAATCACCTTAATGGGAAAAAGCCTAGATAAAAAATTAATACAACGAGAGCAAAAGTTCAGAGAACGTGTGTCTAGAACACTTAATGTTGGAGACGAAGTTATTGCGAGTATGTTTGGAGAGAAACTAAGTTGTTTGAGAATTAACACTTTAAAGTTTAAACCTGAGGAAATATACGCAAAAATAAAAGATCTCGCAGAGCTTGAAAAGATCGACTGGATTGAAAATGTTTTTGTTATCAAAAAAGGCAAGGACAAGCTTACACACAGTGAATTTTTCGAAAACGGAGCTTACTATATCCAAAATTTATCAAGTCTAGTGCCCGTGTTAGTTCTTGACCCTAAGCCTAATGAAGCCATTCTTGACGTGTGTGCAGCACCAGGCGGTAAAACAACATATTTAGCTCAGCTCACCAAAAACCAAGCACAGCTAGTGATAAATGATGAATCAAACATAAGATTGATGAGAACCAAACAACTATGCAAAAATTATGGAGTAAAATTGGCAGGAACATTTAATCAGCCAGCACAATACTTAACAAAACACCTTAATATAAAATTTGATGCTATATTGATCGACGCACCTTGTAGTGGAGAGGGACTTATAAATTTGAGTATACCGGAATCATTGCAATACTGGAGCACAAAAAAAATTAATAGACTAAAAAAACTGCAAAAGCGGATTTTGGAGGAATCCTATAAATTGTTGAAATCCGGTGGGAGAATAGTTTATGCCACATGCACAACCGCACCAGAAGAAAATGAGGAGGTGATTGCTAACCTATTAAAAAATCATAATGACGTAGAGAGTGTGGAAGTTATATTACCAATAAAAAATACAGTAACTGTAGACAATTCGGTGCACATAATCCCAGACAACATATTTCAAGCCTTCACGATCTCTACAATCATCAAACGATAAATTTGTTAGAATTACTTGATGGAAAAATTCGACGTCGAAAAAAAGTTGGTTAAGCTGATAGTTTCAAAGATCAGCGAGGGTGTGATAATCACAAGTTTGGACAGAAAGATTGTAGAATTCAGTGAAGGGGCTTCCAAGATTACAGGCTACACGCAACTGGAGACGTTTGATAAACCCGTGGAAGAGATTATAAAACTGATCAAAGATGACACCCCCATACCTGTTGATGAATTCTGCCCGATTGAATCATTTGAGATAGATGGTGCAATTTTTAGCGAATCTGGGCTTAAGCTGACTACTAGAACTGGAGAGACAAAAATAGTAAATATCATAACTAACAAAATCAAAGAGGGCGGTGACATAAATATTGGCTGTGTAATAACTATCACTGATAAATCCAAAGAAACGGAGCTAGAACACATGAAATTAGACTTCATATCAATGTCAGCACATGTTCTAAGAACACCAGTTACTATTATTCGTGGTTATGCACAAACACTACTAAAAGAAAGCACTATTTCAAAGTTAGAAGCCATAGAAATAGATTCAATCAATCAGATCGCTACAGCTGCAAATGATCTGCGGGATAGGATAGAAAATATGCTGGCACTATCAAATATAAAAGATGGTGAAATCAGAGTTAATCCTATTCCTCTGAGTTTGGAAGCAACTGCAAAAACGGTGCTAGAAACTTTTAGAGCTAGAGCTAACGAAAAAAAACTTGAATTAAAATATATACCACCAAGAGAAGAACTACCAAGAGCATATGCGGAAGTAGGAAAAATAAAGGATGTGTTGGAAAAACTAATCGACAATGCTATTAAGTTTACGGAGCAGGGTTCCATTGAGGTTTCGATAGAGCCAGAAGGGGAATTTCTTAAAACCATCGTAAAAGATACAGGTCCTGGAATTGCAGAAGAAGGTATTACTCAGCTTTTCACTAAGTTTTATCGAGTAAAACGCAAAACACTAGAAATGGAGTCAGGAAATGGTCTAAGTCTATATACAAGCAGGCGTATAATTCGAGCGTTAGGTGGCGATATCGGAGTAGAATCTAAGCAAAGCGTAGGGTCAAAGTTCTATTTTACAGTGCCTACGTACAAATACGATCTAAACAAGAAAACACAATTAATTTAATATCTATTTGTTAAGTACTGACTGTACTGTCCTGCGATCAACAAAAAACTGATAATACCAACAATTAATAACGCAATGAATAAAGCAACAAAGTTAAATCCCCACCTTTTATTTGACTTATAAAGATCGTACACGTAAAAAAGTATATTATGAATTTAAGGGAACTTCAAAACACACAGATAAAAGATTTAACCTTTAGCATAGTTGATACAGAAACTACCGGAATGTATTCGGAATTTAACCGGATAATGGATATAGGCATAGTTACAGTCAAAAATAATGTGGTTTTAGGCAAATGGGAAACTCTGATTGATCCAGAACAACAAATACCCTATTGGATTACAGAATTTACAAATCTTGATGATTTTAAAGTAAGGGGACAACCAAAGTTTGCCAACGTGATAAACGATATACAACAACGAATTGAAAACACTGTTTTCGTCGCACATAATGTTGGGTTTGACTATTGGTTTTTGCATCATGAGTTTAAGCGAGCGAATAGAGAATTTGGCGTACCAAAGCTATGCACAGTCCAACTTGCGCGAAAGTTGTTACCTCAACTGCGCTATGCCAATCTAGATCTGCTAGCAAACTTTTACGACATTACCATAGATAACAGACATAGAGCGTTACCCGACGCCGAAGCTACGGCGATCGTGTTCAGTAAATTACTTGATCTAGCAGTAAATAAATATGGTGTGCAGAATTTCTTTGATCTTGAGGCACTACAAAGGCTTAATGTAGCAAGAGACATAGATCGAAAGTCTATTGTATTATTTAGCTAATGAAATTTTACGATAAACAGAAAGACCCAAAATTTATTTTGGTGGTTTCTATACTCCTTACCTACATTGTAACCATATTCCTGTTGTCAATGAGTGTACGTAAACTTAGTGGCAAACTAGGTAACATAAGCGAAGAGCTTATTACTGTTAAAACATCACAGGGAAACTTTGAAAAGAACTTTTCTGATGAACTTTTCTCAGAGCATCTTGAAATAAGTGAAAAAAGGAAAATCGAAAATGAATTAGCTGTCTTGAAAATCGAACTAGAAAATCTTAAATCCAGCGAAGACACGACAATAGTTGAGATAAATAAAATATTTGAGTTGTTAGAAAATTTCGAGCAAAAAGTAGTCAGAAACGATAAGGTAAAGATCGATTCGGAAAATGTAGATGAAAAAACAAAAGAATGGGGACTTCTATTGATTAACAAAGATTTTGAAACTATCCAAGATCAAATTGAAGAGAGCAACTCTAAGCTGGACACCAGCTACAATAAATACTTGGCATCATTACCCCCACCAGCACCAATTGGAGGTGGCTACTCTTATACTACTGTGGACACAGAGCGTGGAAGGTTTGGTGTTTATTTGATTAAGGTGCCACTTTCTGAATATCGGGTCAAAACTGTTACGGCGGCCAAAGATGACTGTAGTGACAACTGTCCAACCAAAAGCTTAGCCGAATATGTAAACGAAAATAATGGTTCTGTAGGTATGAATGGTTCTTATTTTTGTCCACCTGACTACTCAAACTGCAGCGGAAAAGTTAACACTTTTGACTATGCTTTATACGATTCGAATGCTAGAAAATGGATTAACAAAGATGCACGCTCTTGGGGAGATACAGGTTTAATGACTTTTAACGGCAATAGCGCAAGATTTTACAAAAGATCCTCTGACTATGATGGAGATGGTGTTGATGCCGCTATTTCCAATTACCCTGCCCTGCTAGAAGATGGCAATATCGCTGTTGATGAAGACATACTAACTTCATATCAAAAAGATGTTAAGGGTACACGTGGCGCTATAGGATTTGGAGGAGAAAACATATATCTCGCACTTATCTTAGGGGCAACAGTTGAGGATGCCGCCTATGCTATGAGGTCACTAGGCGCGAGAGATGCATTAAATCTTGACGGTGGTGGCTCATCAGCAATGTACTCAAATGGGGGGTACATTGTGGGTCCCGGACGAAGTTTGCCTAACGCTATTGTTCTAGTAAGAAATTAGGTTCACTTTCGTAGTCGTAGTTATATCCAGTATCACGTGATAAAACTGTAGTATTTGGATGCTTTTCTTTCCATTTTGCCCAAGTGGTAGTTGTTGTAGGAATAACATTTAAAACGGCCTTGTTCTCAAATGCCGGACCAGATATAGCTTCACCTGTTGATTGTAACCACAAGCTTTCAATCTCAGAACGATCATAGATAATTGCATCACCTTCATATACATCACCCGAAAAACCAAACTTTGTATCGTACATACCTAGTAACCCGATATATGAAACAGCAGTCTCACAAAAAGCACAGAAGTTTACAACAACAGGTGCTTCGTTATACATATCGTTTACAACTTTATGCCAGCGAAGTATTTTTCGGGGGTAAGCGCGCTGAATATCTAGGTAATTCACCCCAAAAACCACATCCTCATCTTTTAGCCATTCAGAAGAATCCAGTACAGACTCAAACTGTGGATAGTCTATTGGTGGGTAACAAGATTCTCTATCACAAAGTCTCTCAATTTTAGTCTTGTCAAAAACCAGGTCTTGAGGAGGTAGTAGTATGTCTTGAGCGCCAAACTTTGTTTCAACAAGGGATGCCACAGTTACCCAATTCTCAGGCAAATTATCCAAAAACCAAACTTGCAAACGCTTTTCATAGCCAAAATAAACAAAAACAGAAGTTAGCATCAAAATAATCCCAAAGATCTGACGAACTAAAACATGGTTTTGTTTTACAAAATTTAATTTGGAAGTAAACCTACTACCTTGCGTTGCAATTAACCAAAGTGGAACACCTACACCAATAGCATAGGCAAGGACCAAAGCAACTGAGGCTAGGGATATTTTGTTAACAGCTGCTAGCGTCGAAATAGCCGCTACGATTGGACCCACACAAGGGGTCCAAACTAAACCTAAACCAACACCAGTAAAAAAGCCACCTGAAAAACCAGGCCTCGTAGTCGTGGTAAATTTGCTAAAGAGGTGCTCAATGTAAAACTGAAGTTTTTCCCATATTGGAAACAATATTGATATACCAATACCAAACAAAAGAACCGATGCTGAGAGACGCAAAAAATCAGCAGAAATCCCTAACAACGTAACAAATGCGGATAAAAATAGCGCAGCTGCAGAAAAACTTAAAACAAGTCCAATAATTACCCCCTTTACACGAGACTTATTTCCATCCAGGCCGCTTGAAAGTATTATGGGCAATATTGGAAGAACACAAGGTGAAAAAACTGTCAGCATGCCGGATAAAAAAGCGACAGGGAGTAAAGTAAGCATACTTTATAAGTTCTCCAATATTGTTTCTACCCCGCCTCCAAGCCATTTACTTATTTCCTTACCTTGGCGGTTTACGTGAACAAATGTATGTTGGGCTGTCACATTGTATTGCCTCTTAAGATCTGTCTCAGTGTCATAATTTAGTTTTAAAATTGTAAGCCCTTTTGGTAAAAGGGTATGGTCTTTCTGAATGCTTTTATCAGCAGAACGACAGGTAGGACACCAATCAGCGTAAAAAAACAGCAAAGCTTGACCTTCATCTTTGAGAATCTGATCCAAAGCTGTTTTGGAGTAATTTACATAATTTTGTTTTATAGGAGTACCTGCATTGGGATCAGCTACAGCAGGCGCATTTACAACAGGCTGTGTTGGCTGAGATTCTGCAGGAGCGGGTTCAGCAGAAACTTCTGGAGTCACCTCATTTATTGGAGGTGTTGGTTGCTCAGTTATAGTTTGTGATGATGGAGTAACTGTTACTTCAGGCGCACTTGGATCTTCACGTAAAAACACGAGAAGACCAATCAATATAAAAACGCCAAACATGCTAACTAAAGCAACAACAGTGTTGGTTTTATTGTGATTAGGACTTGAAACCTCTTCCATAAAGTAATATTAACATAATGCAGTAGTAGTGGAGGGGCACAAACAAAAACTTTGAAAAAACGATGCGTGCCTCTCAGACTAAAAAAACATTTTTGAAAGATGGAGTCAAGAAGTTAAGAGAGACACAAGCGTATTGTCGTTTATTTGACATACAATACGCTTGCGTTGCGCAGTCTCTCTAAGCATCTAGTCCAAATTGATATCCCATATTTCCCCTTGAGAAAATACCGGAAAACTATGCAGGAGATCAGACCAGCTGGATGGGTTAATAGAAAAAGCACGGCTGAGATCATAACCAGTAGCATCAACACCATTTCTTTTAATGTTGAGAGCAGTTGTTACACTCACTTGGGAGGTTGGGTAGTTAGCAACTATACTCTCTACAGTTCCTCGTGAAGAGCTATAATCTCGTACCAACAAGGCAGAGTTTTGTACAGAAGAAGCACTCCATATGAGCTGATAGACAGCTTTTCCGCTGAGCCTTAAACCAATCAGCTTCACTAACTCAGCGATGGGGGTTTGCCAAGCCTGGCGTTCTCTCCATGCCTTTGCACCTTTGCAACCAACCTCATTTGTTGCGTGCTCGTTTCTGCAAAGCACATAGGCACCATTGGACAAACGAACTGGATGATAGATAACCTCACTTCTTTGGTTACTACAATCCGGGCATGGGACCTTTCCTAATGCATTACCCCCATACCAACTCAAATCAACGAGTGGCACGTTGAAAGATTCCTCCAGAGGCAATACCAACCCAACCTTTGCAATCCCTAGGAAAATGCCTAAATTTTCGAGCAACTCAGCTCGTTTCAGATGTACAGGCCCTAAAAGTGCCGCAGGAGCAAAGTTCCCCGAGACCTTTGCGATATTCCGCATGTACGGATCATAAAAATCCCTCCACTGAGAATCATCCACAGCGTCTCCAGCAGGCCATAAATGCCGATATTCGCCCAAAGTACCGCCATATCCCATAAACGATACTAAATTCTTCCCTGGATACTGCGTTGCAATTGCCAACTGTAAGAACAGCTCTGACGCCCGAAGATTCGGACTAGGTGTGCTGGCATCAGCCAACATCCAAGTCTCTATATCCGGAACACCTATAGAAGCATCCCAACGATTCTGAAAAGCTTCTTTGGCTACATTGTAACCACTTTCATCTGAGCTGAATCTCTTCACAATTTTCATCTGTATTACTCCTTGGGCTACAGCCCATGTATATTTTTTCCCTATGATTTAGACAAAATGCTACTAAGCAAAACTAACTGCTTAACACCTTTTCATATAAATCTTCCATTTGAGATACTTGAGCATCTAAGGTATATCTACCGGAAATAAACTTTGATGCATCTACTGCTTTGGCTTGTAAACTTTGTCTGTAGAGCTGATCAGTAAAAAATCTATATAGCGCATCTTCCAAAGCTGCAGTATTTCCAACAGCAACCAATTCAGAGTAGTTACCATTTTGAGATTGTTCAACTAGCCCCTCTATATTAGAACTGATTACAGGTATTCCCAAAGCTAATGCTTCAAGAACCGCATTAGACCAAACTTCGGTTAATGAAGGTTGTACATATAAACTGGTTTTACTTAAATACTGTGAAACCTTAGCATTAGGAACATAGCCCAAAAATTCAACACTATCACCAAGATTGTTATAATCACACAACTGACGCATTTCCCTTATATCTGAGCCACCACCAATCAAACGCACCTTAACTGCTATCCCATTGGAACGCAAACCTTTGACTGCATCAATTAAGTAGTTGATACCTTTCAAAAATGACAACTCTCCCACATATGTTATATCTGCTGGCGATATGTCATTGTCATACAGGCCCACCACTGGAACCGTATGATTGTTTGGGTTAGTACCAAAATCTGTTCCGTTGTGCACAACATGCAGTTCTTTGTCTATCCCTAACCACTGTAAACCCTCTTTTATGCACTCGGCAGGTGCAGAGACATATATATTTTCAGACGGCAAATATTGACGTAAAAAATTCAATTTGGACTCTTTTTCCAGCGAAGTCATTGTACCCAAAGCCGAGAAAGGAATATGTCGGTGAGATGTACGTATAGAAAATATACATTTCTTGGAATTTTCAGCACAATATCTTAAAGCTTCCAAAGAAGCAGGACGGCAAGAGTAAGTAAAATATATATGCGTTACGTCAGCCCAGTTAATTAAATCCTGCAACTTCTTCATGGAGTCTAATAAAACTATTTTCACACCATCAATCTCTTTTACATCAGCTGTAGTTTTATATGTCTCAGAAGAAAATCTACTGGTGGCGATTACAACTTCGTATCCTCTATCAACCAACTCTCGGGCACTTTTAAACACGTTAACTTCCACACCACCACCTTCTGTTGGAGGGTAATCATGAACAAACAATATTTTTTTGCTAACTACGTTTTTTTCCATAACTATGGTGCTATTCTCCTGGAGCCGCCATTGCCAGCACAAACAAATTCATGCAAAATTGACGAATTTTCAGGCTTAAATTTATACCATGTAGGATTAAGCAAATCGTAACACTCAGCATATTTGTACCCAACACGTGAGCCTCTCAACAATGCCAAACCATTTACAAAATTGCGCAGGTATTCATCCACTCTATTTTCATATGCCACTTCAGTTGCAGAAATTTTAGCTTCATGAGAATCAGACGTGTTAAATGTTATTAAAGGATTAGGCAAAACATTTAGTCCATCGGTTTGCACCAAGATTCCAGTTTTGATAGGTTCCCCTAGCTCTGGCTGAGTTTTTCTGTATGCTATTTCGAATGCCCGCTTGCCAATATCATGGGAAACAGTATGCTCAAAATGATAATCATCTCTGTTCATCAGAGCTACAACATCGGGCCGTATTTCCCTAATAGCCTTTGCAACCTGCATAATGACGGCTTCATCCTCACCAAACAATCTTTTGGCCGGATCCAAGATAATAGGGTCATTAACGCCTAATATTTTACAAAAATGCCTAGTTTCATTTATTCTGTTTTCCCTAATCTCCTTACCTTCACCCGTATCACTTATGGCATTCTTAGCGGTTGTACAAACCAGCTCATAGACATCCCAGCCTGAGTCAACCAAACGTTTCATTGTGCCCCCTACCAACATATCGTCGTCTGGGTGCGCACAGATATACAAATATTTTAACTTTTTGTTCTCGGTTTCCATTTTTGTTTCCTAAATTAATTACTAAGCAAACCAACAAAAAAAGCCTCCGAATGGAGGCTTTTTGTAGTTTTAAAAATTTTTACTAACTTACTACTCGGCCCCCATTAACTGCTTAACAAAGAGAATAAACACTATAACGAGGACATACATAGTATTACCTGTTATTAATTGGTTATTTAGTTGTAGCGCCAATGTTTGACTTTTCATAAGCTACTCGTATGGCACATTATACCAAAAATCCACAAATTGCAAAATTCTCTACATACATCTAATATCTACACATGAGTTCTAAACTTCAAAAAGGTGCAAAAACCGCTATCAACCACTGTATAAAGCTTCAAAAAAAAGATCGTATAGTTATCATAACTGATACAGAAACGCTTGAGGTTGGTGAAGCACTAGACAGTGAGGCTAAGAAAATTACACAAAACATACTTTTTCTTGTTATTGAGGATTTTACAGAGAGGCCCGCAAGAAACTTGCCGCAGAAAATGCTTGATCAAATCTCAGAATTTAAGCCGAATGTTTCAATTTATGCTGCACAAGGAAAACAAGGCGAATATCCAGTTTTTCGTAGTCCTTTGATAGATTTTTTGGCAAAAGACCTCGAGTGTAGACATGCACACATGATTCTTATAACCAAACAAATTATGGAGGATGGTATGAATCAAGACTTTAATCAAATTTACCGAGTTACTAATAATGTTTTTGAGATAGTTCACTTAGCCTCAAAGATTCGGGTGACAGATCCCCATGGAACAGATATTACGTTTGATCTAGATCCCATCAATATAAAATGGACTCCGGATGATGGGCTGATTCGCAAGATTCACTACGCGAATCTGCCTGGAGGAGAGGTTTTCACAGCGCCAAAAAATGCTAACGGAATATTTGTAGGCTGGATACTGGGTGAGTATATGTCAACCAAATATGGTCCTTTGAAAAAACCAATCATAATAAAAGTTGTTGAGGGCATTGCAACAGAAGTTAAGGGGGATGAGCCAATGAGAACTGAATTTGAGGACTATATAAGTGCCAATGAAAATGGTAACAGACTAGGAGAACTGGGCATTGGAACACTTGTAGGGCTAAAAGAGTTTATTGGAAACTTGCTACAGGACGAAAAATTTCCTGGGGTTCACATTGCGTTTGGAAGTCCATACCCAGAAAAAACCGGAGCGACTTGGGAGGCTAAATCTCATATTGATACCATAGCTAAAGACACTACAATTGAGGTTTTTATCAACGATCAATCGCAAATAATAATGAAAGATGGAAAATTTGTTGAAAAAGTTTTAATATTATAGTCATGGCATATAGTTTTCGTAGATTACTCTCTGTACTAACTTATTTTTGTATGGTCTATGGGATTCTTCTCGGCATGATTATGACTTTCGGACTCAAGAGACAGGTCATAACTTCCCAAAACGCAACAAAAAGTACCCAAAACATCACTAAATTCACCGAGGAAGCTACAAAGAATCTTGAAAATAATGGGATATTTGTCTCTTCAATAAAGCCGTACGACGTTATCACGTCACCGATTGCAGTATCTGGATGGGTCGTACGTAACACTTTTCCGAACGAAAAATTTAGTGCAATTCTTGTTGATGACAATGGTACGATCCTAGCCGTATCCGAAGTAAATTCAAAAGAAAATGGTAATGTTGTACATTTTAACACAAAACTTGAGTTTGGCGTTGCCACAAATGAAAAAGGAAATATATTCTTCGAGGATGTACAGGAGTCTTCAGAAGGAACTACCGAGATTGTTTCATATCGAATGCCTATAAAATTTGCCCAATCACAAGCGCCAACCGATACAAACGAAGAGGCTAATTTAGATACACCTGTTGAAGAACCCGCTGTTGCAGGATATGAGACGCAATCTTGGGGAAAACAAGAGGAAGAATAAACATTGTTAGTCACTAAGTCATCTGGTGAGCCCGGAAGGGATCGAACCTTCGACACCCTGGTTAAAAGCCAGGTGCTCTACCACTGAGCTACGGGCCCAAGCTATTCTGACGAAGTCTCAATGGTATTTTCAAAGGCTTCAGTTCCGGTATAATCCATTCGTTCTTTAACTCGTGTTGCTGCTCTACCCTTCTTTTCACGCAAATAGAAAAGTTTAGCTCTACGTACTTTACCTTTTTTGGTAACTTCGAGTTTTTCAATGTTAGGAGAAATTAATGGAAAAATTCTTTCAACGCCAACACCATCTGCACCGATTTTTCTTACTATAAAGGTCTTAGAAACACCCTCACCTCTTTTACTAATTACAATTCCTTCATACGGTTGGATACGCACTTTACCACCCTCAACGATTTTGTAGTGGATTTTAACAGTATCACCCGGCACAAATTCAGGAACTTGTACTTGAGTGTTAGACACATTTGTTTGTTGTGTTGCTAGTTCTTGTGACATAATCTGATAGAGGTTATCAAATAAAGGTTGAAATTTCAAGTCTAGACTTTTACTTTCGCGTTTATTTCGACAACAATACCCTCCGCATCAGCACTTATGCTTAATTCGTCTCCAGTCTTGAGCTCACCATTTATGATCTTATCTGAAATACGATTATCTAGTTCTTTTTGTATTAATCTTCTCAAAGGACGTGCGCCATACTCTTCGTTATAACCGTGCTCCACCAAATACTCACGAGCCTTTTTATCAACATTCAGCTCAATATCTTGTTCTTTTAGCAGTATCTCAGTTTTGACTAACATACGATCAGCTATTTCTCTGATGTCCTCCTTAGTTAGTGAGGTAAAAACTATCGTTTCATCAATTCTGTTCAAAAACTCTGGACGAAAGCTATCCTTTAATATACCATCGATTTTGTTTGAGAAATCCAGATGCGACTGAACAGACTTGGAACCAGCACTTCCAAAACCAATATTAGTTCTTCGCAATATATCTGAACCTACATTTGAAGTCATGATTATTATGGTATTCTTGAAGTCAACCGTTCTGCCCTTGCTGTCGGTCAAATGCCCATCCTCCATTATCTGTAGCAAGGTGTTGAAAATATCAGGGTGAGCTTTTTCAATCTCATCTAACAGCACTATTGAAAACGGTTTACGACGTACTGTTTCAGTAAGATTGCCAGGGCGATCAAAACCAATATAACCTGGAGGCGCTCCGATAAGTTTACTTACAGTGTGTTTTTCCATGTACTCACTCATATCTAGTCTAACGATCATATCCTCATTACCATACAAAACCTCCGCTAGTGCTTTAGAGAGCTCTGTTTTACCGATACCAGTAGGCCCAAGAAACAAAAATGAACCAATTGGTCGTTTCGGATCTTTAAGACCTGCACGGGCTCTTCTGATAGCCTCAGATAATGTGTTTACTGCATGATCCTGACCAACTATTCTTTCATGAAGCTTTTTTTCAAGATTTAAAAGTTTTTCTTTTTCAGCTACACTTAGTCTTTCCAGAGGTATCCCACTCGTTCTTGATACTACTTTCAACACGTCATCGACAGTAACATCTGGTATTTTTTCAAGCTTTGTCTGAGTCCATATATCAATTAATTCAGCCTTGACCTTTTCAAGCTGCTCTAGATCATTTTCAAGTTGAGTGGACTCTTTCTCAGAAAGATTATCCTCACGTAATTTTTTCTTTAAATTCTTGATTTTGCTTTCTACTTCTTTAAGGTTTGCGGGCTCTTGAATTTGAGATAGTCTCACTAATGCGGAAGCCTCGTCAATGATATCTATAGCTTTATCAGGAAGGAATCTGTCGGAAACATAACGATCAGACATTTTTACAGCCTCATTTATGGCCTCATCTGTGATCACGACTTGATGATGTTTTTCGTATTCGGGACGTAATCCTTGAATTATTTCAACAGTTTCATCCAAAGATGGTTCTTTAATCATAATTGGTTGGAATCTTCTTTCAAGTGCGGCGTCTTTTTCAATATGCTTTCTGTACTCATCGACTGTTGTCGCACCAACCATCTGCAGTTCTCCCCTAGCTAAGGCCGGCTTCAATATATTTGCGGCATCCATAGAACCTTCGGCCGAACCAGTACCAACTACAGTATGAAGTTCATCTACAAAAAGAATTATTTGACCATGAGCATCAATTACCTCATCAATAATGTCTTTTAAGCGTTTTTCGAACATACCTCTGTGTGAGGTACCTGCCACGACCAGTGCTAAATCTAGTGAAAATACCCTTTTCCCGCGCAAAGGCTCAGGTACTTGGTTATTTACTATTCGTTGTGCTAGTCCTTCAGCAATAGCAGTTTTACCAACACCAGGGTCACCTATTAAGACGGGATTATTTTTTGTTCGACGGGAAAGAATATGAATCACACGCTCAATTTCCATCTTTCGACCAATTACAGGATCAAGCTTACCTTCTTTAGCCATATCAGTAAGGTCTCTCCCAAATTTATCAAGTTTTGAGGTTGCAGAAGTTTCTTTTTGAAGTTCAAGGTAACAAGGCTCACATAAAGCCATGTAAACTTGCTTACCATCAATGATTTTATTCGCAGATATTACAGCAGGACGTTGCCCGCAGCGATGACAAATTACAGCCATAAAATTATCTTAGCACTCTATTGCCTCGTTTGACAAGAGGAGAATAATACCACCGCAAAAACTAATGCTCCCAAACATCACCAACAAATGGGTCTGATTTAACAGGAACTTTTTTAATATAAAGCTTACCTGCTCTTATCATTTCAGATTGTAACACCTTTGCAAACTCTTCAGCTTGATCCTCTCTAACCTCACAGGCAATTTCGTCGTGTACAGTAAGCACTATATCACCATCAATACCGTGATCCTTCATATATTCGCTAACATATACCAAAGCATACTTTATAACATCAGCATTAGTTCCTTGGATCGGATGATTTTTCGACTCTCTTTCGATTTTTGAGATTTTCTTGCGATAGTCTGGATCATTTTTCTCAGGAAGCTTATACCACCGTTTTCTGCCGGCAGGTGTAACACTAAAACCATTACGTACAGCATTTTTTGCTAGGTTATCAAGAAAAGTCTTGACGCTAGGGTAAGCTTTGAAATACTTATCGATTAAATCTTGACTCTCCTCTGGTGTAATTTCTTTGCCAGTTTCTTGTTTAATACGTCCAATTAATCCCATTGCGCCCATACCATACATCAAACCAAAACCGATCGGCTTAGCCATTTGGCGAAGATCCGGATATAATTTTTTGAAATCAGGCGTGTACTCTTTACCAAACATTAGTGCCGCAGTATAACCATGTATGTCCATAGACGAATCGCTTAATGCATTTATCATCTTCTCATCCCCAGAAAGATCGGCCAAGATTCTCATTTCAAAGCCAGAGTAGTCTGAAACTACCAGTTTGTAACCTGGCTCAGGATTAAAACACTCTCTAAAAGGTGCTTCTTTAGTGTTTCTTGGTATTTGTTGAATATTTGGGTTGTTACATGCAAAGCGTCCTGTTGCGGTGCGCATTTGTGCAAAATCGGGATGCATACGGTGTGTAACAGGATTAATCTTTTCTATAAGTTCATATCCAAAAGCTGAAATCAATTTTTCATGCTTACGATATTTGCTTAAAAGGTCAACAATAGGATGACTCACGTTGTTCAAAATGGCACTTCCGGTTGAAGGCATGTCTAGACCAAGTTTGTTATTGAATAAATCCATTAGCTGTTGTTGACTGTTAATATTTATAGAGTCTGCAACGCCACCGAACAAATCATTTTGGGACACTTTATAATATGGACGTATAGCCAACTGAAATTCTTTTGCTATTGCATCCCGTTGATCCTCTAGGCTTCTAATAATACCAAGCCACTTTTCTTTGTTTATATAAATGCCCTTAAGCTCCATATCTCCGACTACTGTTGTTACAGCAAATTCTAGTTTAGCTATTTTCAAAACATCATGCTTCTTGAGTAATTCAAACTGCTTTTGAAAGATTGGAAATAGTATCAAAGTGTCTGCTGCGGCATATCGTAATTGCTCCTCGGAAAACTTTTGATGCTGAGTCATATCAGCAAACGATTTTTGTAAAGCTTTGTCTAATACACCTGGTTTAACATACCTATCGGAAATGGCCTTCAAACCAACTGCAGCACCCATTCCGGCTTTCAAAACACTTTCAGCTAACATGGTGTCATAAATATTTTTGACTTCAATCCCATACTTTACCTTTATGTACTTATAGTCGAACTTACCATTTTGAAGAAGCTTTACAATCTTGTTATCCTCAATTATCTGTTTGAATAGAGGGATTTTGTCCAACTGAACAGTTCGTACATCAAAAAGATAACTAATATCTTCAGGACCTAACTGGACCATAAGAAGTGTTCCCGTATAAGGATCCAAGGAATTAGCCTCCACGTCTAGTGCTAACATTTTCTCGTGAGACAACTGATCCAAGATTTCATTCGCGCGAGCGTCATCTGTGACATATTCATATTTTGGGTTTTCGGGGTCAAACTTCAAATCCATATGTATAAGTCCTAAGTCTTTTTCTGTTCAGCTAATTTTGCAATTAATAAGTCTTTAGCAGCTTGTGGATCAGCTCTACCTTTAGTTTTTCTCATTGCTTGCCCTAGTAAAAATTGCAAAGTTGTTTCCTTACCATTTAAATATTGAGTTACGGCATCAGTGTTTTCACTTATGACCTCAGCAAGTATACCTTCAAGCTCAGAGGTATCACTAATCGTAGATTCCATTTCCATTAGTTTTGATTTAAACTCTTCAACTGAAAATTCTCTAAATTCAGCCTTGTTCAGTAACAAGTTAGCAGTCTTATTTGGATCAGCAACTTGTGCAAACGCCTCAAACTTTGATAGTAATTCCAAACCGGAGCCTTTTGTTAATTCCTTTGCACTGTTTTCTGTCAATCCATATTGTGAAAGTAATCTGACCTTTATCTGGTCTGGAAGCTCTGGCAGATCTGCTCTTAGTGAATCTATATACTCGACACTAAAAACCATTGGAGGTATATCTGGTTCTGGAAAGTATCTATAGTCGTGAGCTTCTTCTTTAGATCTTTGTGCAACCGTTACGTTACGCTTTTCGTCATAACCACGGTTTTCTTGTACAAGCTTTTCACCCTTTTCTAGAGCCGTTCTCTGGCGTTCAATTTCATAGTTCACAGCTTTTTCCATAAATCTAAATGAGTTTATATTTTTAACCTCAACCTTGTAATCCGGTAATTCGCCTTTTTCTTCCATTTCTACTGTTCTCATAGAAATATTTGGTTCGATTCTCATTTGTCCTTTCTCCATGTCAGCATTACTTACCCCTAAGTATCGAGCCAGATCTCGAATTTTTTTAGCAAATGCCACAGCATCTTCTGCTGTTGTGAAAACAGGCTTTGTAACAATTTCTATTAATGCGATACCAGATTTATTAAAATCTATTAGAGTCTTGCCGTCCTGATGAAATGACTTTGCTGTATCTTCTTCCAAATGTATGCGTTCTATAATTCCGTCTGTGCCTACACAAAAAGGTTGCTTATACTGGCTAAGCTGAAAACCTTTTGGCAAATCAGGATAAAAGTAATGCTTTCTGTCAAATCTAGAGTGTTTATTGAGTTCGCAATTTAACGCCAAACCCAATAACTGTGTTTTGCGTATAGCGTCTTCATTTGGTACAGGTAAAGCTCCTGGCAAACCTAAACAAACAGGACATGTATGTGTGTTAGGAGCTGCATCATAAATATCAGAGCTACATCCACAAAACATTCCACGATCGGTGTTCACGTGTAAATGTATTTCTAAACCTAAAACTAGTCTATAATTTTTTATCATAAAAATTACAGATACCGCCTGCGCAAGCTGGTGGTAGCTGATATTCCATATTTTTAAACCTGGACTCCCAATATTCCTAAACCTGTTCTCAAATCTTCTACAGCATCTATAATCATTCCTTTTGTAGGATCAAAACCTGCTTCATGGACCATAGAATTTCGCATCTTGTGAGCTTTCCAAATTTTATCGTATGCGCTCCATTCAAATAAGTCCTTTGCATTTTTAAGTCTCTGCCCCATATTGTCACCCTCAACCAGATCTCGCAATGCATTATCAATAGCTTTATCGGCTATAATTAAAGCTTGTTTCAATTGACTTGGACTTGAACTATTTAACATAACATCCATTTGTTTCCAATCAAGTTCTATACGTTGTCTTGTTTGTGTTGAGATATTTTTCCTAGTAAATTTCGAGCTACTAGAACCTCCAAAAATAAAATCTAATAAGCCCATGTTAAGCCTTTGAACTTTCTAAATCTGGAAAACGTTTATGAAAATCTGTGTGCTCTTGAAATAAATTTGCCATGG
This sequence comes from uncultured Candidatus Saccharibacteria bacterium, assembly GCA_964643995.1. GTDB lineage: Bacteria > Patescibacteriota > WWE3 > UBA101185 > UBA10185 > CAZXUJ01. Next base: position 135,416 of record CAZXUJ010000001.1, read on the forward strand.
CTAAAACGTCTTCCTCAGCAAATTGGGGGCCAATCAATTGCAGTCCTACTGGAAGCTTGCTGTTGCGTTGTACAAAGCCACATGGAATCGAAATTGCCGTTAGTCCGGCGACAGCACTTGGCTCAAGTAGCATATCCATTAATTCACCAAAAAGTGGTGATATTTTTTCCGAAGTTCCAGCCTCAATCGCTACATCATGTAATGTTGGGCCAACTATCAAATCGACCGATTCAAAAACCCTATTAAAATCTTCGATTATTTTTGTGCGAACTTTTTGTGCCTTTGAATAATAAGCATCGTAATAACCCGAACTTAATGCATATGCACCAAGCATCATTCTTTTTCTAGCTTCGTGACCAAACTCAGATCTACTGTGCCCAAAACGAATACCATCAAACCGTGCTAAATTAGAAGAGACCTCGGATCTTTGGACTATTGTATAAACAGCAATAGAATATTTTGGATCCATAAGATCAATCTCGACAACTTCTACTCCTAGCTCTTTATATTTTTCTATAGCATCCTTAACAATTTTGGTTACATCGGCAGGCATTTCAGAAACGAAATAAGATTTAGGAATACCTAGTCTAAGTGTTGTAGGAGTGGCGCTGCGCTTCAGGTGTGTTTTTGGGATAATTTGGGCAGCGGTGGTCGCATCCAAAGGATCCTTACCTGCAATCACTTCAAGAACAATTGCCGAATCTTCCACAGTTTTCGTTATTGGACCAGGAGAGTCGGTTGACGATGCCATTGCAATCACACCATATCTACTTACACGACCATATGTAGGTTTGAAACCTGTAACACCACACCATGATGCCGGACCACGAATACTTCCCGCTGTTTCACTTCCTATTGCAAAAATACACATATTAGCTGCAACTGCTGCGGCAGAACCACCAGAGGAACCACCTGGGGACATATTTGTATCCCAAGGATTTCGTGTTGTTCCAAAATCTGAAGTTTCAGTTGATGAACCATGTGCAAAAGCATCCATATTGCTCTTTCCAAGTAATATCGCTCCTGCATCCTTTAATCGCTGAGTTACTGTGGATTCAAATGGTGGAATGTATCCTTTTAAAATATTTGAACTTGCCGTAGTTTGGATTCCCTTCGTACTAAAGTTGTCTTTACAAACGTAAGGTACCCCAAGTAATGGTCTCGTTATGAAAGCCTTTTCACCAAACTTCGCTATTGCATCGTCAGCTTTTTCGGCTTCAGCTAACACAACCTCTTGATCTAAAATCGTCACGAAAACATGTACATCTTTTTCATACTTATTAATTTGCGTAAAACAAGCATTTACAAGATCAACACTTTTAAAATCTCCTCTTTTTAAGCCAATCAGAGCTTCTACTATCGTTAGTTTGTTTAATTCAGTCATTATTCAAACACCCCTGTTGTAGCGAATAAATCCCCTACCCTTTCTGATGCATTGGATAGAGCATCTTCTTTCGATAACATGGTTTTTCCTTTTTCGCTATTTTGGTAAACGTTAGATAAACCAGTAACACTAAAGGTTTCAGACGTAGCTGAAACGTCCAACTCGTCTAAAACATCAATATATGTCAGGGTGTCAGTAAATATTTTTGAAAAATCTGCGATTTCATTTTCAGACAATTTTAGCTTACTAAGCTCTGCGATCTTTTCAACTTCTTCTTTTGTAATTTTTGATTTGGCGGTCATAAAACCCTTTCAGCTTATCACATATTTTCTAAGCGTCTAATTCTTTCTTCAACGGGTGGATGAGTGTTAAACATGCTGGAAATATTCTTACCCTTAAATGGATTAGAAATAAACATATGCGCGGTAGCTGTACTCGCTGAAAGCAGAATTCTCGGATCTGCTGCAATTTTACGTAATGCTTCAGCTAAACCATCTGGATACCTAGTTATCATAGCGGCAGTCGAATCAGCTAGAAACTCACGATTTCTACTAACTGCTAGCTTAATGAGCGTAGCGATAACAGGGCTCAAAACCAACAACAAAATGCCAACCAGCATTAATACACCATTTTTCGATCCACGCTCTCGGTCCCCTCCCCAAAACATCCCCCTAGTAAACCAGTCTGAAAGAAGCGCTATCGTTCCCACAAGGATACTTACAATTGACATCAACCTAATATCATAGTTTCCAATGTGAGACATTTCATGAGCTACAACACCCTCTAACTCTCTTTTTTCTAGGCCAGACAAAATGCCCTGTGTAAAACATATTACTGCATGTTTAGGATCGCGTCCTGTTGCAAAAGCATTCATTGCCATATCGTTTGTAACAAAAATTCTAGGCTTAGGTATACCTGATGCTATAGACATGTTCTCAACTAGATTATGAAGTTCTGGACTATCTGATTTTGAGACTTCTTTAGCGCCTACTAAACTTAAAACTATTTTGTCCGAATTATAGTAACTTACAAAGCTTGTAACACCAGAGAAAATCAGAGCGAAACCAATAAAAGCAACACCATCTCCTGCAAAAAACTCTCCGAAAAACCAGCCAATAAAACTGACAATTACTACAAAAAGCAACATTATGACAACTGTCTGAAACTTATTCCTACTTATATGGGTGTATATACTTCCAGTCATTAGAAGTCTACTTTTATGGGTGCTTTGTCTGATTCTGCAACTTCAAAAAACTCTTTTCGTGTAAAACCAAACATACCAGCAACTAAATTACTTGGGAAGACAACCAAGATCTCGTTGTAATCACGAACTACTGAATTATAAAACTGACGTGAGTATGCAATCTTATCCTCGGTATCTGATAACTCCTTTTGCAAGTTAACAAAACCATCCTGAGCCTTTAATTCCGGATACGCCTCAGCAACTGCAAAAAGTGATTTTAATGCACCAGTGAGCATGTTATCAGCATCCCCAGCTTCTTTAGCTGTGGTTGCACCCATCAATGCTGAACGTGCTTTAGTTACATTTTCGAATACTTCTTTTTCATGGGTAGCATACCCCTTGACCGTCTCCACTAAATTAGGTATTAGGTCAACGCGTCTTTTAAGTTGAACGTCAATCTGACTCCAAGCCTCATCGATTCTTACTTTAAATTTTGAAAGATTATTAAAAACGCTGATAAAAAACAGAACTGCAGCACCCGCTATGACTAAAAACAAAATTAAAATTTCTGACATATGCTCCTTACTTAACTAAATTACGATTTAATATTCTCAAAAAATCGGCTGTTGGTAAAGTATTTATTATAGATGCCTTAGTACACCAGCCTCTTCTTGCCACATCGATACCATATTTCATGTTATTTAGTTGATCAATTGCATGTGCGTCAGTATTTATGATGAACTTTATACCTAAGGCTCTTGCTTCGTACACAAGGTCTTCAGTTAGATCCAATCTATCAGGTTGCGCATTAATTTCAAGAATTTTGTTGTGTTTTTTTACAGCTTTAAAAACAAGTGTCCAATCTATGTCACATGAAGGTCTCTGGTTTATTAGCCTACCCGTTGGGTGACCAATTATTGAAACATATGGGTTTTCTATAGTCTTTAGTAATCGCTCAGTTATTTGCTCTCTGGGTTGATCGAACGAAGTGTGTATAGATGCAATAACATAGTCTAATTTAGAAAGCAGCTCATTGGACATATTGAGATCAGAATTAACTAAAATGTTCACTTCATATCCCAACAATAACCTAATATTAGGAAATGACTCGGATAATTGTTCGATGAGGGTGCGTTGAGTCTCAATGATCTTCAATACTTCCTTTTTTCCTCTATTAGCGGTACTAGGAGCATGGTCAGACATTCCATAGTATTCATAGCCTAATTCACTAGCATGGGTTAGCATTTCCTCCAGAGTATTTAGCCCATCGGAAGAAATAGTATGCGTATGAATATCACCTTTAATATCTTTTAAACGTACTAAATCAGGTAATTTATGTGAGTGTGCGAGGTCAATTTCATTTTTACCCTGTCTAAGTTCAGGAGAAATGTAATCAATATCTAAATAATCGTAAAAACCCTCTTCTGTAGGAAATTCTATAAGCTTATCACCCTTTTTTATGCCATATTCATTAAGGGAAAGGCCTTTTTCCAAAGCATGTGTTCGTAAGATGACATTGTGCTGTTTAGAACCGGTAAAATACTGCACCATAGCACCGAAGGCCTCCGGGGCTATGACCCTCATATCAACTTGCAAATCAGTAGAAAGCGACACCCGAGCACCTCTTTCCCCTTTTGATAAAACATCTTTGATCTCAGAAAATTCAAGAAAGTGTTGAACAACCTGAGATGGATTTGACGTCGCTACAGCAATATCAAGATCTCCAACAGTTGGTGCACGCCGTCTTAATGAACCTAACGCCTCAGCATCAACAACAGACTCATCTTGCCTAAGATACGACAAAATCCTATTGGCAACTTCCTCAGCACGATATAACAACAATCGTTCACGCTCTGCTTTATGGGTTTTTGTTTCCGTGATAGCTTCAAGAATAAGTTGTTCTGACTTCTTCGCAAACCCATCCAGCACACCTATTTTGCCCTTGGCTGCAGCTTGTTTCAGTTTTTCCAGGGCTAATTCTCTTTCTGTTAGATTAAATGCGGTAGCAAGCTTAAAGGCTTTCTTTGCGCCAATACCCCTTAAACCTATCAAACTAAACATACCATCGGGTAAATCCTTTTTGACGTCGTCAAAGTCTTTAACATTTCCTCGAGTAAAAAGTTCGTCAAAATGGCCTTTCAACGTTGTACCAACACCACTTATCTCATCAAGTTTATTTTCCTTCCAAAGATCTTGGACAGACTTTGTTAGTCCTTCGATAGATGAAATTACATTTCGATAGGCGCGAATCCTAAACTTGTTAACATCCTTTACCTCCATTGCAGCTAAGACTTCTTTTAAAATCTCGATGATTTCCTTGTTTGTATACTTAATTGTTGTACTCATTGATTAAAATGATACCATTTGTTAACATTCATGCATCTTTGAACTATAATGCGTTCAATAAAGGTTTTCTGGGGCCATAGCTCAGTTGGTTAGAGCGCTGCCCTGTCACGGCAGAGGTCGCGGGTTCGAGTCCCGTTGGTCCCGCCAGAAATACTGCCCATCAAGAATTGAAAGAGTCTAATAGTTAGTACGTAATTATTTTTTGATGGAGGATGTATGGGCAAAAATTCAACTGAACCAGTTGAAGCAGAAGACTCTACGCTAGAGCAGAAAAATCGCGATCGTATAGCATTGGTTATTTCAATACTTTTCGTCCTAGCAATAGGATTTTTAGGATACAAGTTTCTTAACAACTCACCTAACGTGAAAACAGCAATATACAACGTACAACAGGAAACTAAAAGCAACGGTACGAGTGACGTAGCTAATGATATCATGGCTTCAAACTCAACACGAACGGACAATAACACTACCAAAGATGACACCAGTGACACTGAAGTGCCACAAGTTGCTGGAACCAGCGACGAGGTTTTTGTTCCTACATGGGAGCCCAATGACTACAACAGCGGTGATATAAAGGCGGGAGATAGCTATACAGTAAGTGAAGGCGACACATTGTGGGAGATTGCAGAAGCTGCATATGGAAATGGAGCAGAGTGGGTAAAAATTTTAGAGGCTAACGCCACTGATATAGGGTACCTAGCAAATGGCCAACAGTCTTTAATTGTACCTGGACAAACTTTGGTCATACCTGTACTAAACTAGTATAATAACTTGATGAGTACATCACTACCTTTCGAGTACGAAACTTACGTGATGAGTACATCACTACCTTTCGAGTACGAAACTTACGTGATGAGTACATCACTACCTTTCGAGTACGAAAGTAGTGAGTGGTGGCACTGACGAATTGAGCCAACGTAGCTCAGTCGGTAGAGCAACCCCTTCGTAAGGGGTAGGTCGTCGGTTCGATTCCGTCCGTTGGCTCCAAAAGAAAGTATGACTACTTCTAAAAGACACTATCACAACAACGAGCAAGTTTATTACAAAAAGCTTAAACTAGCTATTTTGGGTATTGTTTTGGTGCCTACCGTGGTACTGGCGATGTTTGTTTTTTTTGGCCCAACCATAGGATCGTTATTCGGAATTGTGTCAATTAACAGAAATTTTGATAACAATACTGACAAAGTCGCACCCCCCCCACCTATATTTGATAACCCACCTAAAGCTGTTAGCGAAAAAAGCATTACGTTAAAAGGTTTTGCAGAAGCAGGTACAACTGTTAAGCTCTTTGTAAACGGGCCAGAAAAAGGCAGTGCAGTGACAACTGCAGAAGGAACCTTCGAGATTTCCGGAGTAGAACTCATTGACGGTAGAAACTCTTTATTTGCTAAAACAGCTGATTCTGCAGGAAACGAGAGTGACAAATCAGCCACATTAAATATTGATGTTGATAATACTAACCCTAAAATTGATATAGAATCTCCAAAAAACAACGATGTCGTAAGGAACCTCAATAAAAGAGTTTTTATTAAAGGCAAAATCTCGGAGAAAGCTACGATTACTATTAATGACAAGTTGGCGGTACTTAGGCCAGATTTTACGTTTGAGTTTCCGTTAGGCGTAGAGCCAGGAAAAAGGGAAATAAAGATCAAAGCAGTAGACGAAGCAGGAAACTCCTCCGAGGAAACCTTTACGATTACATATCTCCAGGAGAGTGAAAACTAGTGGACTCAATCAGTCCAAATAACAAAAGTAAGACGAATAGTATCTGAGGATAAAAGAGAGAGTTAATGAACATAGACTGCAGGAGCAATCCTAACAATATGGCCAGAGTCGCGAAGTTGTAACCACACTTTCTATTCACATATGCCTTTAGTGTGAAAAAGATGTAACTTAGCATATAAAAGCCCATCCCAACTACACCGGTAGTAGCAAAAACAAATAATAAGCTTGCATCCGAGCCAGCTCCAGAATTTCCACCTAAGGTTCCAAGTTCAATAAAACCATAGCGTTGCTGAACATACCGAAAAGCATTGTAACCAATGCCAAAGATAAAATTATCCTTTACAATCTCGACGGTATTATTCCAAGATATCAATCTAAAGTGAGCTGAGTCTGCAGGGTCAGTAATGCCAGAAATACGTGTTTGAATCCTTGGTACCGCAATATATGCCGAAAAAACCAGTATACCAGCAACCGCTAACAACCACTTTGTACGATAGAGGCCATACATTAAAACCACGACACTCAGCAACAACCATCCACTACGGGAGAATGTCAAAATGATCGAAACAAGCAAAAAAAACATACATAGTAGTAAGTAAAGCGATGGTTTCTTGGTGTTAATTATCTGCTCAAAAGCAAACGTAACACTTATTACTAAATAGGCGGCTACAAAGTTTGGGTCGAAGAAAGTAGAGGCCAAACGATTTTTATGAGGATCCCAGCCAAGAGAAGAGTCTAAAACCTCAAAGTCAGGCAAAATAAACAACTGCAAAACTCCGAAAACACCAACTAGCACTCCTGATATAACAATCATTCTGGCAAGTACCTCGCATGTAAGAACCTTCATTGTTAGCATGTTGTATACAACAACTCCCGCTAAGAAGTAAAAAAAAAGCCTAGCTAAATAAAAAAAAGTAATGAAAAGCTGAGAAAGTTGATAGTGATGAAAATTAATGAGTAAAGAAACTGCAGCAGCAAAAATAAAAAACAAAAAAAACGAAAATCCTTGCGGTAAATAAAATTTTTTTGAGAGTAACAACTGAAAAACACCGACTAATGCGAATAGTATGACCCCTATATCAAAAAGATATATGTTTAGCCCTGAAGACTTGTTCAAAGCTGTAAACTGCGCGAGAGTCATTAAAGCAAAAACAATGTAAAGCAAAGTTTTAAGCATATTTTTTAGTCCATGTTTTCTTAGCAAAGTATAGTAGAAAAGCCAGTAAGATAAGCTCGGATATCCAAGTGATAGCAGCAGAGGCATAGAAGGAATATTTTGGAATGAACATGAGATTACAAACCAGATTAAAGACGGCACCTATAACATAAATAAACGGCAATATTCGTTGGTTTTCAAGTGTAACAAGTAACCATGCAATAGGCTGTGTTATATAAAACACCGGAAGTCCTAGAAGCAGAAGACGTAATACAGTCACCGATTGGCTAAATTCACTACCACCAAGAATAAGGACAGCGATAGGTGCGAATAGTGCACCAAGTACAGTGCCTAACATGCCCAAAAGGAACAGCGTAAGTGTAGTCTTTAAAAATGTCTGTTTGAATTTATCAACATTTTCCGCCAAGTGACTTACAAAGATCGGGTACGTAGCATTCATAAGAAAAGTGGGCACCACGAGTGCGACTTCGAAAATCTTGTAAGGAAGGCTATAAATTGCTACTGTTTCGGTGTTATTTAAACCGTATTCAGCGGGAAGTTTTGCGAGCGACAGCAGTATAGAGTCAGCTTTAAAGTTCACTTGACTAAACACAAACATTAAACCTAAGGGCAAACTTTGAATCACAAGGTATTTAATTAATGCTTTGTCTATACTAACTACTTGGCGAAGGTCAATTAACTTTGAAAGGAGAAGTAGGTTAATTATGAATGTAAGAAAACCTCCGACAATATAACTTGCATTTACCCACATTATGTCCAAACCCTTACCAGTTGTAAAAAGAACCAGACAAAGGATCGCCAAACTTCCAATTACATACCCTGTAACGGATAGGTCATAACGAAGTTTAGCCTGAAATATGACGTTTGTAGTTGTATATAGTGCCTGCGTAAGTATCAGAAACAGACTCAAATACAGTCCAAGTTTTAAGCTAGCACTATATGGGAAAAAGCTTATTGAAATACCAACCAAACACATTAAAAATAAAGAAGTTAATATTCTTATGAAAAGTATATTACCGAGGTACTTTTCAGCTTTTGAAAAGTCTTTAGCCAATTCTCTAGTTGAAATGGCATTAAAACCAAAATCGGCAATTATAAAAAATAAGCCTGGAACATTCTGCATTAGACTAAATTCGCCATAACCTTCCCTACCATAATATCTAGCTATCAGTATTGTAGCTAAAACTGTGATAGACATGCTTACCAGTTTGCCTATCAACTGGTACAGAGTGTTATTAAAGACTTTAATTGTTGTGCTAGATTGCGTCATCACACGTACCTTCAATCATCCGCTCGATAAGTATCTGAGGCTTGCCAGAGACCTTTTCTAGCCCCTTTACTACCTCGAAATGGGCATACGGGACATTATCCGAGTTCACCCAAGAAAAGTGATCATATGGGGGATTATAGCGTATTGTAAAAGGCATTACAGCTACCACACGGTCATCTTTTAGCCAGATATCCTCATAGGCCGTAGCAAAATTTTCACCAACAGTTTGTACAGGTAAGAAACTGGCGTTATATACATCACCTTCCGCATGCGCCCAACCAGTCTCGGTTATGAAAACTGGCAACTCCTTAGACACATTAAGCTCAGTTTCAAGAAACGCTAGCTCCACTTCATAAGCTCGTATTCCCCAGCGACCCTTGGTGTAAGGATCACCAGAGAAATTTGGTTGAGGGTAAGAGTGAGACGCCCACCCATCAAGTTTGCTAAACACACCAGGCTCGGCGGCATCCATTTTTCTCATAAACTCAAGCGCATCCATATAACCACCCCCGTCTGAAGCACTTATGTTCAGGGCACCATTCAACATGTAGAAATCTTCATGGACTTTCTTGAAGGCATCAATAGTATAGCTGAGTATTTCAACATATTCTTCAGGATCTACATACCCATGCCAAAACTTGGAATCATTAGGTTCGTTGTACACACTTATGAAACGCTGTTTAACCGGCCACACGAAGGTATTTAGGAATTCTGCGGCCTCTAAGGTCTGGGTTTCATAATCGTCTGGATTGACATCATGTAACTGTATTACAGGTATCAAATGCTTATTTTTTAATTCGGCAAATAATTCGCGCCATTTTGGGTAATCCTGGTCCTGTATGTTATATGGGACCAGCACATATCCCCAGTCACCGCCGTTTGAGTTCACTAAATCGTCAGCTAAATCAAGAAACTCCTTATTCTCAGCATAAATGTATAGACCAAACTTGTTATTTTTCTCAAACAAAGGTCTTGAAGTATCGTAAAATGAATACTTGATTGTTGGAGTCTCGGCGCAAGACACCACAGATGCCAGTCCCATAGAAGAGTTTGTGATAAAAGGCTTGAAATCCCCAATTTGTGTAGAAAAATCGACAAACTGTAAGACAACAACTAGAATTATAAATGTGCTAACACAAGATAATATAATTAGTCTTTTTAGCATATTCAAATTATATAATGGATCTATGCATAACGCAGTTAAACTAACCTCACTAATATACATTACAGCGTTTGTTCTCATGCTTGGTAATGTGTTACTTAGCTTATCAAAAGATCAGTATGTTCAAATATCGCCACTTAATGATGGTTTTAGTGTTTTCGCACTTGCAAACGAGTACAAACCGCATAAAGAATACAAAGTATACGGCTTTCTACCCTACTGGAAACTAAACAAGACAGAATATATACAACTAGATAAATTAACTGATATAGCTTATTTCGCATTGAGTATAGAGGCAGATGGGTCAATACGAAAATACAACGATGATGGAACAATAGACCCTGGATATAACCAGTGGGTTAACAACAAAGAACTTGATAACCTTATAGAAAGTGCGAAAGCACACCAGGTTAATGTTGCGCTTACCATAATTTCTCACGACGATGAGATTTCAGATACTTTTCTTGATTGCGAAAAATGCTGGGAAAAAGCAACTACAGAAATAATTGCACAGTTAGAGACAAAAAACATTACAGATCTTAATCTCGATTTTGAATATGTAGGATATCCAGAACCAGACAAAACAGAAAAATACACTAGATTCATTGCTCTAGTAAACAACAAACTTGATAAAAAGTTTGGCAAGGCTACTGTAACCGTGTCTACTTTCGCAGACTCTAGTATAAAACCACGAATAACTAACCCAGAAGAACTGGCCTTGGTGACAGATCAACTTTTTGTAATGGCCTACGACTTCCACTACCCTAACTCTGACCGAGCTGGCCCCGTCGCACCTATAAATAGAGATCCAGCATATACATCATACGACATCAATACCATGCTAAGAGATTATTTGAAAACTATTCCCCCAAACAAGTTAATACTTGGGGTTCCTTACTACGGATACAACTGGATCGTAGAAGAACCCACTCCATTTGCTGTACGTATACCAGGAGATGATTATATAGGGTATACGATTTCAGAAACGTATGAGGGATTGATGGACAGGATTCTGGAAACACAACCACAGGTGCAATGGGACACCACAGCAAAGGTACCTTACTTTACGTATATCAGTGAAAGTACAGGACATTATAGAGTTGTGTATTTCGAGAATACCGACTCATTGAAAGCTAAGTACGACTTGGCAAAATCCTACCAACTTGGCGGTGTTGGAATATGGGCGTTAGGCTATGATGGGGGTTATCAAGAACTATGGAACTTAATACAAAAAGAGTTTAGCATTGGTGGTAGTCAAATTTCATTAAAATAATGGCAACACAAAAGAATTTTATCAAAAGCTTTTTTGCAGACTTCACTGAAGTACTAATAATAGGTATCGCTGTTTTTGCATTGGCCTGGGTGTTTCTTGCAGAACCTTTAGAGGTAACAGGGGAATCAATGGAACCTACTTTGCACAATAAGGAACAAATACTTGTTGAAAAGATTTCAATGAACTTTGATGAGTTACAAAGAGGCGACATTATAGTTTTTAACAGCCCGGAAAACCCCAAAGTACTAGTTATAAAAAGAATAATTGGTATACCAGGAGACATTGTAACAATTCAAAGAAACGCAGTTTTTTTAAACGGACAGCAACTTGAGGAGACCTATTTGGAGAAGGGTATGTTAACCGAGGCTAAAGATATGTTGGCAGAAGGTGTAAAAACACAGGTACCATTTAAATCATATATTGTACTAGGAGATAATAGAACAAATAGCACAGACTCTCGAGATTTTGGACCTATAAAAGAAGAGGAAATAGTCGGAAAAGCAATACTGATCTATTACCCATTTTCAAGCAATAGAATGCTTACGAATTAGCTATAACGTCAATTCTCTTTCTAGATCGTGTTGTGTTAACAAAGGCAACAACACCGTCAGCTACTGAAAATATCGTGTAATCTTTGCCCATACCAACATTACTACCCGGAAGATATGTCTGCCCTCTTTGTCGAACTATGATTTGACCTGGTTTCACAATATCTCCACCGTAAACTTTTATACCAAGTCTTTTACCTGCAACATTACCACCTTGTTTTGCTTTGGCTCCTGCAGCCTTTTTATGTGCCATAGTGTCTTATAGTTAAGCCTTTTTAGCTTTTGCTGTTTTTGTTGCGGCTGTAGTCTTGGGCTTTGCAACTTTAACGGCTGGTTTCTTCTTTTCAGAAGACTCTGGCTTACTTTCAGTACCTTTCTTACTGTTACTAATAGATTCAACTTTTACAACTGTTAACGGTTGACGATGTCCCTTTTTCTTTCTATAACGAGATTTGCTCTTATAACGAGCTACTACAACCTTATCTCCCATTTTGTCTGAAACATGAGTTAATTTTACAGCTACAGTAGCAAGTACAGGGTCACCTAAAGTGACTTCTTTACCATCAGAAAAAAGTAGTACTTCGGGCACTAAATCGCTTTGACGGTCGATTTCAAATGTTAGCCCTTCTGTGACCATCATTTGCTTTCCATTAAGTTGTATAATTGCATACTTATCCATAAGCAGAGAGATAATACTATAAATATTTTGTTGTATCAAGGACCGGGAGGTTTTCGACCAAATCTAGAGAGTCATCACCCGCAATACGATTTTTCCGTTGAAAGCCACATTTCACACATTCGTGAACGATTACTTCCTCACCGTCGAGTTTTAAAACTTTGCCTATGGGCGTCATATCACCATTGCACGAAGACTTGCGGTCACCTACCTGCTCATCAACATGCAGGGAATGCAAGCAAAATGGACAATGGTTTCTGTTTTTTGTACCGGGTGCCTGAAGGGAAACCTTTTCTTTACAATAGAAGCAAATAAATGTCATGGGACCCTAGTTTGAGCCAACTATCATCAAAACATCATAAGTAGCTGTTTCATCTAGGCCATACGCTACAGTTGTGGAATAAGTATCCTTTAGATCTTCTACTAAAATCTTTTCAAAGTCTTTTTTAGAGTCTTTTATCCGTAGCAAGGTCGTGGTTCTTCCAGACTCATCGGCATTGCCTATACCCTCCACTTTGTAGCCCTTTTCCTCAAGAAAGGTTTGAGCCTTACCAGCGATACCAGCAATACCGGCACCATTTTCGACACGAATGATTAAATCGGATTTATTTAGAACAACTGGAGATACTACAGGTTCTTCGGGGATAGAGGGCGTTGTAGGCGTTACAGGCGGAGTGTTGACTTGCTCACTAAGTACATTTGGTGAGGTTTCATCTACTTGGTGCGAGTTGAGTTTCCAAAAACCAATTCCTCCAAGTAATGTCAGTAATAAAACTGTGACCCCGACATACACTAAGGATGTAGTCTTTTTCACAACGACGGGCACAGGTAAAAGATTTAGTAAATTAATCTGGGTAGACAAATAATCAGGGTTCATATCAAGCAAATAAACTGCCAACAAATGTGTTTCATAACCCACAGCCTCATTATTTTCACCACTTAAACCAGCTAAAGGATTCACCTCAAAACTCGGATCAAGCTCAACATTAGTTTCTGCTATGGTGTAAACACTGTTAATAGGATCATTACGTTTATAGACCGATAATTGTTGTACTAAGCCCCTTATTTCTTCCAAGCTTTTCTCCACACCAAGCTCCTCACAATAATAAATCCCATTCAGCTCAGCCAGTGCGATGATATTTCTTGTCTGATTTTTTATCAAGAAAACACAAGGATCATTTGAAGTCAAAAATTTAGGTAGTAATAAAACCCACGGTATTACAGCTTTAAGTGACATTCCCAGACCAGAACTAATTTGAACGTATTGCTCCAGATCAGCTTTACGCATAGCAACGAACTGATATACAAAAGGGGCTATTTTCTGATAGGAAAAATAAATATCATCGATAGAAACGCCAATACTATTTAATTTTTCTTTGGCACTTTCGACTATCCGTAGATCCACATCCTCAGTTGATTTGTCCAAAACAATAAATCTCATCAACACCTCGGAGGGTTCAACAAGGAACACAATCTCCCGCTTCTGTATATTAGCTAATGTAAATTGGCCTAAAGAATCTTTTATGAAATTTGTGTACGCATCTAAGTCAAGTATTTTAGAATCACGGACGGTAGTAGAGGAAACCTCAAAAGATTTACCTTCGAAACCATCTTTACCTGCTGCACTGATCCTTAACTGATTTTTACTGAGAGAAATTATAAGGTCTTTCATACTACAAATAAGAGTATAAATAGATCACTCTAAAATAGCAAATTTATCGCCCGGTGATAACTTTGATGCAGAAACCTTTAACATTATTTCTTTTTCAAACGCGGTTACGGCGTTAGCAAACTCCGGCGTATTTTCATATTGAACTTCGACCTTTTGTGAAACAGCCAAACCTAGCTGTTTTCTAAGATCTTGAATTTTTCTTATAAGTTCACGGGAGTTACCTTCATTTATTAACTCTCCCGTCAATTCAGTATCCAGATATGCAGTAAAGTTCGAATCAGACACAGTTGCAAAATTGACGCCATCTTCAGGATTGGTGGAGATTTTTTTCACATTAACCTCATCAATAACCAAGTGTTCATAGAATTCGTCAGTATTCTCTCCTAAGGATTCAACTACCAGTGTACTCAATGGCTGACGTACTTTAAGATTCTTTTCGGCACGTATAGCTAAACCTAGTGAAACTACTGCCCTAGTACTAGCCATCTTTGTCACTATTTCTGCATTAGACCCTATTAGAGTACTATCATACTCGGGATAATCGGTTAAATGTACTGAACTTAAAGCACTGGCGTCAACTTCTTTAACAAGGTGTTGATATATGTTTTCGCTCATGAAAGGTATCACAGGAGCAGCGGCTTTGGATAATGTAATCAGTAAGGTATACAGCGTGGATAATGCTTTGTTATCCCCCTGTGATATACGATCTCTAGAACGCCTAACATACCATCTAGACAGATCATCAACAAAAGTTTCCAAAGATGAAACTGCGGGCGGAATTTGGTATGCCTCTATATTAACCGCTAGGTCACGTATGGTCTCATGGAGACGAGTCATAATCCATACGTCAAGCACATCGTCAGAGACCTCCACACTACGGGGTGACCATTTGTTATGATTCGCATAAGTTATAAAAAATTTCATGGAGTTCCAAAGCGGATTGAGAACATTGTTGAGCTTAGTCTTGAGTTCACTATCATCAAAGTTAGCATTTCCACCAAGCATAAGGGCAGAATTCATAAGGTAGAGTCTTAAAGCATCCCCTCCAATGTTGATTAAAACGTCCTTAGGATCAGTGTAATTACCATAGGTCTTACTCATCTTACGGCCGTCGTTGCCGGCCAAAATTCCTGTTGATATAACATTTTTAAAGGAATTAGTTCCAAAAAGAGCATTTGAGAGTACATGCATAACATAAAACCAAGCCCTAGTCTGTGCGATGTATTCAACGATGTAGTCTCCAGGATAGTTTTTTTCAAATTTATCCTGATTCTTAAATGGATAGTGTAATTGGGCATAAGGCATAGAACCCGCCTCAAACCACGAATCCAGAACTTCCTCGCGACGTTTGTAAACTTTTCCGTCTTTTTTAATGGTAATTTCATCGATATATGGACGATGTAAATCCTTAACCTTTTGACCAGACAGATCCTCCAATTCTTTTATGGATCCTATAACAATTCGAGTCCCATCGGCAGCTTCCCAAACAGGCATAGGGGTTGCCCAGAAACGGCTTCGCGAAATACACCAATCTGGTGCCTGTTCAATACCGCTCTTGAAACGGCCATATTTGAGATGGTCTGGAATCCAGTTAATGAATTCATTACTATCAAGTAACTTCGATTTTAAACTGTTGACGCCTATAAACCACGAGTTTTGAGCTTTTTGAATCAAAAGTGTATCACAACGGTCATGGTATGGGAATCTATGAACTATACGAGTATCTCTATACATCAATCCCCTTGTATTAAGATCTTCCCTAATATATTTATTGGCCTTGGCATAGTACATTCCTTCGAATGGGTTCACGCCGTTATCACCAGCAATAAATTTTCCCTCGTCATCAATCGTAAGCATCATTTTTAAACCAAAATGACGACCCATATCGGTATCCACCATTCCAAAACCAGGAGCCGAGTGGACTACACCAGTGCCCTCTTCCATATGAACCATACCTTCATACGAGTAAACCTTAAAATCATGCTCATTTGAAGAAAAAAAAGTATATGGAGGCTCATATGATAAACCTACCAAATCTTTACCCATAAATTCTTGTTCCACTTTGTACAAAGTATCCCCCATAACATCAGCGAGCCTTTTTTTTGCAAAGATGTATTTTTCGTCTTTTTGTGCAACCAAGACATATAGTTCATTTTCGTCCACAACTAAGCCCCTGTTTGATGGTAATGTCCATGGTGTAGTTGTCCAGGCCAACATTAAGCTATCCTTAAATTTACTGTCAGTACCCGTAATCCTAAATTTAACCATTACTGATGGATCTTCAACGTCTTTATATGTGTTATCCATAGCGACCTCAAAATTTGAGACCGGTGTTCCGCAGGTTGTACAAAACAGAGAGGTTCTTACACCCTCATATATGAAGCCCTTATCGTAAAGTTCTTTAAATGCCCATATCACGCTCTCCATATAACTTTGGTCTATAGTTTTGTAGGCATGTTCTATATCAACCCAACGGCCAATCTTATCAATGTACCAATTCCACTCGGCTGAGGTCTCAGATGTGTATTTGTAACACTCCTCAGTGAATTTTTCTAACCCAAAACTCACGATGTCTTTTCTGCTCTTTATGTCAAGCTTCTTTTGGACTTTGTTTTCTACTGTAAGTCCATGTGCATCCCAACCCCAAACTCTCTCAACTCTTTTTCCTTTCATCGTCCAGTAACGTGGTATTAAATCTTTAGCTATTGAGCCAAGTAAATGTCCATAATGGGGTAAGCCAGAAATAAAAGGGGGACCATCATAAAAAACGTAAAGATTGTCACTTGATCTAGAATTTACTGATTCCTCAAAGGTACCTTCACTTTTCCAAAGATTTAATGCATCCTCCTCAAAGTCAGGTATTTTTTTGTTATCCGGTTGCCTAAACATAGGAATGTGGTAATCTTACTACATTATTTTGACAGATGCGAGTTTAGAGCAAATAAAACTGATCTGTCGTATAAGCCTTGTAAGAAAGAAAACCTAACATCACTATACTAAATAGTACTAAAACCATTAGCAAGATGAAATATTTTTGGTGATCTTTGACTACCATTCTATTGAGCCCACCTGGTATTCGGTAACTCTGGTCTCAAAGAAGTTCTTTTCCTTCTTAAGATCCATCATTTCAGACATCCAGGGTAAGGTGTTTTTGGCATCATATACCTTCTCAAGCCGAATGCTTTCTAGCCGTCGATCAGCAATATACTTTACGTAACCTTCAACCAAAGGTGCAGTTAGCCCTACAATACCTCTGGGCATACAATCCTTGGCATACTTAATTTCAAGATCAACCGCGGTCTGGATGTTCTTTGAAATCGTTTGCTTAAACGAAGGCGTCCAGATTTCTGGGTTTTCTATTGCAATAGTGTTGATTAAGTCACGACCAAAAGCCAGATGCACTGATTCATCACGTAAGATAAATTGAAACTGCTCACCTACACCTACCATTTTGTTTTGGCGCATCATCGAGAGCATCATCGCAAAACCGGCATAGAAAAACACACCCTCCATGATGATGTAAAATCCAACCAAATCGTGCACAAACTTCTGTATATTCTCTACGCCTTGGGTATTAAAATATGGGTCTGAGACCGATTTTGTCATATCAATAACGAAATCGTCTTTTTCTTTGATACTTGGGATGTTGTTGTACATCGTATATACCTCATCTGGATCAAGGCCTAACGTATCACATGTATAAATAAATGTTTCGGTATGAACAGCCTCTTCATATGCCTGACGTAGAAGGTATTGACGACATTCTGGGTTGGTAACGTGATTGTAAACTGCCAAAACTATATTATTTGCAGTAAGACTTTCGGCGGTGGAAAAAAATCCCATGTTACGCATAATTAACCTTTTTTCTTCATCGGTTAGCTTTCCTGGTGTTTTCCACTGCTCAACATCAATTTGCATATTAACTTCGTCTGGTACCCAGTTGTTATTTACACCGTTTTTATAATGCTCGCGTGCCCAGTTATACCTAATGGGCAAAATTTTGTTTGGGTCAGTGGAAGTATTGTTTAATATAGATTTTTTCATATATCTCCTTGTTTACTGACACGACTCACACGTCGGATCATCCAGCCTACAGGCTTTAAATTCATACGAAGCACTATTGACACTTTCAAGAGTCGGAACACTAACTGGAGCCATGGCATAAGCGGCAACCTCTTCTATAGCCTCCTCAACCACTTCAGTAATCTCAATCGATGCAACATTAGAACCAACCATCGATGGAGCACTCGTCACAACTTCGACGTATGTATCTTCAACCTGTGAAGGAGTACCAACTGCAGAGGACACACCCTGACTTTCTAAAGAAACTGTACTCTTTTCGATTGAGGAAGCACCCAGAGTTCTCAGATAGTAAGTTGTCTTTAATCCAGATTTCCATGCATCCATATAGATTTCAGACAATACCTTCCCGCGAGTTGTATTTGTAAAAATATTTATGGACTGACTCTGGTCCAACCACTTAGATCTATGAGCAGCATGTCTTACTACCCAGTGAGGATCAACATCAAATGCACCTTTATACTTCGAACGAATATGAATAGGTATCTCAGATATACCTTGGATATTACCGTCATTGGCTTTTATGGAATCCAGCATAGCAGGTGACCACAAATCTATCTCCTTTAGGTCTTGTACGAGATAATCATTAGATACGATAAACTCACCAAACATGTTAGATTTTACGTATAAGTTACTGTAAGGAGGCTCAATAGATGGCGTACAGCTTGCGAGATTTGAGATTGATGCAGTAGGAGCTATTGCAAGACAATTGGAGTTTCTCATACCATATTTTTTAACATGTGAACGAACGGGTTCCCAGTCTAGTTTTCCACCATGAGGTATATGTGTCTTGACACCGCGTATTTCCTCCATATCTTCAAAGGTATCCTGCGGGAAAATATTTCGATCCCACTTAGAACCTTTGTACGAAGAATAAGCACCGCGCTCTTTAGCCAACTCAGAAGAGGCTAATATTGCACAATATGAAACCAACTCCTGAACTTCGTCAGAGAGTTTAACAGCAACCTCACTATCAAAACTTACACCACCCTTACTTAACATATCCTGAAAGCCCATAATACCTAGGCCAACAGGGCGATGTTTGAGGTTAGAGGTTGCTGTTTCCTTGACGGGATAGAAGTTTGCATCAATAACGTTATCGAGTATGCGCATCGCAACTCTGACAGAACTTTTCAGCGTATCTTTGTTTAAAACACCGTCATCTGAAGTATGCGCTGAAAGATTAATAGACCCAAGATTGCATACCGCAATTTCGTCCTTGGAAGTGTTCAAAGTTATTTCGGTGCATAAATTGGAACTATGAACAACACCAACATGATCTTGTGGAGATCTAATATTGCAGGGGTCTTTAAACGTAAGCCAAGGATGCCCAGTTTCAAACAACATAGTGATTATTTTTCGCCAAAGATCGGCCGCCTTCATTTTCTTTATCAAAACCATATTCCCTGCATCAGCCTCTGCCTCATATTCAAGATACTTCTTGTCAAACGCTAAACCATACAAGTGGTGTAATTCGGGTGTTTCATCTGGGGAAAACAATGTCCAGTCAGCGTTTTCACTTACACGCTTCATAAACAAGTCTGGTATCCACAGGGCAGTGTTTATATTGTGCGTTCTTCGACGTTCGTCACCTACATTTCTTCGCAATTCTAGGAAAGACTCAATGTCGAAATGCCAAGGCTCAAGATAAACCACAGCGGCACCACGTTTACGACCACTACGATTAATCGACGCGTTGGTAGAATCGCAAATCTTCAAAAATGGAACCACACCTTGACTTGGGACATTGGTACTTTTTATCATTGCCCCCGTTGCTCGTATATTTGTCCAATCTAGTCCGATACCACCAGCATATTTTGCCAATTGAGCCTGATCACCGTAAGACTTAAATATATGATCTAGGTCATCTTCTACTGTCATAAGGAAACAGGAACTCATCTGAGAGTGGACTAGCCCTGAATGATAAAGTGTAGGAGACGATGGTACATACAACAACTGCGACATGACAGTATAGAACTCTATAGCCTTTTCTTCTTTTTCGTCTTCAGTTAGAGAAAGTCCCATTGCAACACGCATCCAGAAATACTGTGGCGACTCCAAAATCTCTTGCGAAACACCTTTCAAGACGTATTTATCAAATAACATCTGTGCACTTGGATACATTAGTAAAAGGTCTCTTTCTGGAACCAGTGCCTCGCTAAGCTTTTTGAAGCTGAATTTCATAATTTTTGGATCAAGTCTACCTTGATCAACACCCATTTGAAGTTTTGCTTTGAAACTACTTCGGTAAACGTCTGCAAAATTCGAATCAGAAGTATCCATACCAAAAAGTCCCTTATATGTACTATCTAGTAGTGCTTTAGCCGCAATATGCGAGTACTCTTTGCCAAGTTCAATACGTGCAACCAATGACATTATCAAGGCTTTATCAATTTCCTGAGTAGCCATGCCATCAAACACACTTAACCTAAGTTCCTCGAGTATGTCATACATAACAGCTTTATTCGAAAAACCTTCAAAGTATCTGCGTAGTTTATTTTCAAGAACACTTATATCAAAAGCCGTAAAAGAGCCATCCCTCTTTTGAACCTTTATTCTAATACGTTGTAAATCTGACTCTGTTTTATTACGAAGTCTCTTATGCTGTTCACGATATAAAATATACGACTTGGAAGCATCAAAAAAACCCGCCTCGGAAATACCCCGCTCGGTTACATCTTGAATATCTTCAATATGGGGAATTCGATCCGTGAAAGAATCCTCCAACTCTTGAACAACTTTATTGGCTATCAATGGAGCATGATCTGCTGCGTTTTCCACAGCAACAGAGTTAAGTGCTGCCAAAATAGCCTTTTCTATTTTTGCGCGGTCAAAATCTACTACATTACCGTCTCTCTTTACAACCTTCTTAATTTTCGAATACTTAGCTTGAGCTGCAGAACAGTCTACAGCCACTACTAAGGACTCTTCTTTTTTCTTACCTTTTGGCATAAGCAGGTGTGCTCTACTAACTAGTAGTGTTGACAAGAAAAGCCAAGACTTCTAGCTAATTAAGAGTCTTTACGCCGGTGATAAATGAATCACCAGCAATCCACCAGAGGCGGATAATAAATTTTTACTTGGGCAGAATTTAAGTCTGTGGCTAATAGTTACATATTGAAAATGCAGGAACCACCAATACAGGTTTTGATTATCTGTTTTTTAACTGTTATATGGGGGTCGAAAAAAGAAAAATGTTGATTTAATGTTAATCGAATTAGGCACCACGTAGGAATGCTGGAATGTCATAAATATCGTCATCGCTTTTATCCGGTTTATTTTTTTCGACCGGAATTTCTTCCGTTGGAAGAACTGGTTTTTCCTCAGGTGGCTCGGATCTAACTGGCAGACGAGGTTTCCTGTTAATATCAGAAGAGCCACGTTCAATTTCTTCTTGTACAAGAGTTAGACGTTTTCTAAGCTCAGCCTCTTGATCAAAACCTGTCGCTATAACCGTAATTTTTACCTGATCAGAAAGATTCTCATCAATAGTCATACCGAAAATGATGTTGGCGTCAGGACTAGTAGAGTTACTTATGACTTTTGCGGCCTCATTTACTTCGGACATACTTAAGTTGGAACCACCAACAACATTAAACAATACTCCAGTAGCACCATCGATAGACACCTCAAGAAGCGGAGAAGATATCGCAGCAGTTGCAGCTTCTACTGCACGATTCTCACCAGTTCCAATACCTATGCCCATTAAAGCCGATCCGGCGTTTTTCATAATTGCCTTTACATCTGCAAAATCCACATTTATTAGTCCTGGCATTACGATTAGATCAGAGATACCTTGCACACCTTGAGTCAATATACTGTCGGAAACACGGAAAGCATCTAAAATGGACATATTGTCATCTGATATTTCAAGAAGTTTTTGATTAGGTATTACTATTAGAGTATCAACTTCGCGCTTAAGCTCGGCAATTCCTCTCTCAGCATTTTCCATACGTTTTGCACCTTCAAACTTAAAAGGTTTTGTGACAACGCCCACAGTCAAAGCTCCCATCTCTTTAGCTAATCGTGCTATTACAGGAGCTGCTCCGGTACCTGTACCACCCCCCATACCAGCTGTTACAAAAACCATATCGGAATCCTCAATATTTGTTCTTATCAAGTCCATTGACTCCTCAGCGGCTTTTTGACCGATTTCAGGATCCGCACCAGCACCTAACCCGTTAGTAAGCTCTTGACCAATCGGAATCTTCACATAAGCCTTGTTTACAGACAATGCCTGTGCATCAGTGTTAACTGCTATAAACTCAACACCGGTTATTTGTTGGGATTCAATTAAAGTATTCAAAACGTTGCAGCCTGCACCACCAACCCCAATTACTCTTATTTTTGCAAATCTTTCTATTTCAGGCTTAACAAACATAATTTAGACAAAACTATCGGAAACAATATACTTTAGTATAGTGAATACTATAGTGTCATTAACAAATTATCAAGATCTTCTTTAAGGCAGGAAAGACTTAATTTTACCGAAAATACCAGAGACTACATTTGCTATATTACCTCTACCAGAATCGAATGACAAGTCAGAGCTACTCTGTAAAGCTTTGATTCCATATAAAACACTACCGATTGAAGCTGAAAACTGAGGACCTTGAATTTCATCAATCAGTCCCGTGACACCTTTAGGCGTTCCTAATCTTATGGGCATTTTCAAAGCTTTCTTTCCAACACGTTCTGCACCAGCTGTTAAGGAACCACCACCAGTAAGAACTGCCCCCGCCGGAAGCTTGTTGGTCAGACCGGCCTCTTCCAGTTCCAAAGTAACAAGTTTAAATATCTCGTTTAACCTTGCATCAATAACATCGTATAGAAAGCTTTTTTGGATGCGGTCCTCTTCAAGTCCAAACTCCGACACGTCAATTTCGTCGTCTTCTTTTGAGTGATGGATGCTCATCTGAACGGTTTTCTCGGCACTTAACTTGATCTTGATTCTCTCAGCTTCCTCTAAACGTGTGCGTAAACCAATAGCCAAATCATGAGTGACGTGTTTTGCACCAATCGGCAACACTGCCGAAAAGATTGGACTACCCTCAAGATAAGCAATCAATGCAGTTGTGCCACCACCAATATCAATTAAGACAGTTCCAAGTTCTTTTTCTGTATCTGTAAGCACAGCCTCCGAAGAAGCAAGTCCTGTATAAACCATGTCTATAACATCAACACCAACTTTATCTAAACACTTCGCTAAATTTTTCATGGAAGTAGTAGAACCGTAAATAATGTTAGTTTGAACCTCGAGTCTAATGCCACTCATACCTACCGGATCACGAACACCTGTCTGCGAATCAACTATGAAATCACGAGGAATAACGTGAATAATTTCTTCAGAAGATGGTAGAGAAACAGCTTGAGCCGCCTCGGTAACTCTGAAGACATCTTCATGAGATATTTCGGCATTTTGGTTAGATACAGCGACAACACCGTGGGAATTTTGAGTTTTAATATGGCTACCACTTACAGTTATGAAGGCATTAGATACAGATACACCTGCCATACGTTCTGCGCGTTCAAGGCTACTGGATATAGACTCAACTGTATCGTCTATGTCAACAACATAACCACGGTTAATACCTTTAGAAATCACGGCACCGGAAACCCCAATTACAGAGATTTTATTCTCGTTCAGTGCTGCTATTATAGTACTTACTTTTGTTGATCCAACGTCGATGCCTGTAATTATTTTTTCTTTGGGCATAAGGCTTTAATCCTCATCATATTCTACTACTACTTTATCATATCTCAAATCTATTCTGTTTATGTTTTTCCCTTCCAAACTCAGTCGCATATACAGTTGATCAATAATATGTATACTCTCCGAGATACTTTTCTGCTTGTCTAGAAAAACTCTGGTTTTATCATTCACGTAGAAATTAATATTTCTTTTTTCTATACTAATTGAGCTTGTCTTTAACCCTGTTTCATCAATTGAGGTGATAAGAGACAAATATAATGGTATCAGGTCTTTATCAATAAAACCTCCAACATGTAGCGGTCCGTTGTAAAAAACCTCGGGTAAATCTTGATATTCCGAAGATACAGTACCAAGAATGTAACCCTCGATATCTACCAAGAAATGCTCCGCATCTCGTGGATTAAAAACTATAGCAAGAGGCACACGCTCTAAAACCTGAATTGTGACTTTATTGGGCAAGTCCTTTGTAAAGGATACTTCTTTGATGCCCAAAAAACTATGTCTAAAAACATCTGCTAACGAGTTTTCATCAAGCTGAAAAATAAAATCACCTTCAAGATTTTGAATTGCGACACGTTGCAAATCTGTGGAAGAAACAAATTTAGTTGCACCAACAACCTCTATTTGTGAAATACGAAAAAGCGAAGATTTTAATATAAAAAAATAAAAAGCATAAAGCACTAACGCAAGTAAGGATAAGCCTAACAACCACCAGAGATACTTAGAGCTCTTCCTAAAGAATGTTTTATAACTCGGAAATTTTGTTAAACGAGAGTTCGCCCTGTTCGGCGTATAGGAATACAAATTTTTAAACTGTGACGGTGGCCTAGTTGCTGAATTCATTTGGAAAGATATGGGAATACACTATCTACTATGAGTTCAGAGGCATCGAATCTAATATAAGATTTAAATGAGCTATCTTTTATTTTATAGCTTCCTAAACCAAGTAACATTTTCTTTAAGCTGGTTATCAAAGTATCTGAGGATAAATTGGATTCTTCTAGAATCAAGCCCAAACCAGAGTTAGCAATAACGCGAGCGTTTTCAAACTGTTCATTGTGAGACACCCATGGAATGGGAATCAACAGGGAAGGCTTTTCAGTAGCCAATATTTCTGACGTAATATGAGCACCCGACCTAGAAACAATTAGACTGGCACGAGTGAATGCCTCACCTATTTCGTCGCTGTAAACAAAACGACGTAAAAAATAATCTCCCGGCACCTTTTCTCTAAGGTCGGAATATATACCGGAAAGGTCATCAAAATCATTAAATGTAGATACATCCCCTGTTTGATGAATTATATTGGCAAAGTTCAGCAATTCGGACAAACAGTCTTTAACTACAGCATTTATTGCATGTGAACCAGTTTTACCTGCAGTTATGTAAATAGTAGGAAGGTTGTTATCACTTACGAAGGACGTGGATTTTACTTCAAAAAGATCTTTTCTGAGGGGAATGCCGGTTAATACAACCTTATGAGCTGGAAAGAAAACCCTAGATTGAGGCCAAGATATCAAAACCTTATCAGCAAACTTTGCAATGAATTTGTTGGCATACCCTGCTACTACAGTCTGCTCATGCGTAACAGATTTGATTCCTAGTAAACTTCCTGCTAGGACTGTTGGCGCAGCCAAATAGCCTCCAAAGGATAGAATCAAATCTGGTTGAATTTTTCTAAGAAGAAAAAGCGCATGAATAACCCCCAAAGGTACTTTTGCAATACGTACTGGATCAAATGTTTTATATAGCTTTCCAGCATGTAAATCATAGAAAGGTATATTAAGTTGCGTAACCTCCTTATACTCAAGTGTGTCGTTGGAATCACCTTTGACAGAGTGTTTGTGTCCAAACCAAAATATTTCTATATTTGGCACTTTGTTACGAAGAGCCGTGATAACGGGCAACGCAGAGCTATGATGCCCCCCTGTTATAACAAGTTTCATGTTTCAAGTTTATCACCTTTTGCTTACCGACCGGGAAACATTAGCCAATAACCCTAATCCAGACAAAATAAAGATTAATGAGGACCCTCCATAGGAAATTAAAGGCAGAGGTATTCCTGTCAAAGGTATAAGGCGCAACATAGCGGCAACATTAACAAAAAACTGCAAACCTACCCAAGTGGTAACCCCAGTACTTATCAGACGGGAAAATATATCATCGGCCTTTTTGCTAATAGAATAACCCTTGTAAACAAAGGTACAAAAGGCCAAGACCAATAGACCAGTACCTACAAATCCTAACTCCTCTCCAATAATTGCAAAAATAGAGTCGGCAAAAACTTCAGGTAAATAGAGAAATTTTTGACGAGATTGGCCAAAGCCCAAACCAAACAAACCTCCTGAACCCAGCGCGATTTGAATTTGCCTTATATGATAACCCTTTTCAAGATCCCCAGTATTGTCACGTAATGATAAAAAGGTTAACAACCTATCACGTCTGTACGACGAAGAAATCATAAAAACAATAAATGTGGAAATAAAAACCGGAATAGAAGCTAGAAGGGGCTTGAGACTTTCGTTAGTAGCAAAATACATCGCAGTACCAATAAGAAAAAGAAGACCGGCTGTGGAAAGATTGGGCTGAAGAAGTATCAAAAAAGCCACCAAACCAGTAACAACAAGATAATTTCTGAAAGCTTCATACCCCTTAGGTTTTGATCTAATGGTTTTTTCTAGAAGTGCGGCAAGAAATATTATCAAAGTAAACTTCGACAGCTCGCTAGGTTGAAACCCCAGGATACCAACAAGCGGTAAAGAGGGTAAAGGTGGGGGATTTATATAGAACCAGCGGTTAGCACCATTGATACATGGGGCTAGTATGAAATTTAGATTACATGGTAAAACGCCGAATAGAGCAAGAAGAGTCAGGATTGCGATTGTTACTGCAAACAATGAGGTGGCATATCTTTTAAGAACAGCTAGGTCGACAAACGCAAATGTAAAAAACCCCACCAATCCTATAAGCATCCAAGCTAACTGTAAAAGTACAAATCGATAAGCAAAACCGTAAATATCCTGAGATAAAACAGCTGTAGAGTCGTGAATGATTATTAACCCAAATAAAAGAAACCCAAAAACCAAGAAGAGCAGCCCACGATCGATTTCTTTTACTAAAGTCAGAAACCTGTTGTAAAAGTTAAATTTCATAGTAAAGAGACTAATATACCCAGAAATGCACAAACAACCCCTGCCAACCAAAATCTAAGAGTCACTTTAGTTTCTGGCCAACCTAGTAACTCAAAATGGTGATGAACAGGTGCCATTCTAAACAATCTTTTTTTCGTAAGTACTACGGATAGCTGCTGAAGTGGACTGGAAAGTCCATCAAGTAAAAACACAGCCAAAATAAAAACTAAGGCAACCTCACGATGTAGTACTACTGCGAAAATTGCTAGAGCAGCCCCCAAAATATGGGAACCTACATCACCCATGAAAATACGAGCCGGATGAATGTTAAAATACAAAAACGGAATTAAAGCACCTATAAAAGTGGCCGCCAAAATTGCCAAAGAGTTGTATAAAAGCGCGGATGCTATAACCCAATACGCACCAAAAGCAATTATACTCAGACCGCCAGCTAATCCGTCAATACCATCGGTAAAAGCAACAAAATTCATAACTATCAAAAAGAGTAAAAATATTAAAATAGGGTAAAAAAATCCTATATGGATATTTCCAACTAAAGGCAACCAAAGATAATCCCAGCCCAACTTGAAATAAGTCCAATAAGATACAAATGTGGCAATGCCCCCTTGAATCATAAATTTATGGTATGTCTGAAGGCCACGGCCAGAGGAACTTCCTAAGATCCTGGAACCTTCAATAAACAAACTCCAGAATCGATTAACAATGGGTAATACTCGATACAATCTACTAAACATCCTTAAAAATACATTCTCCGTTACCACAGAAGTCAACAACGGATTAAGTCCAGATTTTTTATAGACCTTTGAAAAATCCTCCATAATGCCAAACAAACCAGCCATAGAAGTCACAAAAATTGGAAATAGCGTTTGAGTACGAGAGCGGTTAAGAAAGAGAGTTATGAGGGCAACAGTGATGAAAAAAACAAGCCCACCCATGGTTGGGGTACCCCTTTTTTGTAAGTGAGTCTGCGGGCCGTCAGTTCGAATCCTTTCACCCATATGATAACTGTAAACAAAGCTAATCCATAGAGGGTATAAGGCAAAAGCTATAACAAATCCAGCAAATAAGAATAGTAATTGCTCAAACATAATTAAGATTGATTATATACTAATCTGATTCTTCGATTTGCGCACCGAGCTCTGAAAAGCGCTCAAGAAAAGAGTCAAAACCATAGCTTATTTGAGAAAATCCGGTCAATTCGGTTTTTCCTTCGGCAGACAATGCCGCTATCATTAAAGCTAGCCCAGAAATAAATTCCGTTACTAAGACCTTACTACCTTTAAGCTTGGTTGGACCATTAATTTCAATAACATTCAAAGGCTCACCAGATTTTTTTATATCGTAAGACTCATCACTAATGACCATCTCAAGACCGGACTCAGAGGGTTTTAAGAGTTTTATATTGGCACCCATCATGTTTAGGTCTCGAATGTAATCTGAGCGATTGGTATAAATTGTATCGTACAATGTGCTTTTACCCGAAGCGCGAGTCATTAAAACAGTCAAAAATGGCAACCACTCAGATAAGAAACCCGGCGCAGGCGAGGTGGAAAGGGATATAGGGGATAAGGTTTCAGCAGAGTGCCAAATACGCATGTTCTTTCCGTCAAATTCATAGCGAGCGCCTAATTTGGTCAAAACATTAACGAAAGATAGCAAGTGTGCCTGCTCAACATCTTTTATGATTACACTTCCTTGTGTTGCCAATGCACAGGTAGCAAAAATCACAACATCTGTTTTATCCGGCGGTAAAGTAAACTCGGTGCCCCTAAACAACGCGACACCTGTTACTTTTATGATTCTAGGTTCAATGCGGGCAACGTTTCCACCGATACTGTTACAAAATTCTATCAAACTATCGACCTCAACTTCCTCAGCAGCATTTTTTATGTAGGTTTCTCCGTTAAGAAATAGAGATGATAACATAGCGTTTTCGGTACCCATATGAGTATTAATCTTGAAATTCACATTGGCACCAATGAGATTATGTCCTTTGATATGTACATAATTGTCGTCTTCACTTACCTCATATCCTAGGCTACGCCACGTATCTACAAAACGGTTTACAGGACGGGCTCCATATTTGACACTGTATGGTTTTGGAAGACGTGCTTGTCCAAATCTATGCACCAATGGACCCGCAAGAAGCAGGCAAGTTCTTTGTTTAGCACCCAAGTCGTAGGGAATTTCAAAAGAGTTAATTTTAGAGCCATTAAGCTTCAAGGAGTTTTGCGAAATCCAAGTTATCTGGGCACCTAGTGAAGTTAAAATATCTATATCCGCCTCAAGGCTGCCAATTTTGGGAACATTTCTAATGATTACATCTTCATTAGAAAACATGGCTGCATGTATTACTTTTAGAGCACAGTTGCGAGCACCAGAAACTCTTATCTCTCCATTTAGCGACTTACCGCCAGTTATTTTAATATTTGACATAACAAAAGGACAGGCTAGCGCAAACTTATCAAAACTAATGAATTCAAAACAAGAACACTTGACAGAAATATAGTTAAAATCAGGATTACTTTTTCAAGACCACGACGTGATCTATAAACACTAAAAGAACTCCCAAGCGTACTGGACAGGCCACCTCCCTTACCTTGAATTAATATCAAAGACACAATAAAAAATGAAGAAACTATTTGCAATATCTTTACGATCATAATCAGGTTCATTTGTTATTTGATGATCCTAGCCACTTAAAAAAATTAAAAACAACAACAAACAATAAAGCAGAGAAAACCATAGATGATAACTTCGTTAAGCTTTTTGATGGTAACACAATACCAAAAATTATCAATTCAGATATTACAGAAGCCTGTACATCAAAAAAAGGTAGCAAAACCGTAAGCATATATAAAACAATCAAATTCATTAAAAACGAAAGAAATATGCCACCTGGGCCACCATCTGGTAGTGACAAAATATTCAGTATTGGTGGCAAAAAGGTGTTCAAAAGGGCGACTCCTATCAAAACGAGTAAAAAGGTAATATTGTGGCTACCTCCAAAGAAAAAGCCATTTATAACAGATTGAGTTACATACAATGAAATATAGGAATAAACGAACATTTTTAATATTTTTTTCATCTTTAGTGTAATTGCTCTTTCACGCGTTCAAGCCTTAGTTTATGATGATACGCCTGTGCAAATCTATGAGCCTCGTCACGAAGCCTCTGTAGCAACTTCAGGCCCTCATTATCTCGAGGCAAGTTGATTTCATAGAACTCACCTTTATTAAAACACACGATTGTTTCATTTTTTTTTGCTAATCCTACTAAAGGATACTCTATATTAAGTTTTGCGAAAACACCCATTACTGCTGATAACTGCCCTTTTCCACCGTCCAGAACAATTAAATCTGGCGCATCCCAATCTTTTTTTAATCGTCGATACAAAACTTCGGACATCATTGCAAAATCATCGGGTGTACTTTTGGTTTTGATTTTAAATTTGCGATATTCTCGTTTAGTGATCTCACCCCTTACAGCTACAACCATGGATCCAACAGAATCCGTACCTGAGACATTTGATATGTCGTAGCACTCTATTCTTTCAGGAGGACTTTGTAAAAATGGGATGTTGGTATGTAATTCAGCTAGCGCTTTTTCTCGTAGATCTTCCGCTAAGTAAGGGTTCTGCATGTAGTCATCTGCACGACTGAACTTTTGCCTTATATAATCAAACTTTCTTAGAATATCTCTATTTTTTGCAGCACTTTCAAAGTCATGGGCTTTAGCGAACGTCTTCATTTCAACCTCAAGTGAACGTACGAATTTATTTGACTCACCTGATAAAAGATCCTTAACCTTTTTTATGTCACGTTGATAGCTCTGCGGTGAAATTTTATCTGTGCAAGGAGCCTGACATAAACCTATATGGCCATACAAACATGGTGCATTTTTATGAGCATGTTGGTTAAATTTACTTTTACTGCAATCTCTGTACGGCAGAACAGTACGCATTATTCTAAGAACGGATTTAGCATAGCGCGCATGTGGATATGGACCAAAATACAGATCGCCATTTTTTAGATCGGTTTGCCGAGCAGCCATTACCACTGGTAGGGTCACTTGCCTGCCGGTCTTTTCCATCTTTTCTGGACGTATAACAATATACAAATACGACTTGTCATCCTTCAGAGCAATGTTGTATTTTGGTTTGTATCTCTTGATTAAGGCAGCCTCTAGTATGAGTGCTTCGAGCTCTGATAATGTCTCAATGTATTCGATAGTCTCAATCTGTTTTACCAACATTGCTGTCTTCGAGGTTTCTTCAAATGGTATGCTGAAGTATGAACGTACACGATTGCGTAAATTCTTTGCCTTACCAACATATATAACCTGCCCACCCGTGTCATGATATTTGTAAATACCAGCACATGTTGGAACTTCGTTCATCTTATCTTTTAGATTAGGGCCACGTATCACTTGCATTACAATATTTTAGCATCACTTGCACTTTTTATCTTAACCCTATAGGATGTGAGGGGCAGTTTTGAAAAAGGGATTTACGCAAAAGAAAATAGATACGCAATTGGTTTGATTTTGTTGGCTTCAGTTGCGATTTTTTCACAAGGCAATGGAGCGCTGGCAGTGGCCTGTGGGGAGTCACAAGTCTACACAGCCCAGTTCTTGGGGTCATGTAGCGCTGCCCCAAACACCCAATAACACTACAAAAATGTTTGCTACTCTGACATAATTTACATAGTGAATCCTCAGAATCCAAAAAACAAATTAAGTAAACCCATTGTTGTTACTGCCGTAACCAGAAATTCCGCAGGACATACCGAGTTTGATAATTGCCGTACAATACCTATAATCGGAGCCAATGGTGTCACAGCACCAATCGGCCTCAGACTTTATGCATTAGTGCAACCAATTACCAATGGTAAATATTTTCCTGCAGAGCCACTTCCTTATCAAGGATATAAAATAAGTGTAGAAGGTACCTTAGGAAATTCCGACGAAATAAGCAGAGACGTAACTGTTTACAAATCATTTCCATTTGCTACAGGCGTACTTGATTTTGCACTATATGCAAAAAATAGTTTAACTCCCTAAAATGAGAATCTTTATTAAATTTTTGTTTTTTTCAATAGCACTATCGATATTTATGCATCGGGGGTATGCCCAAAACCAAGCACCAACACCATTTACATCCCTTTACAATGTAACCTATGAAGTTGACCTAAAGGGAAATACACAGGTATCCCAAGATATATCGATAGTTAATCGGCACAAAGATGTCATTGCAACAACGTACTCGTTGCTCGTGAAAAAACTCAACATATATGATCTGGTTATTGATTCAGACCAGAACATTGAGCTGGAAGAAAAAAAAGAAAACGAACAGACAGAGATTAATTTAACTTTCAAAAATGCAGTTATAGGAGAAGGTCGGGCAAACGAGTTTAAAATTAAATATAAAACCCCTGACATAGTATCAAGAGTAGGCGAAGTGTGGAATATAAATATACCTCGTGCAAATTTACTAGAAGACACTAAAGAATACGGCGTCACCTTGCTAGTACCCAAGGAATTTGGCCCAGAAATATTCATTACACCTAGCCCAATAATAAAAGAAGAAACCGACACACACTACAAATACAATTTTAATGAAAATACCCTGCGCGCAACTGGCATCTCGGCATCTTATGGGCAATATCAAGTAATAAACTTCAAACTTGACTATGAAATCTCAAATGATTCCTTTCTGGAAACCGATCGCGAAATAGCGCTTCCTCCCGATTTAACAAATGTTCAACAGGTTTTGTTTAAATCAATTGAACCTTCACCAAATAGCATTTATACCGATCAAGACAACAATATCCTAGCAGAATACAAACTTGACGGAAAGGAAACAAAAAACATTACTGTGATAGGTACTGCGAGAATACTTAGTAGACAGATAAAACCCGACCTCGGGGCAACTGCAAAAGACATCCCTAACGAATTAAAAAACAAATACACTGGGGCAAATGAGTTTTGGAATGCAGACGATATAGAAATAAAGAAAACCGCTGAAGAACTTTATGACGCGAATGAGTCTGTTTCCAAAAACGCTCAGAGAGCTTATCAATTTACAGTATCTAAACTCAAATACGACTTTAGTATTCTGAAACAGGAATCGGTAAACCGCAAGGGAGGAGCTATGGCACTAATGGCCACAGACAGCATTGGATGCATGGAATTCACTGACCTTTTCATCTCACTAACCCGGGCAATGGGTATCCCTGCCAGAGAGTTGGATGGCTATGCAATCACAGAAGAAAACTCAAGCACAACACCACTTTCCATAAATTTAAGAGGTGGCGATTTGTTACACGCATGGGCGGAATTTTATGATCCAGCTTTTGGATGGGTACCTGTTGATCCCACCTGGGGTAGCACTTCTGGAATTGATTACTTCACTAAACTCGATACCAATCATTTAGTTTTCGCCGTAAAGGGAATAAGCCCATATTTACCAATGCCTGCAGGATCATATAAAAGAATCGAAGGTCAAAAACAGGCTCATGTTGAGGTAGCAAGTAATAATAATACTGATGAGTTCATTCCATTAATAAAAATCTATAGATCATATGATTTTAGTTTAGTGCACCTCTTAAAAAATGAGAAACGATATTATCTTAAAAATGAAGGTAACATAGCCGTTTACTATGATGGACAACAAATAATTCCAACACAACACATTCCTATAAACATAAAAAACGAAAAATTCTCATTACTTATAAAGGACACTCTTGGGAAAGAATATATTTTAGATCCTGAGGTTTCAGATGAGAAACTAGATAACCCTATTTTAGCTTATGGCTCTTTAGTTTTCTCAGTGCTTCTCCTGTATATGATCTTTTATTTTTTAGTAATTCGCTTACAGGTCCTGAAAAGATTAGCTCTCCTCCTAAAGAACCACCCTCAGGTCCCAGATCAACAACCCAATCAGCATTAGCAATTACATCCAAATTGTGCTCTATAACAAGGATAGTATGCCCCTTAGACTGCAACCTCTTAATAATAGCGATTAAACGCTCTAGATCCTTAAAGTGCAATCCGGTAGTTGGCTCGTCTAAAATGTACAAAGTACTTCCACGAGAATTCTTTGCTAGTTCAGACGCCAATTTAACGCGCTGCGCCTCACCACCCGATAGCGTTGGAGCAGGCTGCCCGAGTCTGATATAGCCCAGCCCTACGTCGTATATCGTTTGAAGCTTACTGTGTATCGCAGGTATGTTTTCAAAAAATTCCAAAGATTCCTCAACAGTCATCTGCAAAACATCACTAATATTTTTACCCTTATAGTAAATTTCTAACGCCTCACGATTATACCTTTTACCTTCACATACCTCACAATTTACGTATACATCAGGCATAAACTGCATCTCAATTTTAATTTGACCCTCCCCTGCACAAGCCTCACAACGACCACCTTTAACATTAAAACTAAATCGGCCCGCCTTGTACCCTCTGATTCGAGACTCTTGAGTTTTGGAAAATAGATCCCTAATGGCATCAAAACACTTGGTGTATGTTGCAGGGTTAGACTTTGGTGTTCGCCCAATCGGCGTCTGGTCAATGGCAATAATCTTATCTATATTATCTAGCCCATCAATGTGCTTGAAAGGCTCAGGTCGGCTTTCGATTTTCATACCAAAATACTGCCTGAGAGCGGTATATAAAGTATCCATAATTAATGTAGACTTACCTGAACCGGAAACTCCGGTGACACAAATGAATTTGCCTAGAGGGAGTTCGACTGTTACGTTTTTCAAATTACGTCCTGTAGCCCCCATTATTTTTAAGGTCTTGTCTGAGTGCTTCATCTCCACCGAATTAGTATTCTTAGCTTTTGACGAGTCTAATTTACCAACAACTTTTTTACCAGACAAATAATCACCAGTAATAGAATTTTTGTCATTCATAACCTCTTGTGGTGTACCAAAAGACATTACTCTACCGCCATGCTCACCCGCACCAGGACCAAAATCAAAAAGGTAATCACTCTCAAGCATTGTATCCATGTCATGTTCAACGACCACAACTGTGTTGCCAAGATCTCTTAGGTGTTTTAGGGTTTTTATCAATTTCCCCTGGTCTCTTTGATGTAAGCCAATGGAAGGTTCATCTAATACGTAAAGAACTCCCGATAAACCAGAACCAATCTGAGAAGCTAATCTTATTCTTTGAGCCTCACCGCCAGATAGATGAGATGCAGACCGACTCAAACTTAAATAACTTAAACCTACATCTAACAAAAACTTTATCCGGTAAGTGATTTCCTTCATTATCGGAATAGAAATTTTTTCTTCGCGCTCATTGAAAGTCTTTTTCACTTCTTGGATCCAATCCCAGAACTGTTCAATAGACAGCTCGCTGATTTCCCAAATATTCTTGTTATTGATAACAACAGACAAAGAGTCCTCTTTTAAACGAGAACCTAAACATTTAGGACAAGATTCTTTCACCATAAATTTTTCTATCTCAGCACGAATATAGTCTGATTTTGTTTCTTTATAGCGACGTAACATATGAGGTATTACACCTTCAAATTTGGCGTTGAAGGTGCCACTATTACCTTCCCGTGTTTGATACTTAACCCTAAACTTTGTCATGCTTTCTGGGCCATATAATAATAGGCTGAATATCTCTTCTGGGAGTTCTCCAATTGGAGTGTCGAGAGAAAAACCATATTCTTTTGAAACGGAAGTAACTACCATAGACATCCAAGAATTGTGTTCAAACAACCTCATCCATGGAATAATACCTCCTTCTGCTATCGAAAGATTCTTATTGACGATCAAGTCCTTATCTACATTGAGTTGGGTTCCCAAACCATCACATGCTGGACAGGCACCATGGGGCGAATTAAACGAGAAGTTACGAGGTTCAATATCAGGCAATGAAATGTTACAAAACGGGCACGCAAAGTTTTCTGAGAATAAATGGTCTTCTAGATCTGTAGGAACATCTTTAAAATCAAAGTCTTTATCTTTAACAATACTCACCACCACATTACCGTCACTTAACCTTAAAGCGGCCTCTATTGTCTGATAAGTAGATGATTCAAGTTCCTTTTTATCATTGGGATCTGCGAGTTTAGCTTTGCTGACGACTAACCTACTAAGTACTGCTTCAATCGTATGCTTATTTGTCTTGATAAGATCAAAATCAGTGTTGAGATTTGTAATCTGCCCATCAATACGCGCACGGGTAATCCCCTGTTTTCGCAAATTTTCAAAAAGTTTAGAATATTCACCTTTTCGATCACGTACAATTGGTGAAAGGATCATAAGTCTCACACCGCGCTCATTTTTAAAATCAGGTGACTCAGAAGAAAGTTGAAAAATCCTCGAGACTATCTGATCTACACTTTGTCGACTTATCTCCCTACCACATTGAGAACAGTGAGGATGCCCAACACGCGCATAAAGTAAGCGAAGAAAGTCATATACTTCAGTTATGGTACCTACCGTTGATCTAGGGTTTCTAGAGGCTGTCTTTTGATCAATTGCTATAGCTGGAGATAATCCCTCAATACTATCAACATCAGGCTTGCCCATAACACCTAAAAACTGACGAGCATATGCCGATAAACTTTCAACATAGCGACGCTGTCCTTCAGCATATATGGTATCCATAGCTAAAGAAGATTTCCCAGAACCAGAAACACCCGTGAAAACGACGAATTTATATTTAGGAATTTCCAAATCAATGTTTTTAAGGTTGTGCTCACGAGCACCGCGAACAATAATGTGGTCGATCGAGGAAGTCATAATTTTACAAGTTTACGGCATTTATTCGGGTTTGACAAGATTTGAGATAGAAAACTATTCACCACAATCTAATATTAGTTGTTGACCTACTGATAAACGTGCCCTGTGGATGTTTAGATTGTTTGCCTTGGCCAAATATTTGTATTTTTCGCCATCCCCACATGCCCTTTTTGCTACATGCCATAGACCCTCACCTTTTTCAACTGTTACGTATTCGCTGGTATCAAACACAGAGTCTTTTGCTAAAACTTCTTCCTCTGAATTTTCAACAAGATCTGGAAGTTGTGGAGTAGAACCTCGACGCAGTTCATTTATGAATGTTTTATCACTAGGAGTCGAGTTGAAGTACCAAACACTAAACACCGAAACCAAAACTAATATCACAATACCCGTAACAAGGTTTTTGAAACTGGCATTTGGATTTTCTTTTTTGATAATATCTACCAGTTCATCAAATTTAGCTTTTATTCTATCCAACTCAATCATCATCTTTTTCCGTAGACCTTTTTGAACAAATATTGCTCGGGATTTTAAAGTTACTATTGAAAACTTCAAACTTGTTAGGACACTTGCTGTTTTCTTTTATAACAATATCCTCTGGGATAGGAAACTTTTCATCGTCCATACCCTGTAACAATGTTACCATTATTTTATTCCAAATTGGAGCTGCTCCAGTTAAACCTGACGCCAACCTAGAATCCATTGTACTATTGTCGTTGTTTCCAACCCAAACACCAACAGTATATGATGGTGTATAGCCTACAGTGAAATTATCACGTATCTCATTAGTCGTACCTGTTTTTACAGCTACAGTTTTTTCGGGTATATATAACTGGCTTCTTGAGCCGAATGCTGGTGTTCGAGCAGTGTTATCGGACAATATACTTGTGATGATATACGCTGTTTCATCAGACATAACTTCTTTTTCACCGTAGTCGAGAACACTCATAATTTCATAACCATAAATATCCTTAACATTAAGAAATGGGCTTACGTTTCTGTACTTACCTTGACGAGCAAACGTGGCATAAACATTAGTAAGGTCCAGGAGTCTTACCTCTTTGCCACCCAATGTTATAGCCATACCGTACGTACCATCTCCAACAACCCAGTTTTTCAAGCCTAAATCTATACCAAACTGAACCATTTTATCAACCCCAACAACATTAACGAGCTTCACAGCGGGAATATTGTATGAATTTGCTAAAGCTTGTCGCAGGGAGACCTTTCCATGATATTTGTTGTCGTAATTCTTCGGGGTATACTTCTGACCTGAAAATTGATACGTAATTGGGCTATCGTCTACCAACGTAGCTGCAGTATGGCCTTGTTCAAATGCCAAGGCATAAGTTATAGGTTTTATTGAAGAGCCAGGCTGTCTGTAAGCAGTTACAACATCAAACTTACCACCATCCTCGTCGAAGAAGTCTACAGAACCTACATACGCCAAGATTTGTCCGGTTCTAGAGTCCATAACAACAGCAGCACCATTTGAAAAATCCAACTCTTTACCATTTAGACGGACTTCTTCAGTTACAATATCTTGAACTTTATCCTGTAAATCCAGATCGAGTGTAGTTGTAACTGTGAGACCCCCAAAATCAACGGCACGCTGACCGAGCTTTGTGTACAATTCCTGACGTACATAATTCACAAAATGTGGTGCACGAATAGGTTCTTCCTGAGAGCGAAATGTTAACTCCTTATCATAAGCAACCTCAGCTTCAAAACGGGTTATATAACCCAAAACAACCATTCTTTCTAGCACCTGACGCTGACGTTTTTTTGCCATTGTAGTATCACCCTGCAATGGGGAATAAAGAGTAGGTGCATTAGGTAACCCTGCTAACATACTAGACTCAGCCAAATCTAGTTCCCAAACATTTTTTCCGAAATACTTTTGCGCGGCAGCCTGTATCCCATATGCTGTCCCACCGTAAGGGATGTTATTTAAATAAAATTCGAGAATCTCATTCTTTGTATATTTCTGTTCAACTGAAATCGCCAACGCAAGCTCTTTAATTTTTCTTTCATAGGTACGTTCTGGTGTTAGGAGAACTGTTTTTATTAGCTGCTGGGTAATAGTAGAACCACCCTGAAGCTCATCTTCCAAAAAGGTACTTTTTGCTGCGCGTATGATACTTCGAACATCAAATCCAGGGTGTGAATAGAAAGAAGCATCTTCAATTGCCAAGGTGGCATTTATGACATCATCTGGAACCTGTTTTAGAGGTACAGGCTCTGATTTTCTATCAATATAAATTTCATACAAAGCCTTTCCATTTCTATCAAGTATTTTAGTTGCAGTACTTTGCGTTTGTCGACTGATTAAATCCGGGGATGGTAACTGCTTATACCACAGATAAACTCCAAACGGTACAGCAAGAAACATTATGGCAAAAACACAACCAATCAAAAATGTTAAGAGTATTTTAAGTTTTAAATACTTAACACCAGTTTGAGATTTTTTCTGGGCTTGCCGCTGTTTATGACGTTTACTTCGAAGTCTTTGTGCATGAATACGTTTGTACCTTATACGTAATACTGCAGTAAACCAAATATAACTGCTAACAGCGTTGTTCAAAATCAGGCGAGGCAATCCCAGTATTTTGCCTCTGTCTACGTGTCTCAAATTCTTCAAAAAAACACCAAGTCTTTCAATCGGAAACATAATTACGTAACCCAAGAGTATTAATGAGTTTAAAACAGACAAAAAAACCCTTGAAAAAGGGCTTTTCCTATTGATAATGTGATTTTCATCTTTTTCGGGCATATGCGTACACGAAAACTCTGCACATTATAATTTTCACTACAGGTTAAGTCAATCGGGAGGACAAAAGTTATTCGAGATATTTCTTTACCTTTTTTATTTCATCTCGAATCACAGCAGCTCTTTCAAAGTTTAGCATATCAGCTTCATATGTCATTGCTTTTTCCATTTTTGCAATTTCTTTCTTGATCTCTGGTGGGGGCAACTGGGAGTAGTCCACATCTACAGCATACCTAAGCCTCTTTGTTTTATCCAACTGCTGTTCAATCAACTCATCGACAAGTTTCTCTCGCATTGGTTTATGAATACTCTTCGGCTCTATATTGTGCTGTTTATTGTAGTTGGATTGGATTTCACGTCGGCGATCAACTTCAGCAATTGCACGTTTCATACTTCCGGTAATGTTGTCAGCGTACATGATAACTTCACCATCCATATGTCTGGCAGCTCTACCCATAGTTTGGATCAAAGCCGATTCGGAACGTAGAAAACCCTCCTTGTCAGCGTCTAATATAGCCACCAAAGAAACCTCAGGCAAATCTAAACCTTCACGTAAAAGATTGATACCTACGAGAACATCATAATTACCCCGTCTAAGATCGTCCAAGATTGTTGTTCTTTCAAGGGTATCAATGTCCGAATGTAAGTAAGTAACTTTTACACCTTTTTCCAACAAATATGATGAGAGCTCCTCAGACATTCTTTTAGTTAAAGTTGTAACAAGCACACGTTCTTTCTTTGAGACCTTATCTAAAATCCTAGCTAACAGATCTTCGACCTGATTATTTGTAGGAAGCAGTGTGACTTTTGGATCAGTAATACCTGTTGGTCTTATCAATTGCTCTGCTACATGCCCCAAAGAACGTTCGAGTTCCCATACGTTAGGGGTAGCGCTTACATAAACGACTTGGTTAACCTTAGAGATAAATTCATCAAAATTTAGGGGACGATTATCATAAGCTGATGGAAGTCTAAAACCAAAATCAATCAAGTTTTTTTTGCGAGCTTGGTCACCATTATACATGCCACGAACCTGAGGAATACTGATATGAGACTCATCTACAACCAGTAGATAATCCTTAGGAAAAAAATCCAGCAACGAATATGGAGCATCACCAGGTTTACGCCCATCAAAGTAACGGGAATAATTCTCAATTCCTTTGCAGTACCCAATTTCTTTAATCATTTCTAGATCATACATAGTTTTTTGCTTTAAACGATAAGCTTCCACAACTTTACCTTCGGTTTCCAATTCTTTAACTCGTAATGAAAGGTCCTTTTCTATATTTGCAAGAGATTCATCACGACGTTCTTCTGCGGTGACGTAATGTTTAGCAGGATAAATAACTGCCCAACCACCTTCCTTTTGGCGATGCTCGGTAAAATTTTGTTCGTCTTGGGTGAGAATTCTTGCACTTCCCCCACGACGCTCCGTAGGTAACATATCACGAAGTATGGGCTGTCCAGTTAGTGGATCAAAATGAGTTATATCCTCAATTTGATTATCGAAAAGTTCAATGCGTACAGCATAATCCGTATAGGCAGGATATATATCAACCACATCTCCTTGAACACGATAATCGCCACGTTTAAAATCAAACTCGTTTCGATCATAGTAGAGTTGAGAAAATCTCTTTAGCAAGTCAGACTTACGTATCTTCATGCCCTTTTTGAGTTCAATGGCTACTTTTGAATATTCAGCAGGAGAACCAAGGTTATAAATACAAGATACAGAAGAAACTATAATTACATCTTTACGTGTCATCAAAGAAGTTGTAGCCGAAAGTCTAAGTTTATCTATTTCTTCATTTATATCAGCATCTTTTTCAATATAGGTATCAGTTTGTGGAACATAACTTTCAGGTTGGTAATAATCATAATAGCTAACAAAATACTCAACAGCATTCTCAGGAAAAAACTCTTTTAATTCTTGATAATTTTGCGCAGCTAGCGTTTTGTTATGGCATAAAAACAAAGTTGGACGTTGCGTGTTTTGAATAAGGTTAGCAATCGAGAAGGTTTTACCACTACCTGTAACACCCAAAAGTACCTGATCCTTCACTCCTGAAAGAACGTTCGAGGTTAGTTGTTCAATAGCCTTCGGCTGATCCCCCGTAGGCTTATAATCTGACTTCAAATTAAACATTTCTACATTTTACCACAGCCTTTGGGTTTTATTTGGTAAATATAGCGACTGTAGAAACATGATATTGAAGCCACGAAATGGGTGCCAGCGTAAGGCGTAGGGGTAACATTATAAGCATATTATCAACTCAGTGAGTAAGGAGACGTAAGAAATGAAACACATACTCTGGTTTTTAATTCTATTGGTTTTGATTGGGTGCTCTGGCAAAGCAAATGAAGTTGTGCAACAAGCTTCACCGGAGACCACCCAAGAGCAAAAAACCGCCCCTGAGGTTCCCAGTGAAGTAATGGTTTCCCAAGAAGCCGAGACAGCAGTAACGCTGTCACCGGAAACTCTTGAGTTACTGCGCAGACGAAAGATAGAAATTTACAGCGCGCCTAAAAACGCGGATGGAACCCACCCATATTTTTATATTCATCAATATATCGGTGGTGACGAGAGGTTTCTCGTACGAGGGACATATCAAGGGAAACCGTTCGGGGTCGTAATGTCCAAATACGACGAAAGGTTAGCGTTCACGTCGCAGGGCGTTGCGTTGTGCATCACAGAAGTTAAGGAGGATTTTCCCACGTGGGATTGCTTCGAGACTTCGTTGGAGTCATTAGATTAGTGTATCTGAGCCAAAAAAGCATGTGTTATGACTTGTGAAATCTTCACAAATATAGTTTTGACACCTCTACTTTTTTGGCTCTTTTTTTTGCTCACAAAACCTTGACATCTTCGGTACTTATTCGGTACTATAAAAATACGAAATAAACCCAAATAAATATAAATTTAAGTGCAATATGCACTGGAGAAAAATAATGAGCCCTATAACCTTGTATAAAAGACAAAAACAAATTTTAGATTATATTTCGCAATATATACAAATGAATGGTACTTCACCTACCTTGCAGGAAATTGCAGCAGCTATGGATCTATCGTCGCTCGCAACTGTACATGAACATTTACAGGCTCTAGAAAAAAAAGGCGTAATTAGAAGATTCGATGGCGCTGTAAGAGGTATTGAGCTTCTTGATCCAAGTATTAATGCCTCGCCTACCAGTATTGAGCTTCCATTAATTGGCTATATTGCCGCAGGTGAGCCTATTGAGGCTATTGAAAACGATTTAGAAACCGTAGCTGTATCATCAGATTTAGTTTCAAAAGTAAATCGATGCTATGTTCTTATGGTCAGAGGTGACTCCATGATCAAA
Organism: uncultured Candidatus Saccharibacteria bacterium; assembly: GCA_964643995.1. GTDB lineage: Bacteria > Patescibacteriota > WWE3 > UBA101185 > UBA10185 > CAZXUJ01. Next base: position 178,662 of record CAZXUJ010000001.1, read on the forward strand.
GAAGGTATATTCGACGGAGATTATGTAGTAATTCAAAAGCAGGATACTGCAAATAACGGGGACATTGTTGTAGCCCTGATAGACAAGCAATTCGCAACACTAAAAAGTTTCTATAAAGAGAGTAATGGAAAAATCAGATTACAACCAGCTAATGACGAGATGGAACCATTGATAGTAGATGCTAGAGACATAACTGTGCAGGGAAAAGTTACTGGAATAATAAGAAAGTATACTTAGAACTTAGAACTATTTAGATTCGGTATCAGACGTAGACCTGGTTTGCGAAATCTTCTGTAAGATACTTTCCTCACCGTATTTCATTCGGCGATAGTAAAACCAACCAATCAAACATACCATACCAAGCCCTATCACTATGGTCATGATCGACTCTATACTGTCTAAACCTTCCATCAACACATGAAATGACTCGTATCCTACGTACCCAAAATAAAGATAAATAAAATTTCTACCTAAATAACCTAAAAACGAAGCGCTAAGGTAGTTTTTAACATTAAGGTGAAGTAACCCAGCAACAACAGAAATTGGCGCTGTTGGAACTATAGGTATAAGTCTGGCTAGAAATACTACTAAAAAATCCTTTTTGCCTTCGCCAAAGTGTTTACTTAAACTTTCGATGTCGCTTTGCTTGATACCCACAAATCTACCAAACTTTCCAACAAAGAAATCTTCAGCTTTATCAGAAACATAATACAAAATTAAGGAGCCAATAATTTTGCCTATAGCACCAATCATAGCTAAAACTAACAGATACAAAACTGATTTACCCTGACTACCTGCAACTGATCCCGCAGCAGTCATAACAATAGGAGAAGGAATAGGGGCAACAATTTCTTCCACAAGAGCACCAATAAAGGTAAATGCCTCCACGGGTATTTTCTGCGAGAGCATCTCAAGTTGTATTGTTAGTTGATTAATGAAATTCATGTTAAGTACTAAAACAACGTTTATGATACCATAATAATAATGATCGATCCTGCCGAACTACAAAGACTATATTCAAAATATGGTATGGACAAAGTCGAAGAGGCCATTGCATACCTAAGTTATCGAAAAGCGGACCCACTTCCAAAAGAAGAAAAAAACGGTTGTTCCACACTCTATGTGTTTAGACACGGACAAACTGTAGACAATGCTAATTATGTCTTCAGCGGATGGAGAGATCCAGATTTAACTGAAACAGGTATTCAACAAGCGGAAGTGTTAGCAGATAAGTTCAAGGATAAATCTATTCACATGTTGATTGCGTCTGACCAACAACGTGCAATTAAGACTATGCAAATTGCGATGTCAAAAAACCCTTACGCAAAGGAACTTGAGATAGTGAAGGATCCACGAATCAAAGAAAAATCATATGGAGATTATCAAGGAAAAAGTAAACTCGAAATGGAGCTTGAAGATCCTGAAAAGGTATTGGAAATAAGGAGAAACTATTTTGAAGTATCCCCCAATGGTGAGAGTATAGAAATGGTTGTAAAAAGGGTTAACGAGTTCTTGGACGAAATAATACCTTTAATGAAGGAACATAAGATCAATGTAGCGGTATCTTGTCATGGAAATTCTATTAGGGGGATTAGACAAAGATTTGAAAAATTAAATAACGAAGAGACTGCATTAATAGAAACACCTCTGGGGCAAGACTACGCGGCGTATGCAATTTGCTGAGTTTAACCTTGTGTTTTTTCAAAAATTTCTAGAAGACGATTATACTTAGCAACACGCTCACCGCGAGCAGGAGCACCCGATTTCATAAATTCAGCATTTACTGCCACAGCTAGATCTGCTATAAAAGTATCTTCAGCAGTATCCCCACTTCTATGAGATATAACAATAGACATTCCTGCACTACGCGCCATACGTATAAAGTCAAAAGTTTCCGATAACGTACCAACTTGATTAGGCTTAACTATAACTGCATTAGCCAAATCATTTTCGATAGCTTTGTTAAGAAACTTGGGGTTAGTTACTACCAAATCATCTGCAACAACCATAAGCTTATCGGAGTATTTAGAGGTAAATCTCTCCCATGCACCATGATCTCGTTCATAGAAAGGGTCCTCGAGATATATGAGCTCGAATTTCTTGAATAACTTTGCATAATAGTCAGAGAGTTTATCTGCCGTTAGATCTAGTTTCTCCTCTTTTATTACATAACCAGTATGTTCATAAAAAGATCCAGCAGCAACATCCATACCAAAAAAAATGTTTTGCCCTGGAATACCGTGCACACTGGCGGCACTTTTAATATACTCCAAAGCTTTGTGTACCGTGAAATTTTCTGGGGCAAAACCACCCTCGTCTCCTACACCAGTTTCGTGACCATCCCGCAATAGATTTTCACGTAGGGTATCGTATATCAAAACACCCAACTCTAAAGCAGAAACAATATTAAGATCAGGTGACGGAATCACCATAAACTCTTGGAATGACAATTCATTCTGGGCATGTTTTCCACCATTTATGACATTAAACACTGGCGTAGGAAACTTAACTGTCCAATTTTCCATATCATAAAGCTCCGCTAAGTACTCGTATAACTCTATTTCACGAGAATCCGCACAAGCTTTAGCAACAGCTAGAGAGACCGACAAAATACTATTACCCCCCAGATGACTTTTATTTGGAGTACTATCCATATCGATTAAGAGTCCATCAATAGTCTTTTGGTCGAAAGGATCATGTCCCACAAGCAAATCATTAATAGGATGTTCAACAATATCTACAGCTTGATTTATATCTACATAAACTGCCTCGTGTTCACCCCTAGATGCCCCATCAGGAACAGTTTGTATTCCTATAGAGCCATCAGATAACTGAACATATGTTTCAATTGTCCAGTCACTCCTGGAGTTCAGAATCTTATGGCATTTAATTGATTCAATTTTTGGAGAACTCATTTTTTCTTAGACGATTTTTTCTTAAGCACGGTTTTTTTGGTAGAAGTGGTTTTACGCTCCTTTTTTTCAACCGTTTTTTTGTGATTGCCTACCACTAACTTTTTTTCTGATTCATAAACTATCTCTCTAGTTTTGTCCAAAACATCTGGGCTCACAGAAACAGAAGTAACACCCCATGTGGTTAACATATCTACAAGTTCCGGATATACAGACGGAGCTTGTCCGCAGATTGAACAAGCAATTTTTCTTTTACGACATGTCGTGACTATACGTTCAAGTGACCACAATACTGCCGGATCGAGTTCATTATAAACATTCGCGACACGTGCATTATCCCGATCGACACCGAGGGTGAGCATTGTCAAATCGTTTGAGCCAATAGATACTCCGTCTATTCCAAGATCAATAAACTCGTCAAGCATAATTACTGTGGAAGGAACCTCAACCATCATGAAAAGCTTAAATGCACCACTTCGACGTAACCCTCTGGCTGAAAGTAATTTTTTAACATCTCGCATTTCACCAGTAGTACGTACAAAAGGAATCATGAGGTGTAAATTCTTCAAATTCAATTTGTTTCTCACTTCCAAAATCGCATCAATTTCTAGGTTGAAAACATCTGCATCTTCAAGGTAGCGTGAAGCACCTCTAAAACCAATCATAGGGTTTTCTTCATGACCTTCAAACTCCTCACCACCCTTTAGTCCTCGAAACTCATTTGTTCTAAAGTCTGTTGCGCGATATATGACAGGACGTGGATAAAAGGCTCGCGCAAATTGTTCGAGGCCAGCCGCTAGTTTAGTTGTGAACTCCTTACCACGCTTTTCCTTTAAAAATTTACGGGGATGCTCACCTATTTGCGCAACCATAAACTCAGCTCTTAAAAGACCAACTCCATCAACATTTCTATGCGCAATTTCAAATGCATTTTCTGGTTCTGCGAGGTTTACATAGACTTTTGTAGCAGTTTTAAGTATTTTTGTATCTTTAGCCTTAACTTTTTGTTCTACGGTATGTGCCCCTTCATAAATTTTGCCTTCATATCCATCAACTGTTATCACTTCTCCGGCAGCCAGCAACCTAGTGGCATCTCCCGTACCCACTACGGCAGGTATTCCAAGTTCTCGACTAACTATTGCGGCGTGGGATGTTCTACCACCCTCATCGGTGACGATCGCCGAGGCACGTTTCATAGCAGGTACAAAATCAGGGTTAGTCATAACAGCGACTAATATATCGCCCTCTTTGACTTTAGAAATTTCAGATACTCGATGCAATATCCTGACAGGGCCACTTGCAACGCCTGGAGATGCACCCAGACCATCTAAAATAACTTTTCCAGCATGTGGAGTATCAACATGGGTCTCCGTTTTTGCAGTATCCTTTTTCAAAGTTGTGACGGGACGGGACTGAACGATATATAACTTCCCGTCTTCCATACCCCATTCAATGTCTTGGGGTTTGCCATAATGTTTTTCAATCAACATGCCCAGTCGTGCAAGCTCTACCACATCCTTATCATCCATTTTCTGAACCTCTTGATATTTTTTAGAAACCGCGACATTACCCGCTAAAGTAAACTGCCAGGTTTGCTTAGCAATATATTTGTAAATAATCATTTCCGAGCTTTTATTGACAATGTATTGGTCGGGAGTAACTTCGCCAGACACGATCGGTTGACCTAAACCATAAGCCGCTTCTATAGAAACCTCACTTTGGTCATTGGACAATGGATTGACTGTAAACATAATTCCTGACACTTCAGACTGAATCATCAACTGCACCGGAACAGCTATACCAACCTTGAGGTGGTCAAATCCATTTTCATTCCTATAATAAATTGCGCGAGCCTCAAATAGAGATGCCCAACATTTTTGCACATGCTTAACAACATCTCTGTAACCTTTTACGTTTAGATAAGTCTCCTGCTGACCAGCAAATGAGGCTTCTGGCAAATCCTCAGCAGTAGCGGACGAGCGCACAGCTACATACTTATCATGTTCTCCGCAGAGGTCATGATAATAGTCTTTGATCTGGTCTTGAAGCTCTTGAGGCATATGCGCTGCCATAATAGCTGTTTCAATATGCTTAGATGCCAGCATCAAACTTTTTGAGTCTTCATAATCCAAATCACCTAACTCAGATAGTATTTTTTGCCTGATTGAAGTTTTATCTAAAAAGTCAAAGTATGCTTTTGCAGTTACTACGAACCCATTTGGAACAGGGATACGGGCACCTACCATTTCACCTAAATTTGCGCCTTTACCACCTACAATGGGAATATCGTTTTTACCGATTTGAGAGAACCACAGTACTTGGGCAGAGTTTTTATTCATACACTTAAAGTATACACATAAAATCTAACAGAATGAAATACCAAGACTAACATTTTGGTAAGGTATAGACCATTTTTGTACCCTTTGGATAATTGTCTTCAATCCAGATCTTGCCACCATGCGCCTCGACCATCCCTTTGACTATTACAAGACCTAAACCGGTACCCTTTTCTCGGGACACCGGGAGAGCACGTGCTTGAACAAACTTATCAAAAACCTTGGTCTTAAGACTAGATGGGATACCAATACCCGTATCAGCTACAGTCACTTCTATATAATCTGGAAGATCGCGCACCTCAACTTTAATCTCTCCATCTTGTGTGAATTTCATAGCATTGGAAATCAAGTTGCTCATTATATGTTTGATTTTATCCGGGTCACAGTTTAACTCTAAATCGTCTGTAGGAACCCTGATACTTAGCTCTAAATTTCGCTGACGGGCAATATTCCGGTATTTCTCAACTTCCTCCTTGAGCACCCCTATAATATTCGTTTGATGTTTGAACAATTCAATCTTTCCAGCTTCAATTTTTGATACATCAAGCAAGTCACTAACAACATTCAAGAGATCAGCGGCCGAATCCTCAATTTGTTTTATCAATGCTTTCTGTTGTGCACCAGTGAACTTTTCAGGTTCATTAAGCAACATATTAGCAGATCCTTTGGTTACTGATAGAGGCGAACGAAGTTCGTGGATCATCATAGCCATAAAGTCATTACGTAATCTAGAAAGCTTGGAAAATTCGGAAAGATTCTTAAAATACAAAACAGCAAAGGTTATAAACAACGAAAAGGTTATCAATAAAGCTAAAATCAAATATTCATACATGAATTGCTATTGTACAAACTTAACTGCGGAATCAGAGGCATCGCCTAATAAGGAAGCAACCTTCTCTGATAACTCGGAAGGCACTATGTTGTATTTCATTATGTAATCCTCTGCTCCCAACTCGAGCGCACGACTTACATTATCTTCATTTCCAAAATTAGTAAGCATAATAACTCGATTAGCTTTTCCCTCAGTATCTGCTTTAAGCTCTTCGAGAATTTGAAGACCATTTTTACCGGGAAGCATTAGATCCAGTAACACTAAGTCAGGCTTTTGTTCCTTTATTGTGTTAAGGGCTAGACTTCCATCAGCTACGTTCACAATATCGTAACCTTTTGTTTCTAGTTCAATCTTATATAAGTTATATAAAGAGGTGTCATCTTCTACTATTACAATCTTTTTTGCCATGTAAAAATCATACATAAAATGACGACTACGTGCAATAACAAACAAAATGTATAACTTTATGTTTGCGAAGCATTTACTAATCAACTATCCTTATTTCCATCGTATGAAAAAATTCTTAATACCTATAGCACTAACAGCATTGATAGCAACAGGAGCCATAATTGTAAAACTAAATCAAAATAACAATCATAACAAAGAGGTACTTTCACCACTGGCAAAAACTAATAAAGAAAGTGCTTTCAAAAAACAACTTTCAAAACTCACAAGCACAGAAACTGAACCCGAACCGGAATTTAATACCGACTTAGCTAAGAAAGATATAAGTAACATTCTATTGCTTGGTATCGATAGACGAAGTAAAGATGAGGCAGGATACAGAACTGACATAATGATATTACTAACGATAAACAAGAAAGATAACAGGGTGGTTTTGACCTCACTACCAAGAGATTTGTGGTATCGTGGAGGTAGAATAAATGCTATATACGTACAAAATGGCTGGGAGGGCATGCAGCAAGCCTTTGAGACTATAACTAAACAAAAACCCGATAAATACATTCTTACCGATTTTGAAGATTTTTCATGGATTGTAGATCAGATGGGAGGGGTTCCAGTAAACATAACCACAACATTTACAGACTCGCAATACCCCGTAGACGCTACAAAAGAATATCAAACTGTCTCATTTACTGCCGGACCGGAAAGGCTTACTGGAGAGAGGGCATTGATATTTTCTCGATCACGTAAAGGTGATAATGATAATGGTGATTGGGGAAGAATGAGAAGGCAGCATCTCATACTAAAAGGTATGCTTGAGGCTGTAGTGCAACCTCAGAGCTTTATATGCAAAAACACAGAAAATGCAACTGAAAACGTAGGTATGTGCGAAACGAAGGTAAATAAAAATACTCTTGAGTATGCCCTAAAGATGGTCACGAGCGGACGCATGAGTACTAATCTAGCTTTAGAAGACCTCGAATATCTATGGGATTTCTATAAGGATAAGGATAAATACGTAATTGAATCACTACTAATGGACTATGAATATGTGTTCACACCTCCCGCGGAAGAGTATGGTGGTGCATGGGTACTGGCACCAATTGGTAACGATTACACCAAATTCCAAACAACACTTAATAATATGATTTATGGGATTGCAACACAAAATGTGGAAAATGTTGAACCTGATATCGAGACACCTGCGCTGTAATAGTAACTATATCGACGCGCCATTGTTGGGACGGATACTTAATGAGATAGCTGTCAATCGCTCTTGAGAGAGCACGTTGTTTATAGTAATGGAGGGCACAGCTAACATCACCAAAGTTTTTATTGCTTCTGAATTTGACTTCAATAAACACTAACCATATAGAGTCCCTCATCACTAGGTCAAGTTCCCCCCAATGTGTTGTCCAATTACGAACAACCAAAACATATCCAAGGCGTTCGAGATATTTACAAGCGAGTTTTTCACCGAAATTACCACGAACTTTGTTCATATACTCATATTGGAATGAAATATTGAAAATACCAAACGTAGTCTTCTATAGATAGTAGACTACTCCTGATCTAGAGACGATGACGAGGTTGACTCAACCACAGGAGTTGTATCAACTACTTTATCCGGGGCAATACCATAATACTTTACTAAGTCATCAGCAATACTCATCCATAAAGGTACCGCAGTCTCTGCCGCATAAATACTTGCCTCAGGCTCTTCTAGCTTTACAATCATCGCAAACTTTTTAGAACCAGACAAAAATCCTACAAAAGTAGTATTTGTTTTACTAGGGTCATATTTTCCATTAACAGGTATCTGTGCTGTACCAGTTTTTCCAGCAATTTTATAGTTTTTTATATTAAAAAACTTGGATTCTCCACCCTCAACAGCACTGGTCAAAAGATCTACCATGGTGCTAGAAGTATCTGGTGTCATCACACGATTTATAACTTTGGTAGGTATCGAAATATCTTTACCCTCATCGACAACCTTTTGTACTATACGTGGGCGCATTAACTGACCGCCATTAGCTATGGCACAAAAAGAATTGATTACTTGTAAAGGTGTCGCCGATATACCTTGCCCAAAAGAAATTGTTGCCAAATCAATTGCTGTCCAAGTATCATAGGGACGAATAATCCCAGTGTCTTCTCCCTCAAGATCAATACCGGTAGTGCGCCCCAAACCAAACTTTTCAAAATAGTCATTAAGGTCTTTGGAACCAACCAAATGTCCTACCCATGCAGCACCAATATTATTAGACTTTTGTAAAAGCTGCTCCACAGTTTGGACACCATGATGCCTACCATCCCAATTGTTTATTACATAGTCCGAGTATTGAACTGGCCCCGAATCTACAAATGTGGAACTAGGTACTACTTTACCCAAGTCAATACCTGCGGATACTGTTAACGCCTTTATAACCGAACCAGGTTCATAAGTTTGCGAGATCGCAAGATTAGTACGCTCAACATCCTTACGTTTACCTGTGTTTAAATCTTTTTTTTCGAAATCATTAAAGTTTGCAGGATCATATGTCGGATAATTTGCCAAAGCTATGATATCTCCCGTAAATGGATCCATAACAATCACGGTACCAGATACCGCATCATACTCTTTAACACCACGCTCTAAATGCTCCTCAACCAAATATTGAACACCACGGTCAATCGTCAAAACAATGTTTCTACCATCAATAGAATCTACCCTAGTGTAACCACCTACAAGTATAGGTGCCCCCAAAGCGTCACGTTCTTCAACGATTCTTCCGGGTTTTCCGGTTAGATCACCATCCAAACTGCCCTCTACACCAAAGTATCCTTGTTTATTACCTAACTCATCACTAGCTACAAAACCCAATACGTGAGAGGCTAAGGAATGCTCGGGGTAGTAACGTAGGGGTTCTTCTTCAAAACCTATACCATCAATATTTAGACTTTCAATCTGTTTTTTTTCGTCTGGGGTCAGATCACTAATCACCTTAGCCCAATAAAGATCTTTTTCAAGTAATAACTTTATTTTTTCTTGGTAAAAAGCTTCAGGAAATTCTAACTCAAGCTTGTTTATCTTAGCGAGCTCGGTAGATAACTTAGCCGTTAAACCTGCCTTATCCTGAACGCTATTAGGTTCGACATACAGTAGGTAAGAAATCTGCGTCGTGGCTAATGCATAGCCATCACTACTCAGGATATCACCACGCTTGGCAGGAACTTCCACAGCATCCCAATACTGCTCCTGCGCCTGCGCCTTGAAGTCTTCGTGATGAATTATTTGAATACTAAATAACCGAGCCAAAAATATAAGACAAATAAGAAAGAAAAAGTATTGTAGGAAATTAATTCTTAGATTATTAATGGAAGATCTATCGGTCTTTCTATACATGATCTCCTAATTATAGTGTAGTCAGGGAAGCCTTTGAAACTGCTGAGTTTATCTTCTGCGCATATAAATCGTTCTTGCTGAAACCAAGATCATAAGCTTGGGATTCAATATACTTTAGTGAGGAATATTTTGACTGCTCTAGTGCTAACTCCGATATCTCCTTCTCGAGTTGTGCACGGCGCTGTTCGAGCTGAACTATTTCCTTGCCTTTTATAGCAAGCCCGTTAGTGACATACATCTGTACGGCTAGAGTAAAAACAAAGGAGATTACTGAAAAGATAAGAAGATAAGCCACAAGATTGATATTACGAGGTCGTCTTCTATTAAAATTTTGGGCAGAATTGTTAAGCATCTACTAATTTTTTCTCGAATACACGCATTTTTGCACTTCTGGATTTTCTGTTGATCTCTACCTCACTCGCTGTAGGCGTGATTGGTTTTTTTACAAGAGCGCTCATATAAAAACCCAGATCAGATCCATTAGGCCGTGCATAGTCGTGACCAAATTTCTTTACTTCACGATCTTCCAACGAATGAAACGATATGATCGTCATGCGTCCACCAGGCAGTTTTAGAAGCTGCACGGCCTGGGGTAATGAATTCTTCAAATTGCCAAGTTCATCATTTACTACAATACGAAGTGCTTGAAACACACGCATTGCAGGATGTGATTTACCCGAGTCATACCCTGAAGAAGCTTCAGCAACTAACAAATCAGCAAGTTGTTTAGTTGTTTGAATCTTTTTCAATGCACGACTTTGAACAATAGTCTCAGCAAATCTTTTTGCTAAGTGTTCTTCACCATATTCCCTAAAAAGTTGGGTCAATTGCTTATCCGACAATGTGTTAACAAGATCCGCTGCGGTTACACCCATGCTTTGATCTACACGCATATCAAGAGGCGAATCGCTTAAAAACGATATGCCTTTTGATGTATTTTCAAGTTGCGAAGAACTGTAACCTAAATCATATAAAATACCATCCACAGTTCCAAAACCATTGCTAGTTGCCAATTCTTTTATATCCTTAAAGTTTCCCAAAATTCCAACAAAATTACTAGATAGACCTAATGACCTAATTCGCTCGAGGGCAGTTTCGAGCGAATTAGAATCATAATCAATACCTAAAACAAAGGCGCCCTTTTTTAAAAATTCAATGGTGTGTCCACCATCACCCAGTGTGCAATCAATAATTTTTTTCCCATGACCGGCGTAAATATAATCATTTACTTCAGTTAGTAAGACCGGTTGATGATATGTCATATAAAGCTACTCACTCAAAGTTTCTGTAACTTTACCCATATACATATCCCAAGAGTTTTTATCCCAAAGCTCAATATGATCTCCGACACCAATCACAGCTGTTTTGTTTTCCAACATGGCATACTCCTTTAAATGAGGAGGAACAACAAATCGGCCTTGAGCATCAATGCTGGCTTCACTAGCTGAAGTGTACAAATAACGCTCTAGATCACTGCGCTTCAAATTACCTGGCAAATTTTCAACTTGCTTCTGAGCCTTTTCCGCCCAGTCGTCCTTATCGTAAACCAAGACACACTTTTCAAAACCTTTGGAGAGAATGATTTCGCCATGACTTATCTGATCCCGCATCTTGCTGGGCAAAGCAATTCTGGAACCTTCGGTAATGTTTGGATTGTATTCGCCCAAAAACATTTTCATAAAGCCTTTCATGTGATTCACCATTCCTCACCATTTGATATCTATCTTGCTCCATTAGGTACTTAACGTCAACACAAATATTACCCGAAGAATATCAAGTAAAAGTCGTATCTGGTATCATTTACAAATGGTAAGAGCAGCACTAAAACAACTACCGACTTTTATAAATACAGTTTTTGCAAAAAAGTACAAAGATCCAATAAAATATCACGACTTCGCAGTCGATGCAGAAAGAATAAAACAGAGTGAGGATATCGCTGACAGATTGGCTGAACTTTTGCCTAATGGGGGAACTATACTAGATTTAGCAGCTGGTACAGGTATTGTTAGCAAGTGTTTAGTTGAAAAAGGTTTCAAAGTTTGGGCCACTGACCATGATTCACGAATGCTTGAGCAAATTGGTCTAGGAGCTAACGTACAAGTTAAAGACCTAGACTACAACGTAAAATTTAACTTTGAAAACAACATGTTTGATGGGGCGACGATACTGTGGGGTAACAGGTACATTAGCAATATTGATCATTTTGTAGCAGAACTTTTCAGAGTTATGAAATCTGGCGGTGTGTTTTTATGGCCAATTTTTGCCATCGAGATGCCCCTATGGATGACAATCGGTAAACCAGAGAAGATTCCCACCCCTAAAAATTTGATAACAAAAGCAGAAAAAGCAGGATTTAAGGTTACACAAATAAAACAGCCCAACCCAGCTACTACAAAGGTACCAGGATATCTGATTCTTAGGAAAGAATAGAAACAAGATCTGAAATTTTTATACGACTTTGCTCAGTTGTATCTCTATTTCGCACCGTTACAGTACCATTTTCCAAAGTTTCATAATCCACTGTCACGCAATATGGAGTACCAATCTCATCTTGGCTGAGATAACGTTTACCAATATTTCCACGATCATCCCAAGCAACACTGAAACCAGCCTTAACTAAATCCTGGAAAACTCCTCGAGCTTTTTCTACTATTTCAGGTTTATTTTTTACTAGTGGGAAAACAGCTACTCTGTATGGAGCTATTTCTTTGGCTAGTTTCAAAACGACTCGATCACCATCTTCATAATAACCATTGGTCAATAGGGCTAGGAAAACTCTATTAATACCAAAAGTAGGCTCAATCACGTGCGGGATGTACTTCTTGTTTGTAAATGGGTCGGTGTATCGCAAGTCTATGCCAGATTTTTCTGTATGATTTCGAAGATCAAAATCAGTGCGATAAGCCAAACCGAACATTTCTTTAAATCCAAAACCAAACTCAAAATCTAAATCCTCAGTCTTTGTAGAATAATGAGATCTTTCCTCATCAGTGTGTAGTCTCCAACGCAACTTGTTTGAAGGAACTCCTAAAGACTCTATCCAGCTTTTCATTTCTACTTTCCAACTATCAAACAACTCTTCCCAATTTTGTTCTTCAGGATCGAAGAAATATTCAAACTCAGATAAGTTAAATTCAAGATTTCTAAAGATAAAATTACCTAGTGTTATCTCATTACGAAAGGCTTTTCCGGATTGAGCTATACCAAAAGGCATTTTCGGACGCATTGTATCCACTACGTTCTTAAAGTTTACAAACATACCCTGCGCAATTTCACCTCGTAAATAGGCAGTTGATGAAGCATCTACAATAATTCCGATACTTGTTTCAAAAAGAAGATTAAATTTTCTAGGCACTGTCCAATGAGATTTTCCACATTTAGGACATGGAATATGATTTTGTTCTATCAACTCTTGAATATCTTCAAGAGTACGCCCTTCGACCTGAATATTTTGGATATAATCCTCAATCAAATGATCTGCACGTGTGCGTGAGCGACATTCTAGACAATCAACCATAACATCTGTAAAACTTGCTGTATGTCCGGAAGCCTCCCAAACTTTTGGAGACATTAAAATACTCGTATCCAAACCGAACATATTCTCACGACTACGAACAAAAAAATCCCACCACGAATTAGTAATATTCTTAAGCATTAAAACACCTAAAGGACCCATATCATAAGTATTTGCAAGACCTCCATATATTTCAGAACCCGGAAATACAAATCCTCGTCTTTTACATAGAGATACTATCTTTTTATTTAAATCGTCCATACTAAGTTTTGATGTTAACAGGAAAGTTGTTGACACACAATCAAACTTCGGGTAATATTCGGGTATGTACAGCGTAATTAACGAACCTGTAGAAGTATTTGCTAATTTTAACAAAAAAGGAGCTGAACCAATAGGCTTCACATGGAAGAACAAAGACTACAACATTACCTCAATAAACTTTAAACACTATTCAAAAGACGGTGATAAAAAAGTCTACCAGTTTGCTGTTACTGCAAATCAAGAAACGTACAAGTTAATGTTTGACCCTACAACACTGGTGTGGCGATTAGAAGAGGTGTATTTAGAAAATGACTTCAAAGAAGTAAAAACTCTAAATGACAGCTACAACTAAAGATTTAACTCATTATTTGGACTTTAATAAAATCATAATGCATATAGACTATGACTCTTTCTTTGCATCCGTAGAACAACAAGTTAATCCAAAGCTGCGTGGCAAACCAATTGCTGTTGGAGGAAGTTCTGTAAGAAAGGGAATAGTTTGTGCAGCGTCGAGAGAAGCAAAAAAGCTTGGAGTTAAAACAGGAATGCCCTTGTTTAAGGCACGAGAACTATGCCCTCAACTGATTGCTATAAAAAGCGATGGAACAAAATACAGCTATATTCAAAAGGAAAGTTTAAAAATATTTAATAAATATACGGATCTGATTGAACCTTTTAGCATTGACGAGGCTTTTCTGGATGTCACGAAAACTGTGAAATTCTTCAAAAACCCTGAGCACATAGTAACTTGTATAAAAAACGAAGTAAAAGAGATGTTTGGCGAGTATATAACTTGCTCGGTTGGAGTAGGCCCTAATAAGTTATTAGCAAAGCTTGTTTCAGACTTAAAAAAGCCAAATGGGTTAGTAATAGTAACTGAGAAAAATCTCCAAAAAATACTTACTGGGGTTGAGCTGGAAAGTTTTTGTGGGATTGGGCATAGATTACAGGAAAGATTGAATAATATGGGAATTCATACTGTAAAAGAATTACAAGAGACTACCCTAGCTGAACTGTATCGCGAATTCGGGAATGTTTCAGGGTCATTTCTTAAGGCAGCAAGCTTCGGCGTAGGAGTAGGAGAGGTCAAATCAGCTGAGTACGAAAGACCGGTTAAATCCATTAGTCATCAGCACACGCTAATGTATAACACTAAAAACTCAAGAATAATTCTTGATAATTTAAGAAGATTAACAGAAATGGTGGCAAAAAGACTTCGTAATCATAGTGTTGTTGGTAAAACTATACATTTATCTTTACGTGATGGAAAAAAGCAATGGTATAGGTTCAGAACAACATTACCTAGACATACCTCCTCGGGAATGGAAATATATAAAAGAGTTGAAAAATTGTTTTGGGAGGTCAAATGGGACAAAGAAACTCGCTTGGTGGGCATAGGCATATCAAACCTAATAGATGAAAAAACTTTAATGCGCCCGCTATTCTTAGAAGATCAGAGGGACGCAACGATAAACAAAGCCATAGATAAAATTAATGATAGATGGGGAAAATTCTCAATTATACCAGCTAATACCTTAAGGGCAGCTAATACAAAAACAAAAATAAGCAGCTTTTTACGACATGAGTAATTGCTAAAAATTTCCAAAAGCTCTAGATGTTTTAAAGTTGTCTTCAAGAATACTACGAATGAATACTTTAATTAAGGACAATGTTTCGGAAGATACCTTAAGATCTTTTACTAATTTACCTTTTTGTAGAAAATGCAAAAACTGCGCATCCTGCAAAGCAATCTGCAAACCATTTTTACAGTCGTCGCAGACCAACCCACCTAGAGCTAGGTTCAGCCTATAACCTTCCCAGTCTAGAGAAAACTTTTTTCCACAATTAATGCAGCTATCAAACCTAATGGCGTAACCTAAGTTACGAACAAGAGACAGCTCGAAATAACTTACAACAACTTTGGGATCAAGCATTTGGCTTTCAATAAATTTCAATGTTTTTAGTAGTAGCTCAAATATGTTCTCATTAGGATCATTACTTTCTGTGAGACGATCGCACAACTCAATGAGATAGTAACCGAGAACAGAGTATTCAAGATTAGTTTTCAAACGATTGAACGTTGTTATAGGAACAACTTCGGTGAGGTAGTCAAAACTATTTGACGATTCTGTGATACTAACCTTTATGTGGTTAAAGGTATCAATAATCCCTTTTCTCTTTGAGGAGATTTTTCTTATACCCTTTGCGACGGCTGTAATTTTTCCACGCTCTTTTGAATATAACGTAAATATCTTATCAGCATCTTTATAATTGATGTTTTTGAGAACTATACATTCAGTAGTAAACCTATGCATGAATAAGATTCTACATTATAAAGTGGTAGTGAAGGTTTCGTCTGTTGAAAGTTCAACTTCAGTTTTTGTACCATTGACCGTCACGAAATGTTTTTCACGATCAATACCTGACTGTTTTTGCAAGTAGAGGCTATAGCTATCGTCTTTGATCAAACCATTAGGCAAATAATACTTAAACACCAAATCTTTTGTTTCACCTTGATTTAAAGTAATGTACCCATGAAACATAGTTTTGTTACGATCTAGCACCTCTTCGGTACCACTCGGATCGGCAGAACCCTCTACACTAATTAATTCGGATCCTGCTGGAACATAAAGGCGAACCCAATCCTGATAAATTTGAATAAATGGATCGTAAGATGGGTCTTTTTCACCGTAACTAAATTTAACACGTACTGTTCGCACATAACGGCCGTTTTCTTCTGCCAGTTCGTGCTCGATTTGCTTGTTAACAAACCAGCCATTCGTCTTACCACCACCTAAATTAGTGGACGTTACTAAAGCATAATCACCAGCAACTGGGTTTACGATACGGCCCCCAAAATTATATTTATCAATGAGTGCCTGTGCATCTGAGTCGAACACATATGCTTGTATGTGTTTCCTCATTGCCAAGTCAATACCCTTGTCGACAAGTTTTGGCCAGAGGTTGCTATCAGACTCGAAAACATTAATTAACATTTCCTCCATTAAATCGCCTAGTATTCTCTTACGATTTGCCTGCTCTCGTAGAGCCAGACTAGCTATTTTTTCAAGTTCAAGAGTAACTGTATCAGGGGAATATGTAACACCATTCAATGTAACTGGGCCGGTTATTTCTAGGACTTCTTCTAGCACACGAGTATCAATTGTAAATACACCGTCAACAGGTTTAAAGTCACTACTTAAAGGCATAGCCAAATTCCAAAAAACCATGAATTGATCAACAGATGTTGGCAAATCAGGTGATATGTTAGCATCGCGGGCAAACATACGTTCAACCTTCAAGTGATTTTCGTAAGCTGCAGGAACTTTTGGAAATGTGTAATATGAATCTATGGCATCCAATACGAAGTCTACATTATAGGTACCATTTGAAGAAAAATCAGAACTTAGCAATGCATTAGAAAGCTTAAAGGTAGACACGTAAGTCCAGAAACCGCCAGTACCTCGTATTTCTTTATCATTTTGGAAAAGGATCATGTAACGTTTTTCACCGGTTTCAACACCAAGGAGAGGTGGAATAATGGTTAACGCTTTTTTAATATCGGGTGCCGATTCATTAAGCTGAACCAAAGCTTTTTGAGTAGTTGCAATAGTATCTCTCAATGGAAAACCTCTAAATTCCTCTGGATATCTATTAGCATCTATTTTAGATAATTCTTCACCGGCGAGAGCAAGCTTTTGTAAAACTACATCAGATCCGCTTGCAATTTCGGGCATAATACCTACCCATGTGGCGAATGCTTCGGCAAGTCCTGTTTGAACTACTTCCTGCTCCTCAGAAATTTTGAACCCACCGGCGGCTGCAAATGGGCGCATCAAGACTATAGCCTCACGACCTGCATTTAACATGTGAAAACTTGCCTCGATGAAATGTTCTGAATCGTTGTAATACTGTTTTGTAAATCCTATATTACTTGCCCAACCTACATTTTCATCACGAGCAACTCTTAAATCACGGAGGTTTTGTTCAGTTTTATCAAAAAGTTTTTCAAGTGTAACTAAGTCTCTGTTGGCTGCGGCAAGTTTAATCTCGGCAACATCAGCTTTGAGAGTGTTAATATTGGTTAAAAGTGAGAGGGCTGGTTTTGCAAACAAAAAGTAAAATACTAATCCAAAAGCAAGCAATATCCCAAGTAAAATGCCCAGAAAACCAAACAACTTTTTATTTTTGATAGGTTTCTGTACTTTTCCGAAAGCAGTCTTACTTTCTTTTGAATTAAAAAATGTAGCTTCAGCCATAGACAAGTATTTATTACGATACTATAAAACAGTAATTCGCGCAAAACTTCCAAGTTTTTTGTAACACAATCTACATTATACGGCACCGCGACCAGTAATTACAACGAGGGGTGTTTTTATAATTATAGATATATCGTACAAGATGGATCGGGATTGTGCATATGTTGCATCCATCTTAATACGTTCCTCAAAGTTCACTGCAGACCTGCCCCCTATTTGCCAAGGACCTGTAAGGCCAGGTTTCACTGTCAAAGTAGTGTCTACATGCTCTTTGTAATCAGGGTGCTTTTTTATCTGCTCATCTAACTCAAATGGGTAATAAGCACGAGGACCAACAATACTCATATCGCCTTTCAAAATGTTCAAAAACTGTGGCATCTCATCAATACTATACTTTCTCATCACTGAAGCACCAGGTAACCAACGGGGGTCATTGTCCAACTTATAGTTGTTCTCTTTATATTTTTTGTAGAGTTCAGGATTGTTTTTTAGCCATTCTGAAGCATTTGGAATCATGGATCTAAATTTATACATACGAAAGGAAGATTTATCTTTGCCGACCCTATTTGGCGTATCAGCCATAATGGGACCGTTTGGTGAAACTATTTTAATAAAAACAGCCGTGACTATCATGACAGGTGCAAATACTGTTAGTCCAACTAAAGCTCCCAAAATGTCTAGTAGTCTCTTTTCAATTTTATAAAGCATTTTCTTCCCCTACACTTTCTACAAAGAGCCTTACTCCTTGCACAAAATTACTTTTACTGTACCTCAAAGCATGCTCCATGCAGGTAGAAGCATTATACCTTAAAGGGTCGAAACTTTTTAATAAATTTACTAAAGATTCAACTGTTTGATCATAAAAAAACTCTCCAGTCACCAAAGGTGTGATTGTTTCAAGTGCACCGCCCTTCCCAAAGGCTATTACTGGTTTGCCAAATGACATCGCCTCTAGTGGGGTTATGCCAAAGTCTTCATATTGCGTGTTGATAAAAGCTATGCAGTTTTTGTAAAGTTGATTTTTTCTGTGTTGTGTTACATAGCCCTCAAATCTCGTCCTTCCATTAGAAATGCTTTGTAAACGTTGTTTGTCCGTCCCATCACCAACTATAACTAAGTTTAAACCTAAACTTTCACAAGCGATTATTGCAAGTTCGATCTTTTTCCATGCTACGAGTCTAGAAACTATCAGATAGTAATTTGAATCATCAACTGAGTTATCATTTTCAGCATACGTGGAAGTTTCAACGAAAGGGTAAATTATTGTTGATTCACGATTATAGTACTTTTGGATTCTACTTTGGGGAGTAGCGGAGTTGGCTATAAAATGATCCACCCGTTGGGCAGCAGCATAATCCCAAACGCGCAATATACTCAAAGCCGACGCTATAGTGTTAAAAAAGACAGTGTTTTCCTTTTCAAAGTAGGTAGAAGGCTCCCAGAACATTCTTCCAGGAGAATTCATATAACAAATATGTTTCGTGTTGGGTTTAGTTATCACGCCATGAGCGAATCTTGCTGACATAGAAAATACGATATCGTACTTAGAGAAATCGAAAGACTCCATAGCCATATTGTAAAGAAGTGTAGGCCCCAAAAGTCGAAACAATGTCTTTTTGAAAGGTATCTTTTGCAAAAACGAAGTTTTAAGTACAATCCCTCTAGTTGCGCAGATCTCCTCCCAATCGCGTGTTGCCATAGTTGTGAATAATGGAGCCTCAGGCCAAATTTCAGTTACAGCAAGTAGCAAATTCTCCGCGCCTCCATGTTGGATGAGATCATCAAAAACTATGGCTATTTTCATAGTATCTTTTAACTAAAACCTCATGGACTAGTTTGCCCGATTTTTCCCAAGTAAATTGTTTAGCACGTACTAAACCGGCAGCAACACGCGTTGAGTCAGTGTCTTTTAGACAAGATACTATTGCTTCAGCAATACTCCTTTTATCACGAGGATTAAAGTAATAAGCTATATTTCCTCCAATTTCTGGGAGAGAACTTGTATTGGAGCAAACTACCTTGGTTTCACATGAAAAGGCCTCGAGCAATTGGATACCAAACCCCTCATACAAAGATGGATTAACAAAAGCTTCGGCGGACGAATAAATATAAGGAAGGTCACTATCGTTAACAAACCCTGTGAAGTTAAGCTTAGAGAATATTTTTTTGGTGCGCCACTCCTTCTCGATACGTTCATAAAAAAACTTTTTGCTCCCTCCTAATACTAGGGTTAGGTCTGGTAGAGTATCACCCACCAACTCAAAGGCTTCAATAAGTCTTTCCAAATTTTTATGCGGGTGCGCATTACCAATATAAAAAATATATGGCTTTTTTATACTATATTTAGATAAAATTTCTGCGGTATGTTCATTAATTTGCCTGAAAAAGTGCTTTTCCGCAGCACACGGTGTTATAAATATTTTTGAAGGTTTTACAGGATAAGCTTCTAGAATCTCATTTTTTACAGATTCTGTTACAGTGAATATGCGATCTGATTTAACAATGGCATACCATAGAACAATCTTTGCACTGACTCTCTTGAACATGTAAAAGAAGTAAGGAAGTGTGGAAGCACGCCCAGTTTTAACTTTAGTGACAGTAAGATCATGAATAGTAACAACAAATTTTTTCAAATATAAAATCGGAACGTTAAGATTTGGAACAAATAGTATGTTTAGATTTGCGCGATAAAAATATATCGGCAATACAAACTGCTCCTTAAACGAATGCCAGCGAATATCAGTTGCTACGAATGTAAAGTTATCAGGAAGGTTAAACGAATCTCGATCTTTGGGTAAAACAAACAAGATATATTCATTGGTGTGATCAAGCTCGGAGATAACTCTGACTATGTTTCTTATGTAGCGACCTATTCCTGTTTCATTCCACATTCTACAATCTATACCTATCCTCATAGTATTATAATATCAAAGATGCTTGCACAACTTACAAAGATCTCAATAGTCAGCGTGGGAAATATTGGAAATGCCTTTCTGGGAGTGTTGTTTCTCACTGCTGTGGCACGAAGTCTTAGTATCGAAGAGTTTGGCAAGTATGCCTTACTCACTACGCTTCTGGTGTCTATGTCTAAGGTGATTGATTTTGGAAGTAACTCTACATATGTCGCAGAAGCATCAGAAGAAAACAATGAGAACATAGACTCCTTTCTCATACTTAAAGCCGGGATGCTTACACTTGCATATTTTGTAGGCACGCTGATTCTATATTTCACAGATCTGCTCAATCTAGCGACGTTCATAACGTACACCCTAGGAATTATCGCCTACAGTTTTAACATTACAGTATTTGCCTTGTTTCAAAAGAAAAGGATGTATAAAGAAGCTGTACTACTAAATTCAGTGCCCGCGAGTATCAAAGGGTTATTAGGCGTAATTGCGTTAAGTGGCTTAATGAGTCTAACATTGGAAAGAGCCTTCGCCATATTTGCCGGATCCGTGTACTTCAGTTTGATTTTATACCCAAAAATCCCAAGGCTTTACAAAACACTCAATGTAGGTTTCATAAACAAAGAATATGTAAGACATCTCGCAAAAACAGGATTTCCTGGAGGTGTAGCACTGATAATACAACATAGCTGGCCGACAATTTCTAACACCATTGCAAAGATCGCAAAGGATTTTACATCCGCTGGAATTTTTTCTGTAGCAGACAAAATAGCCAACATATTCACTCTCATCTCAGTTTCGGTTTTCACGGTGCTACTGCCAGAAAACGCACAGCGAAAAAGACTTAATCAAAAGTATGATTACAAAGGTACCTTTTATATTTCTCTCGTAATTATATTGCTGGCACTGTTTGCTACTGTAGCAGGCACCATTTTATTACCAATAGTTTTCGGACAAAAATATATTGAGTCTGTGCCAATTTTATGGATATTGATACTCAGTAGCGCATTTACAGCTATACACACATTCATGGACAACTACTTTTACGTCCATAAAAATGTAAAACCACTAATGTATATAAACTTGCTGAAACTCGGTGCAATGGTAATTTTGGGCTTTGCGCTTATAAAACAACTAAACTTAATTGGATTGGCCTATGCACAATTGATTGCTGCATCAATAACACTAGCCGTTACGATTTGGATAATAAAGAAATTGGAGTCTACTCAATCGCAGCTTCAGCACTCTTTAGAGTAATTTGATCAGATAACTTTACTATCTCAAGTTGTATTCCCTGAATTCTGTTAGCATCTTCGAATGACATAGGTTTAGTAGCTTTATCCTCTATTTTGCGGATTTCTCTTTGCAAATTGTTTACTAATGCTAAATCAAGTTCCTTAAGCGAAGGCATATAACCAAGGACCCATTCGTCGCGACGTGCTTTCATCTCGATACTAGGATTACTTTCTTGAAATTTTCTGAGTCTACTTTCCTTTGTTATAAAGACCAAGTTCTCATTGTAATTCGCATCCTCAAACTTGTCTTGGAGTGGGCCAAAATCTACAACCTCGAATGGTCCATCAGAATAAAAAAGCAATAGTGGGAGTTCTATCCTGTCGGCAAACAGAGTTTCCTCATTACCATAAAGTTTATCCTTCTCCTTAATGAGCTCGGCCTGTTTATAAGTTAAGTCATCTGTATAGACTAGATCTTTGTTAGCCACTAAATACAACAAATTCACAATGATAACTACATAAAGCAAAAAAACTTTTTTTACAGCACTTTTCAGAGCGGTTGCTCGGATAATTCTTTCTATGAACACACCAACGATCAATGCAAGAAATGGATAGACAGGAATGATATACCATACCAATTTTGAGGCAGAAATGGAAAAAAAACCAAATATAGCTATAGCAGCTACAACTACGAACCAGTCTTTTCTATAGCTGTTAAGTTTAAATGGAGTGTTTTGTATTATGTATTGTCTTACACGTGTTACCAAAGCAAACAGGCTGATAGGAAATGCGGCCAACAAAGCTACGAACCATAAGCGCATACTTACCTTTAGTACTACTAAATACCAGTAGATTGGACGACCCTTGTCTTCAATCCCCTCAGTAGCCCTTCTCAGGACATGATAACCAATATAAGTCTTGAAAAACGAGATACCGTGCTGTTGGAGCATTATCAGGTGCCAAGGGAGAAAAATCACGGCACTCGATAGAAGGAAAAGCAAAGTGTTATTAATCAGATTACTCTCGAGTTTCTTCTTACCAGAGAATATTAGAGTTGCCTGATGTGCCAAGATAACAAGCAGAGGAAGAAAACCAACTATACCCTTGGTCATAACTGCAAGTCCCATGGATAATCCGGAAATTACCCAAAAACTTTTCTTAAGATCCTCCTCAGCATGCCAGTAAAAATATATAGATAAAGTAGTGAAAAATGTCAGTGTTACATCAAGCATACCAATTCTGGAATAGTAAAGAAATTGAAAAGTTGTAAGTAAAACAAACGCAGACAAAAAACCTACAGTTCTGTTGTATAACCTCTTGCCAAACAAATAAACCGTCATAACAGTACCTAGACCAAAAATTGCTGAGGGCAACCGCACTGCCCACTCGCTTACACCCACCAAATGCATTAACCCAGAAACTAACCACATATACAAAGGAGGCTTTTCAAACCAAAGTTCCCCCGGCCACCAATGTAATGTAAAGTACTCACCAGTTGTAAAAATGTTCTTGGCTATCTTCGCATAGATTGCCTCGTCCCAAGGAATTAAGTGAGTACTCCCCAAACCTGCAAAGATTAGAAAAAATCCTAATGCAAAGATAGTAAGAAAAGTTAATTTCGATGATCTTGAATAAAAAGTAACAATGTTTTCAATCATGAATTTATTTTTCAAAACGGATACACCATACGAAAAATAAAAGACAAATATTAACCAAAAAAACTCACTTTTGTATGAATAGAATATGCCAGCTATCAACCAACCTACTACGGTAGATCCCATCGCTGTGGTTAACAACTGTTCTTTGCGGCTTGTAAGATGGAATGAACCATAAAATAAAGTACCAAGAATTACAAAGATTAACATTACAAATGCAGACATCCCAAGCAGCCCAGTTTCCGATAATTGTTCACCCCAAATAGTGTGTGCAGGAACCCGTGTGTTAAGAGCTGCAGGGTCTCTACCAAAATAAACCGTTGAGATCTCAGTTTTACTGAAGTGTTCGAAAAATCCTCCATACCCACCGCCGAGGACCGGATATTTCTCAAACACCTGCCAAGTCCCCTGTAGTAAAAGTATGTGAGAGTCGAAGGAGTCCAATCTGTAATGAAAATAGTTCTTTACCCTTGCACGAAAAGGACTTGATTTAATACTATACTCATATGCTAAAGGTATTGAAATCAATACAAACAACCCAAATAGAAATGCTATTCCCTTGAACTTGAACTTTTGGAAAAATATCACACTCACGAAGGTTACAAACGAAAAAAATGAAATCATCCACGCAGTACGGGAATTTGTTAGAACTAGCACAATCAACAAAACAGCAAAAATCAAGGAATTAACAACACGTTTTTTCCATGGACCCTCAACCAAAATTAGAATCCCCAAAACAGGAAGTAAACCAGCCAGAAAGGCACCATAATGATTCACATCCCAGAAAACTGAACCGACCCTAGCCAAATGGCCTGGCACGCTCCACAAAGCACCTATTGTTATGCCAGTGGTGTTGTAAAGAAACAACTGAAAAAATCCAAACAGACATGTCAAAAAAGCTAACACTATAAAAAACTTTATGAAATGTAACACCTCATTCGGTTTCTCACGTAATTGAAAATATAAATATGTACCAACTAAAAACACACTTGAAAAAAACCCATACAAAAACAGACTGGATGTTAGGTTCTTGGTGAAGACTATAGATATCCCCTGAATTAACCATAGAAGAAAAAAAGAAACAAAAAACGGATCATGAAATACAAAATAGAGATCTTCGATCAACTTATCTTTTGGTTTCTTCTTCAAAGCATCTATAAGTACTTTGAAAACAATGAAAACACTAAAAGACACCATTACTAAGCGTGCGGGGAGAATATCCCATCTATAAATACTAAAGACCTCTTTATGTAAAAGAAGTGAGGTAATCATCAAAAGATAAACTGCAAAACGAAAGTCTTTTCTTATCAATAGAAAGCTAAATGCAAATATTAAAGGTATGAGAAATAATTCTAAGCTCATAATTAAAAACCATTCTTAAGAAGAAGATCATAAATCTCCTTAGTGCTCTTCGCAGCATTCCCCCATGTATAATCTAACACATCTTGAGATACTTTATCTGGACGTGGGGCAAAATACTCTGTTTCGATTGCTTTGGCTATGGATACAACACTTGCTGGGTCACAATAGGAAACGTTTTCGCCAAGGTATTCGCTCGCGCGACTGCCTGAAGCTACAGCATTTGTACCACAAAACAATGCTTCAAGACTAGTTAGTCCGGTAGTTTCAAACCAACTTGCCGAAACCCCCACTTTAGCAAACTTAAGATAGTATGGAATCTCAGAGTAAGGCACTGCGGGTATATGGGTAATCCAAGAACATCTCTTTAAATATTGATTAAATTTGCCTACGTATTCAAAGTGCTTTTTGGTGCTTTTTTTGCCAATAAAAACGAGTTTTAGATCTTTCTTATGTTTTTTTCTCAGCTTTTCCACAGCTTCAATTATTTTTAGCTGGTTTTTTCGGGCTTCAATGCGGCCGATACAAATTATATAGTCCTCAAACGGTAATCTATTGGCGGCACGATCAATTTGGGTAGCATCAAAGAACTGCTCCCCTACTCCATTTACAACTTTTCTCCATCTGAAATCTACGTTATATAAACTCTTTAAATCTTGTGCTTCTCTAGATGTCTGAACCAAAATCATATCGGCATTCTGTAGAACATACCTTTGCATATTTTTTAGGCCAACGACTAGACTAACTACTGTAGGAAAAAGAAATCTACGATCAAAGATAGATCGATATACATTCTTGAAAGTATCTCGGTGAAATTGGTTTTTGAATAGTAGTTTAGAAATACGCCTAAAATCAAATACATACTCGGTATCAAACCTAGATACCTCGTCGATGTTGTGGTGTATTGGAGATAAAACTAAAGTCTTCTTGGCTTTTTTGGCCTTTTTCGCATATAAATATGTTTCGGGGATCCAATCTAGCTGAAAAAGGTGAACGATATCATAGTTAGAGTAGTCTACATTAAACCCCGGAATTATATCCACAGACAAGCCAAGCTTAGACAGCTCTGCAGCAGTATTTTCGATCTGCACTCGATCGCCTCCCCCAACCTCTAGCAGATCAAGTTTACCTTGCATTAGTACTTTCATAAGGTTTTGTACAAATTTTCGTAATTAGTTATAAATTTCTCCATCGAATACTCCGCTAATACAAAATCTCGACCAGTTTGTACTTTCTGAAAAGCTTTCTGATAGTCATTATAAATGTTAAGCATAGAGTTATGAATAGCCTCAACTGAGCCAGTCTGGAAATATTCGAAAACAAAATCACGACCGACCTCCTTCAGTACAGGTAAATCAGAACAGACAACCGGTATTTTCATCGCGAGGGCTTCAATCAATACCAGCCCGAAACCTTCACTCAAAGTTGGGAAAACGTAAACATCCAAAGAGTTGTATAGTTTCACATGATCTTCGTCAGGAAACGTTCCAGTTACACAAACATTATTTTCAAGTTTCAAACGATGAATTTGTGCTAAAACCTCCTCTTGCAACTCGCCTTTACCAGCTAAGAGTAAATAAACCCTATCTGACAAATCTGGGTGTTGCTTGAGTAAAAGATCGAAAGCATTTATTAACAAGTCAGTACCCTTGTTCTGAGAAAGACGGCTCAAATTGCCAAAAACAAATGCATCAGTTGGGAATCTATACTTCTGCGACATTTCGGATCTATGTAAATTTTTATCGTACTTCGTAGGATCAAACTTAGTCGACTGAAAACCATTAGGTACTACTACTAACTTTTGGGCAGGTATTCCCTCACAAACTTTTGTATGTTTAATCGATTCGGTAAGCGCAACTTCTTTCGTGGCTAAAAACCTAACTGCGAATGAGTAACAAAATGTATATATTTTTTTCTTTAAATTCGAAACTGGCCACATGGATAAAGGTGTGTGAATATGGGAAATGCGTATACGTGTACCGACAATAAAACCAGCTATTAAAGAATTTGCCACAGCACGCAGCTCATGAGAATGTATAATCTCAATCTGATTCTTTTTGAGAAATTTTACAAGTTTGATTATATATAGAGGATCTATATCTATACCAAATTTTACGGCCACTTCGATACGTGTAACTTTAGCGCCTGCTTGTTCAAACCAATCTGCCAAAGGTCCTGACATACACCACACATATACATCATGTCCTCGAGAAACCATTCCTTTTGCTAAATCTAGGGTGTGATACTCCATTCCACCAGGCTGTCCGGAATTAAGAGTGTATAAGATCTTCATAAGGTAATTATACAGGTAGAAAGAAAGCATTGGAGAGTATCGGGGAAAAAATACGCTCCAACGGAGAAGCTACGGTTTACGGATTTGTTCCATAGCTTCTAACAGGGCTTGGGCCTCAGCAACACGAGCATATGCTCTATGCAAAGTGGCAATCCCTAAAGCAAGATTTGCCATGGCCTTTGCAAGACCAAAATTATGCTGTGCAAAAAGACACTGGGCCCTTACCATTAATGCGCGGGTGTACCAAACAACCCACACGTAGTCGTGCTTATCGTCGGGTACAGCCTCCAGCGTTGCTACAACCTCATCAGTCAACTGGGATGCGCGCAAATTAAATCCCAGCGAGAGTAGACAGGAAGCTTTATGAGATAACATGTCAGCTTGGTCCAGTGGGTTGGTTTGGAGGGTGAGGTATTCTTCAACCAAACCCAGGGCATGTGCGTAATTCCCCATAGCTACATGCACTGAAATTAAAGCCCTCAGAGCACTAGCACGTTTCTCTGGGCGATGTTCTTTCATCGTATCCAGAGCATGGTTCCCCATACGTGCCCCGACTACCAACAAACCCTTCGATGCAATTTTGAGCCAATAGACCATGTGGTCTATAGACTCAGCGTAACCATAATAGTCACGCATTACGCGAAAAATCATGGCCGAAAAAAACAGAAAAAAAGGCGCGAAAGCAAACTGAAGCCAATAAGGCCCCCATTTTTGACCTTCTCGCATTTTCCAACCAAGTTCCATCAAAGCCTTCGAAAAACTCAGTGCCATAATCGTACCTCCATGTATTAGTTAATATGTGCTATAGGTTATCATGAAGGGGCTTTTTTGGCTAGTTTAGGTGTTCTTTAATGAGATTTAACATTTTTTCGACCTTACCATCCCAGTTGTTATCTTTTGCAACCAATTGACGTTGTTTAATTTTATCTGGAGTATCTTCTTTTATTGCCAGAGCAACATTAGATGAGAACTCATCGTAAGACTTGGAAATATAGCAAACATCCTTGAAAGGTAGGTATGCAGGCATATTTGTAACTATGGTGGGGATACCAACGGCGAGAGCTTCGTGAAATTTAACAGGGAAACATCCACCAACAGTGTAATCGTTTAGAACATAAGGAATGATATAAGCATCGAAAGCAGCATAATAGTTCTGCATCTCTGCGTAGGCTTTTTGACCTAGAAAATGTACGTTTTCAGCTTCAGCCAACCCAATAGACTTTAAATCAGCACCTTTATCTTTCATAGCTATCTGGCCAATTAACACAAAAGAAATTCCGGGGTGTTCCCTTACAATCTTTTTAAACAACTCTAAATCAAATTTGTAACTGTCTAGGGCTCCAGTAAATGCAACAACCGGCCTTTTTATACTTTTTATATCTTCAGGAATTTCCTTTATTTTTTTGGCATCCTTAAATTTTGGGTAATCTCCAACATTAGGTGTAAAGTGAACGTTTTTATTCCAAGCCTGAAGTTTTTCGACTAATCCTGGAGCTGTAGCAAAAACAATATCTGCTGTTGAGGCAAGACGTTTTTCTTGTTCAACCAACGCTTCTTTGGAAATAATTGCTGAAAATGTTCCTTGATTAGCAGGAAACGCCGAATAGTTATCTACACAATCGTAAATTAAAACATCATGCGAAAGCTCAGCAACATAATCAAATAAATCTTTTATTTGAACATGATAAACCCATAAAATACTTTTTTGGCTTTTCTTGAAGTGTTGCCGCGCTAACTTTTTAATACGCCAAACATGATAGGTCGTACTTAGCTTTGAAAATGGAACCCAATTTATAGGTGTATAGACATATGCCCCACTCTCATCATGTTTGATCTGAGTTAGAATTCGACTTAAAGACCAAAGCTTTCTATATATTTGGCGTAAAAGAACAAAGCCCGGGTTTATTGGAGGATCAACAAAGATAACAGTATGCCCTTGCTTAGCTAATCGGGTCATTACATGGCGCTTATTAGTCCAATTTGGGAAATCCCATAGTTGATTAGAAAAACATATTATGTTGTATTTATCTACATGCAGTTCGGACATGCTTTCTCCAAATAACCAAACTTCACCAGTATACGCCTAATGTTAAATACCAACTCACTATCCTGCAAAGACCACAACCAGCTTGTCTCGGTGAAACCATTATCATAAGCCGCATGCCAAATACCATCGAAAAAAATAATCCCAAAAACTTGAACACCTATAGAAAAAACTAGTAAAGCGTAAAAAAGCTTCTTATATTTTTCAAAGGAGGTGCTTTTTATAAACGGGACGAAAAGTAAAACTAGAAATGGTAGAACATCGCTAGCCATGCGGTACCCAAAAGACCACCCACCATACCAATGCTTCCATTTACCCAAGATCAAGGTGT
This sequence comes from uncultured Candidatus Saccharibacteria bacterium, assembly GCA_964643995.1. GTDB lineage: Bacteria > Patescibacteriota > WWE3 > UBA101185 > UBA10185 > CAZXUJ01. The sequence goes on from CAZXUJ010000001.1 coordinate 208,389, forward strand.
GTAAAAATACGATCAAAAACGAACATATGTAAATAAGATTTTTAGTAAAGTTTTTTTCTCTGTGCACCTTATAGAAGCCAATTAGGGCAAACACAAGTATTGGTGAATATATCAATAAGCCTTTACTAGGAGAAATCCACAATCCCAAGAAACCCTCTGGGAAACGCCCTTGCCAGCTATCGCCAAGTTGAGAAGCATACCCTTGATTCAGAATGCTTAAGTAATAGGTCTGGTTATACCAAAGAAAAAATAAGATGTTTGGAAGAGTTCCCGTGATGAAAATAAAAATATAACGTAAAAGTGGTTTAATTCGTAAGCGGTGTTTTTCTAGGACCACCAAAAAAAGAATTGGAACCATTAATAGTGCAGTAGGTCGTGAAAGTACCGCTAGGGAAGAAAAAAAACCAAAGAAAAAAATATGAACCGGGGTTCCAATTTGTCTTAATGATTTGAGTAGATTGTACAACGCAAGTAATATAAAAAGTTGTACAACACCATGCTGCCAAAGCGCTTGTGAAATCAGAGCAAAATTGATGGTCCCAAATAAATATACACCTGTGAGTAATAGTGAGTTTTTTTGATCAAGGTAAAAAGTTTTTAGCATAGCATACAGAACATAACCCGATAAACTAACAATTATGGCTCCGGTAATATGCCCTAATAAAGCGAGTGTATCCCATGTAAAAGTGGCATTAAGCATAATTGGCAAAATATACACAGGGATTGCAAGCAAGCCTGAAATTATCGGAAATGCAGAAATATAGTGCGTTTCCTGATCAGTTTGAATTTTCCTTAGGTAAAATGGAGTTAAATCCTTTTCGAATGTAGGGTCGTCGGGATGTGGATATTTGGCACGCATCATTTCGTAATAAGTGTCTAAATATAGAGTGCGTTCATTGATTACAGCGAAAGGAGTAAACAGGGCTGGCAAAGTATCTTCGGACTGTATTGTAAGTGTGTTGACGCCAACAACATAGGCAAATGCCCACGACAGAAGAAATATTACAAACGAACCGAGAGTAATTCCTAGGAAAACACGAAATTCTTTCATGAGAACATTTTATCATTGACTATCAAATTGATCTTTTCTATACTGAGGTACATGCAAAATCTCATCATAGGCGGAGCAGGATTTATAGGGTCAAATGTAGCTAATAAACTTTTAGCCAACAAAGAAAAGGTCATAGTTCTTGATAATCTCTCAAGAAAAGGTTCAGAAAAAAACCTTAAATGGCTACAGAAAAAATTCGATAATAAATTTAGATTTGTTCAAGCGGACATTACCAAAGACATTAAAACTCTAGATGAACTTATGAAAGAGACCGCTAGAATTTATCATTTTGCGGGTCAAGTAGCTGTAACCTCATCAGTTGAAAACCCAAGATTTGACTTTGAAACTAATGCGCTTGGCACATTTAATGTTCTAGAGGCAATGAGAAAACATGCCAAGAAATCGTGTGCTTTAGTCTATTCCTCTACTAACAAAGTCTATGGTGGTATGGAAAACGTAAGAATTGAAGAAACTGAAAATGGATATATATATTCAGATTTTCCCAAAGGCGTAGGAGAAGAAATGCCTTTAGACTTCCATTCTCCTTATGGCTGTAGCAAAGGAACAGGGGATCAATACGTACGGGACTACTCACGAATTTACGGACTTAATACTGTAGTCTTCAGGCAATCATGTATTTACGGACCAAGACAGTTTGGCGTTGAGGACCAGGGCTGGGTGGCCTGGTTTGTTATAGCACTTCTAAAAAACAAAAGAATAACAATTTATGGAAATGGTAAACAAGTAAGGGATATTTTATACATCGATGATCTAGTGAATGCGTATGAGTTAGCCTTCGCAAATATTGAAAAAACAAAAGGCGAAATATTTAACATCGGAGGGGGACCTAAAAACGTGATATCAATATGGCATGACTTCAAGCCTATACTAGAAGGGCTGTTTAATAAGAAGATCGATGTTTCATACGCTGATTGGCGACCAGGAGATCAAAAAATATTTGTTAGTGACATAGATAAAGCATACAAAACTTTCGGATGGAAACCTCAATATTCTCCGAAAGAGGGGATAAAAGAACTTCATAAGTGGGCATCAATGAATAGTGATCTTTTCAACTAACGGACTTAGGCATGCTTAGTAACTATGGCAACGTTGTAGGCTAAAAACATTGTAGGCGAGAAATTTTCCATAAGCCATTCGTAAAATTTAAAAAAACCTAAATATTTTGTCGGATAAAAGTGTGATTCGAAATGCTTAAACTCTATAGTCTGACTAGTGTAAGCATTATTTACAATTTCTGTGAAATAACTCTGTGTGAAATGTTCATGTCCCAATTTTTTTACCATGTGAGGATAAAACAACGGATTGAATCTATTTCCCTCAACAATAATAATTTTGCCACCTGGTTTAACTACACGTAAAACTTCCTTCAAACCTGCTAGATGCTTTTCATAGGACTGTGTTTCCTCATCAATATGATGTAAAACGTCATGGAAGAATACATAATCGAATTTATTGTCCTCAAAAGGTATTTCATAAATTCCAGCAATTTGAAATTTCAATAAGGAAATTGTTTTAATGTTATCGTTCTCATAGACATCAATGCCATAAGTATCGAGCTTATAATGGTTGATAAAAACCTTTGAATCTTCTCCATCACCGCAACCCAAATCCAATAAAGTCTTACCCGCTTTAAAATCAAAGTTAAGTTTATTAAAAATATCATCACGATATTGATGCCCGGTAGTAACCTGTGTCATTTGGTTAAGTATATTACGTTTTACTCTGTAGATACACCCATTTCGTTAAACACCTTTTTGAAGATATTTTCCCAGGTCATGTTCTTGCTGTATTCGTAAACATTTTTCTCTATTTGTTTTCTCTCGTCGGGTCTAGACAACAAATCAGAAATCCCTTCAACAAAAGACTCAACATTGTATTTAACAACTCTTCCTAGATTATGTTTCTCAACGTCCTCGGATATTGGTATGACTGAGGTGGTTATAAGTGGTAAACCACATGACATGTAGTCTTTTGGTTTAGTTACATCAGAAAATCTTTTGTAAGTTGTTTCGTTATCCTCGTATGTAGCTAACCCCAAAGTACTTTCTTTCAAAAGCTTCAGCCAACGCTCACGCTCATTAGTTGTATTGATAAATCCTACAAAGTTTACGTTTTTTTCAACTTTTAGATCAGCAACCATTTTTTTGAGCTCCGCTTCCAAAACACCAGCTCCAATTATTCTCAACTCAATATCTGGAAATTTTGCGATTAGGTGAGGCATCGATTCAATAAGAAGCTCTAGACCAAACTCGGGACTTAAACTGCCACTATAAACAATTACATTATCTTTTCTAGTGGTCTGAACTTTTTCAGCTTCGTCAATCGGTACACCAATTGGAACAACAAGTTGAATTTTCTTTGTAGCAGATTCCCCTAACTCCAAAACTCTTTGACGTGACATACGATCTGAAACATTCCACGTGAAGTCACTTCCATAAAATGCTTTTCGATCCATCCATACATAAAACCTGTTCAGATACTTATTTTTGAAGCGACCATGCATGACGTAATCAATAGTCATAAAAACAACTTTGTCGACTTTACCTATCTTTTTTAGCAGAAGCCCAAAAAGTGCATTAAAGGAATCGATTCCAATGAAATAATCAAACTTACCCTTTGAGCTGAAAATATAATAAAGGGTATAGAAAGCATCGCGCGCGTAAAGTAAAAACTCATTTGCAGGAAGTTTCGGCGATTGCTTTTTTTTCTTTAAATCACCATTTAGGTAATGTTCCATGTAAGAAACACTGTTTTTAGCGTAGGCAAAAATATGCCCGATATACAGAGTCTCGCTGACTTTGCTTTCGACTAGGAAGTCTTTTAGCTCTTGGCCGCTGCCTTTAAAGAACTCATGAGTAACAACAGTGATATGTAAACTTCGCAATCTTGTCATCAGTCTTTTTCAAAGTGTCCACTTGAGCAAATTTCAGCGATTATTGCATTAGCATCATATTGATATTTCCATTTAGGATAATGGTTCTGAAACTTACTTACATCAGAAACATACCAAATATGATCACCCTCCCTGTTTTTTTCATCATAAGTAATCTTGCCCTTCTTACCAAGAATCTTTTCTGTTTTATCAATTGCTTCCTGCATAGATACATTTGAGTGCCTCGAACCACCCATATTGTAAACCTCAGCAACACGGGGAGCTTTGTAAAATTCATAAAAAGCAGAGATTAGATCGGCCGAGTGGATATTGTCACGAACTTGTTTACCTTTATAACCAAAGATGGTGTAAGGTTTCCCCTCAGCTATGCACTTTACTAAATATGCCAAAAAACCATGAAGTTGTGTTCCAGAATGCGAAGGCCCTGTTAAGCAACCACCGCGAAAAATTGCAGTCTTAAGATTGAAGTACCTACCATACTCCTGTACTAACACATCTGCTGCAACTTTGGATGCACCAAATATGCTGTGTTTGGATTGATCAATTGACATACTCTCATCTATTCCATTTTTGTATTTATGATTTGGATCTATTTCAAAACGGGTTTCTAATTCTATCAAAGGTAGAAAATTCGGAGTATCTCCATACACTTTGTTAGTGCTTGTGAAAATAAAAACAGCCTCGGGGCAATATTTGCGGAATGCTTCCAGAATGTTCAAAGTTCCATTCGCATTAACCGTAAAATCCGTTATAGGCTCTTTTGCTGCCCAGTCGTGAGATGGTTGCGCCGCGGAATGAATAATTAAATCAAAAATATTTTCTTTAAATATAGCGTCTACATCACTTTGATTACGAATATCTATTGAATAATGTTTGTAGTTTTTATACTGTTCTTCTAACAACCGTCTGTTCCAGTCGGTACTAGCCTCATCACCAAAAAAGTATTTGCGCATATCGTTATCAAAACCGATAACATCAAAACCTAAAGAACAAAAAAACTTAACTGCTTCGGACCCGATCAATCCGGCTGAACCTGTTACTAAAACTTTTTTTGTCATAATTTCCTTTACCTAACTTTTTTAAATTTTGAAATTGCAAATCCAAGCATCAATCCTACCACATCAATGCCCCTTATAATTATGAAACACAATACAACTAGAGGGTGTACAAGAATTTCACGTGAGATTTTGCGGATGTAAACACGAACCATCCTAAAGAACTTATGTAGTAAGTCGCCACTTTGTTGGGAAACATATGCTCCGGAAGCTTGCCCATACTGCAATTTCTTTTTGAATTCTTTTAGTGGGGTTGTTGATCCCGTATGGTGTAAAACAATCTTTTTAGATCGTGAAACTTTACCTAATTTTCTGAACTGCTCATGGATATACCAATCCTCGCCAGAGGATATTGTCTCGTTATACATTGTCTTTTCAAAAACAGCTCGCCTAGACACACGCGCAGCCTCAGAACCAACTTCATCCAAAAAACTGCGCTCGAACGCTTTTGCTTGTGCCCATATATTTGTCGGGACATCCTTCTCAGGTACGATAACCGCAGCAACTTCGTTATCATCAAATATAGTCGCCAACTCTTGTAACAAACCCTTTTCAAGTTCCATATCAGCATCAATGTTATAGATAATTGCCCCATTACTATTCTTAAACCCAATATTTCGTGATCGGGCAGGAGGTTGGTATATTGCTGTTTTCTTTACCGTAATTACTTTGGCATTAAACCTTTTGGCAATCTCACCTGTGTTATCGGTAGATTCTTGGTCAACGACAATAATTTCATAAAGGCCATAACCATTATTAACAATGGAGTTTAGACACCTTTCAATATTTCTTCCTTCGTTGCGCGTAGGAATAATTACTGAGACAACTTTATTTGACATAATCATTTACTTTTAACAGCTCTGGGCTGGAGCTCTTTGGCGACGTGCCAGTTTTTACGATTTTCCGAGCTATAATACTTTAATACATGCATACGATAAAAAATTGCTACTGTATCAATTAGCATATTTTGTATAAACGGTTCCATAAATAAAAACTTTTTAAATCTTGATCCACTAAAGTCAAAGCTTATTTCAACAGGGGCCTCATAGATTCTTTTATAACCTAGATAATGTGCTACAGCCAAAATCTCAATGTCAAAGGCATACTGCTTAACCACTAGTCTGGGAAGAACATCCTCAAGAACTTTTCTTCGATACACCTTGAGCCCTGCTTGAGTATCTTTAATTTTTAGGCCAAAGAGTGTCTTAATCAAAATAAAGTAACCCCAACTGTATATCTTGCGCAAAAAGGGATAAGCTACTTTCGAAGCAGGATGGCGCTTACTACCCACAATTATGTCAGCTTGGTACCACTCCATATGTTCTAAGAGCAAAGAAATACCATTGGGGTTTATTTCCATTCCCGCATCTATGAAAGATATGACGTCGCCCTTTGCACGCGCCATGCCATAACGTATTGCATAACCTTTCCCACTATTGTGCTCATATCCGTATACCCTGACATTTTTTTTGGCTATTTTTTTGGCGTTCTGATATGTTTTGTCTACAAATCCGTCTACAACCACGACGATTTCAAAATCCCAACGCGTACTGGACATAACCTCATAGATATTTTCGATATCCTTTTTGATAGTTTTTTCTTGTTTGTAAGCTGGAATTACTATTGAAACTAGCATACATATTTATAATAGCACGCTCAAATTTTCATAAAACGTTCTCGCCTGAAGATCCCAGTCAAATTGACGAGAGTATTCCAAGGCAGTTCGACATAGGTCAGGATTATTTTTAACTCTAAGTATATTTGAGGCTACCTGATCGAGATTATCATCATCCGCTAAATACCCACTAACAGCATCCTTTACTGAGTCAGTGCAACCCTTAACCTTGAAGGCTACTACCGGCGTCCCCATACGATTTGCCTCTATGTTCACGAGTCCCCAGCCCTCAAGATAACTAGGATTATATAAAACGTGAGCTTTTCCTAGAAGTTCAAACTTTTCAGTACCATCTAGGAACCCCAAAAAATCTACTGAATCTGATATACCTAGATCCTCACATAACTGCTTTAGATATGTTATGTATGAATCTTCTCCACGACCAACAACTTGAAATCTAGCGGAAGGTATAGACTTTTTTACAAGCTGAAATGTCTTAAGACCCCGTTCGATACCTTTCATCTTCACAATCCTGTTTAAATACACTATCGTAAAATCTTTATTCTTTTCTGGAACAACATTTATCAAGGGTGCCGTAACTCCGTAGTACACGATAGTGATATGTTCTTTCTTAATACCAAGTTTGTTTACTAAGTCAGAAGCGGTGCTGGGAGAATTAGCAATGAATTTTATTCCTAGTATTTTATATATTAAGAACATCGTGTTTTCACAAATCCTACCTAAAAGCACAACTGGTAATGGATACATTAGCTTCCAGATAGCACCTGCTACCTCATGTATGTATACAATCTTCTTCTCTTTGACATAAAATGGAGTCAAGTATGGTATGCCATGAACCTGATCTATAACTACGTCAATATTTCCACGAAAAGACTTAAAATACTTCGTAACAACACCAATGTAAAACAAAGGGAACCTATAAAATAGTTGAAACACGTTGCGAGTCAAAGGTTTTCCTACATAATAGAATTTCACACCGTCGATTATTTCTTCGCTAGTTGAAACATCATATTTTGGAGAGATCCAACAAACTTCAGCATTGAACTCTTTTACCCAACGCTTGGCAAATTCAAAAGTGGCTCGCTCGGCCCCACCTTCAAGCGGATCTTTTATAGATCTCCAGTTTAGGATTAATATCCTCATGGCTCAACGACCCTCATGTAAACATTGTATACAGGCACACCACGCAGATAGATCGAGTCCACAAATTCAATATTGAACCTATCCTCTAAGGCAGAGTCATCCTCCCAAACTGGATAAACAAAATAATTTGCAACTTTGGCATGCGGAGTAAGATCTTTTATAATCGCCCACGCACCAATTTCACGAATAAAAGGGTGAATTTGCGTGTAGTATTTTTCAGGGAAACCTATCACTAACCTAGTACCCAAATCTTCATTTGCGAATAGTGTGTCAAAAGCCTCACCTTTCTTAAAGTTTTCTAGGCCCTGATTCTGCTTTAAGCTAGAAAAGTAAGCCACAATGGGGTCCTTTCCAATTAGCCACTTAGGTTCAATAACATTTATTCCATACTTCAGCCCACCAATAAAAGGACTGTAATATGAAAAATAGTCAGGGTGTAAAACATGGGTTTGTAACAATGGAAACAAAAATATAAACACTAACAAGTACATCGGCTTAAAGCGGGTAACTAAAGAGTTGAATACCCATGTAACAAAAACAGACGAGACCAAAAGTGAAGCTACGATGGCGGGTAACAAATATCGATCAAGTTTTTTTGAAGGAATAGACATCTCGAGAGCATAAAAAGCAACGAACAAAAATACATAAAGCAAAAAACGCTTGGAAATAAAGTATGCCTTTTTATAAACAAACAATGCACCCAATAATCCAATGATCAGATACACCGATGAACGTGCAAGAAAAACAACAGGATAAAATGTTAGTCCAGGATCCTGCACTAATTTTCCAAAATAAAGCTGAATGTGGCCTTCTTCAATGCCTGTTTCGAATATTCCACTACCAAGGCTTGTTAACACCTCCGTAGGAATGACCCACATAGCTGGCCAAAGAAGTACATAAAACAATAACGAGGCCAATAGCCATTTTGTAAACGGCCACATAGCCAACTTGAGTGATTTTATAAACAATTTAGAACCTAAGTAGATGTTTAAAAACAGAATCAGCGGAGTATAGAGTACTAGGAACAATGCTGATGTCTTGGTTAGAAATGCCAATGCCGCAAAAAAAGCAGAAATGTATAGTGTTTTATTTCTTGGTGCGCTTAGGTAATAGTATAGCCAAACAAATGAGGTTAACATAAAGGTAGACATTAAACCTTCCAAATGGATTACTCTCGTCAGCGCAATGTAAAATGGCTCCAAGGTAAGAAGTACTATAAAGACAAGAGCATACGTCTTGGAAAAGAGTTTACGCAAAACATAAAACACAGAGGTTAAGGTCAAGCCCAAACACAAAACAATTACAAGCTTCTGAAAAAAATGCAAGGTAAAAATAACTGAAACATCGTTGTCAGGTGGGTTCATACCCAAAATTACTTTGTAGTAAAAAGAGTTTAATTTGACACCAATCGAACCTAACCACATTAAGGTCACACCAGGATGATATCTTTGTAAAGTCTGGTCGAAGTTTAGTATGAATATTCCCTGCCCGAAATCGTATATGCGTGATTTCCACTTCCAAACATCAGTGTTAAAGATTTCATGACCTAACGAAGGAAGTCGACTTAAAACAAAAAAAGCAAACACACATATTTCGTAATAATACTTTTTAAGGGTTGATTTCATATATAAAAATATTATCTCCTGTGCGGTTGTGAGCCGAAAACCAAGTTATGTAATAAATGTTACCTCGCTTGAGCAACCTACGTTCGAAACTTTCGGCAGTAAAAAACTCAACCATTTCGTTATCACTTACGTTAAGGAACAGATAACCATGCTCTGATAGACTTTCTACCAAACCTATTTGTTTAGTATACTCATTATCCTTAAACTTCTCTAGCACAGGACCAAAACTATTTGAATTGTATATGAGAACATCTGAGGGTTTAATGTTTTTTTGCATCCAAGTGTAAAGCATGTTTCTAGTATCCTCCCGACTCAATACATAAACACTCTTTAAGCTCAGATACATAGGAGGGAAAAATAGCATAAAGACAAAAGCGATTGTTCTTAGTCTTGAAGAGGTTAAAAATTTAATGTAGAAATTGGAAACAAAATAACCTACTGAAATGGCTAAATAGGGAAAAATCTGAATATAATAATGCGAACGGTTGCGTTCGAAACCTGATAGATAGAACGAGATTAGTAATGCAGGAAGAATATATATCCAAATAACATCAAATTTAAGCGGCTTAGTTTTGATGATCGTATATAAAGCCATCAGTAATACAACCACATAAATAAGTAAAAAAGTGTAGCCAGTGTTCTCGGATAACTGAAAGAGATAGGTGTTAAAAAACTGGTAGAAGTGGGAAAAAACATCTACACTACCAACATTACTGAACTGCCAGAATGCTCCTGCAGGGCCATCTGTGCGAGAAAATGTTTTGAAATCAAATAGAGCGTAAGGCGTCCCTATCAAGAAACCAGCAATAGATACAATACCGGCAAGGACTAAATTTTTATATAGGCGCAGATTTTGTAACTTTGATTTTGAGTCATATAACACTAACAAGTGAGCGAATATTATGCTCAGGGCAGATAGTGCACCATGGTACTTGGTGGATGCCGAAAAACCTACAAATAATCCAGCTAATAAATAGTATTTTGTATCCTTATGTTTATAAATACATGCTGAAAAATAACACACCCAAGCAACAAAAAATGCACTTGGTACATCGATTAATGCAAGGTGAGAATGCCAAACATGTAGAGGGATCAGGGCCATTGCCAGTGCTGCAAACAAACCGACATGAACACTGTAAAGCTTTTTACCAGTTAAATAAACCGGAAAGATAGTCAATGCGCCTAAGAACGCACTCAAAAAACGGGATATCAAATAAAATATTAATGGATCCCTCCAAAGCATGGGTAAATACTGTTGCAGTAATGGTTGTAAACCAACTATCTGCAATACAGCACGTAATTTAATAAAGACAAAGTAAATTATAAAGTTGAAATAAAAGTATAAGTGTGGCCAATCAAAATGCTTAGGATTTAATTCAAAACGAATGCCCATCGCAGAGCGTATCACTGAAGGTTCATCCGGGTGAAAAATGAAGGGAACTGCATGTTGTATGCCGATTAGTCTAAGAGTTACTGCAAGCAAAAGAATAAAGAGTAGAATCCAATTAATTCTCTTTAACATATATGCGCCAGTATTCTAGGCCCTCCATATAAACAATAGAGTCCAAAGTAAACTTAGTATCACTTTTTGGCACATTTTCAGGCAAAGTTTCATTTACACCCAAAATCAGCAAGTCATACTTTTTAGTGCCGCTCTCTCTGATATCGAACACACGAGAGTTCATATAAATAGTACGTATAGGTTTGGTGTCAATAAAGCCTAATGTCGGATAGTCTCCATATTTACTTAAAATGTGTTCTTTTAGAGACGGAATACCCATACCAAAAGGTTTTTGACCAACGACTCTGTTTGCGGCTACAGGATCTTTGAATAAGGGGCTGGTGTATAGAAAATAGTACGGAAAATAGCTAAACAAAGGTACGGCTACTAGCACTGTCAAAAGCAAAGTTACCAAGGGTTTGCGCAAATAAGTGAAATATCCATATGTTGCAAGTAAAACAATAGGAGGAAAGACCGGTAATATGTATCTATCAAGTTTTTTTGAAGAGTAGGTCATGACCAACAGGTACCCAACATAGAAGATCATTAGAAAAACTGGAAGGTTTGGTGTGAAAAACTCTTTAATTTTATGCCCCCGAAGTAGCCCGCGCAAACCTAAGACTGAGCCCAATGCTAGAACTGGTGAAAGTTTGAGTAGCAAGATAATAAAATAAAACAAGGGTCCGGGATTTTCAGAAACTTTTCCAAAGAAAATTTGACTATGTCCATCACGCAAACCTATTCTACTTGCTTCACTAAAGATTTCAGTCAGAATATACACTGGAGAAGTCCACAATGCCGGAAACACTAAAAACAAGCCAAGGAGCATTGATATGAGTAAGATTACCAAATTTTTGTAGGAACCTCTGCGAACATAAATAACATAACACAGATAAAATATCGAATATAGTATTGCGCCAACAGCTATACTTTTGGTCAAAAAACTTAAAGCAAGAAGGAGCCCAGCCAAGACAAAATAAATCCTATTCATCGTTTCCCCTGCAACATATGTTGCAAGTAAACCACAAAACATAAGTAGGGACAGTAGTATATCAAGGTGTAATATACGTGAATTTCCTAAAAAAAAGGGTTCAAGGGACAAAAGTGAGATTGCCGCTAAAGAGTACAAGAGTGGGTGATCTAGTCCCTTAAGTTTTAAAATAGTGTTAAGAAGGTAAACAATAAGCAAGCTGAGTATATAATGTGCAAATATCAGGACCACCTTTGAAACTGTATGAAAGAGTAAAAAATTTTCGTGATTGTATGTTTCATGCCCCGGAACCAACTGCTTTACAAACTCCACTGAAACTCCAGTAAGCCACATAAGGGTAACACCTGGGTGGTAGTGTTGATAGGTTTTTTCGAGCTGACCAGTTTTCAAGCCAACAATGAACTGTTCGCTCCTATAGTGCCAATTTACAGCATCGGGATTAATCTCATCGGTACCAAGCAGGGGTAATCTAACAAGAAAAAATGCTATGGTGAAGAGAAATATGACAATTAGTGTGGATTTATTAAGAGCTATCTTTTTCAAAAACATAAAAAACACCACCAAGAAGACTAACTAGTAGTCTGAGTAAATGATATATAATCGAGGCACTCAGTGCTAGCTCCGAAGAAACACCCACTACCTGGAAAAGTTTTATATATAAGGCATCCTGCACACCAACTCCATTTAGAGAAGGGATGAAAAAACTGGCCATTGTTATCACGGGTAATACAAGTAAAGCATAAGAAAACGACAGATCAATACCCAAAGCCCTAAATATAAAGTATTGTGTAAAAATACTCATAAACTGAACCAAAAATGAGGTTAAAAATGCCCATAGAAGTACACTATATTTAAATCGATACAAAATCAGGGCATCGTAGAGCTTGCCAAGTTTAACTGATCTTTTTGATAAAGTTTTGAAACATATAAAACCCACGACAGCACCAAACCAAAAACCAAGAAACAAAAGAAATTTTAAACCGATTAACCAAGGTGTATTGCTCGAAACTGATTCAGGAAGTAAAGCTATCCAAAAATCTAGCGTGTTTAGTAAACCATAATAGGAAATAAGAACAAGGGCAATTATCCCTGAGAACCTTTCCATAAAGGTTGCTATAAAAGCATTTGTTTTGCTTTTTATAAGAGTGCCGAGCTTAAACACTTTATATACATCTCCACCAATACTGGTAGGCATAAAATTGTTAAAAAAGGCACCTATGAGGTAGAGAGAGATCAATTTTTTAATGGTAACGTCGTCTGTGTTTTCAAATATTAGTAACTTTTTCCAACGAATCGAACTGATGACGTAATTGCCAATAAGGAAGGTAATTATCAGTGGAACATATTTGGTGTCTAGGAGTTTGAGATTTTGAACCAGTTGAGCGAGATCAATTTGCAATAATATGATACTGAATAAGGCTACACTAACTGTAATTTTTATAAGTGTTTTTTTGTTCATTTTCGTAATTTCAACTTTGTTAATAGCGCATGTAAATCTTCGACAGTTAAAAACTTTGCTACATAGGCCGAGAGAATATAGGTACCAACCAGAACTGCAAAAGCAAACGCCTTCAGAAATATATTGTCTAGCTTACCCCCTTGCATTATCACGTAAGCTTGCAAGAGCATCAATATATGAGGCACACCTAGATAAACAAATTTCAAACGCACTTGCGAGGATATAACAAGTACCAATAAACCAACCAGTGAACCCGCCAATAATGAGTAAGTCATTGCAAGTAGGTTATCGTAATCCATAAAACGAGTTACATAAAGATATCCAGAAATGGTTACACCAAGCATTAGTACATAAGCAGTCATGATTTCCCACACATATTTCGCTGGGATGAAAACACTAGATTTAATGATGTTTGTTAAACCATAAAATATGAAAGTAAAAATCAGCGGGATCATCAGTGTAATGGATTCATTGTAAATAAGGTTGTTACCCACAAATATATATACGAGCTCACGCGACCAAAAGATTGCACCAATGGCGGAAAGTAGCATAAAAACAAATATTTTGTTTAGATTCTGAGAAAAAAGAGTTTTAAACTCATCCAAATTGTGAGCAAAAGAATCCGATAATATTGGTAAATTTACATCCGTAACAGCATCTGAAATATGCATCAATTTTTTCGCAAAGAGAAAAGCGAACGAAAATATCGCAACTTGTTCTGTAGATACATCAAGTCCTAGCAAAAGTGTTCCTGATTTCTCCCACTGTGTTAATAGTATTTTTACGAAATAGATAGCAAAAAGTATAGAAAAAAGTTCTTTGGAAATACGTAATATATCATCCTTAGAAGGAAACTCCAACCGACCCTGCAATGGTTTGAAGGCTATAAAACCTAAAACCACTGTGCTAATAACTTCAAAGGCAAGAAATGCATAGAAAAATCCCAAAATGCCCAAATAGTAAACCAAGGGTATATATATTATAACACTTACAATCGTGATACCAGACTGGTATAAAAACAAATAATTAAACCTTTTGGTTCCAGACACTACAGAGTTCATTAAACCCTTTATTCCCTGGATTAACAACACAATCGCGTAGATCTTAATTGGTAAAACCAGCACTTGCTGAGAGTACTGACCTACAGCCAAATTTTCAGCTGAAAAAAATAAGAAAAGGGCAACGGGCACGGACACCAGATATCGAATCAATACTGATGTAACAAAAATTTTGAATATTTCAGTGTCGTTTTCAGCTGTGGATATTTCACGAGTACTGCCAGACGACAAACCTAAATGTTGGTAAATCCCAAATGCACCGCCGATTGCCATACCAATTTGAATAATGCCCCAATCAGACGGAGAAAGTAATCGAATGATGAAAAATGTCTGAAACAGTCCAACACCCATTGCTATTAAACGTGAGATTAAACTAACTATTTGCCATTTTAAAAGGTTTTTCACGGGCTTAATTATACTATTATTCTATAGTAATATCACCAAGATATATGCTACGAGTGCGAATATTATTCGTCATTCCAATAAATGCTTTGTAGTTTCCCGCGTCCAAAAATTCGGGTAAAACAATTGTGACATCTTCTAAATAATATCGGTCTTCGCGCCAATTGCGTAACTGGTTCAGAGAGAAAGAAGGAAGATTCGCCATCTGGTATAACTCACCGGTTTTGTTGTTTACAAAGCTTGTGAACAGTACATAGTCATCAAGTCTTTCTTCTTCTCGTTTTACATATACGAACTTAGCAACATTTGTAGTACCACGTACTATTTTTTGAGGGAATGTGTAGTCAACAACCGTTAAGGATTCAAATATTTCTAAATTAACCTTTTCTTCATAATCGAAACTTTCCTGCAAGGGCAACAAAATAGATTTTTCATGCTGGCCGATTCTTTTGAAGACAAAAAGATTTCCACAACCAAGCTTAAGTTCATAATCAGGATTTTTTATCATATCAGCCACTACGTCACGCACGATCGTGACATCTAGATCCAGTATCCTAAGAATTTTTTGTGAAAAAACATCAACAATAACGTAATCTGCATCCTTGTATAAAGCAGGGAATATTGCATAGGTTTCGCGCAAAGCAAGATGAGCACCCAAATAATCAGGACCAGAAATAGATGCTTCTCCAGGAATGATATCTATAACCTTTAATGCGCACTCACGATCTTTATTATCCAATGCAGAAAGTTTGAAGCGGTCACCAATTGCAATATCACTCTTTAAACCTACTTCGAGATCTTCTTTTGCGAAAACCTGCAGACGCTTTTGTACAGCCTGCTGAAGCCACAAATAAACCGGGTTTTCATATGCGAATGTAGCCCTTACATTTGCCACTAAAAAGACTGTCAAAAAGATATAGGCTATATACGATTTTTTAAGTTTAAATTTTCTGCTAGTAAGTAAGTGTGTATATTCTGAGAGCATGTGTATGCCATAAATGCTGGCTAAAAATAACACAGGAATGATCATAGAAATACGGTGGTTTATAATTTCAGAAGTACCGATACCACCTTCGGTAGTGGAATAGTTTATAAGAAAGTCAGGAAAAGCCATGGCGAAAATTATAGGGTTTAGAAAAGGAGCATATCCCACTGGTTCAAGTGTCTGACGCAAATTATCTATCTTATCACCACCAAAAACTACCCTCACCAATTCTTTAGGATTACTCAACATCCCAACAACAACCTCTGTGTATGTGTCACCAAAAGCCTCATAACGACTAATGAAATAATTGGGGCTTTGTACATCCCGAGCTACAGATGTATCAAGTTCGATCGTCTCTGCAAATTTCTGGAAACTATCTACTCTATAATGGGCAAACGCTGGTATCAAGACAGAAAATGCTAAAAAGAACCACACAGCCCCAACTAGCATCATGACCACACCAAGCTGCACATTCTTGTAAACTACCAGGGACTTCAACCACGATAAATAGTTCTTTTTTGGAAAAAGCACCTCAGCAGGCATACGACAACACAATACATAAAAACCAAAAACAAAAACATACAGGGGTAATTGCTCTTTACCCATCATTGTCAGAATTAAGAAAATCCAAAATAATATAAGATTTTTTGTGGTATAAGAGTTATGAGAGTGCATATACTCAAAGATGTAGAACGCAATCAAAAAGAAAGGTATAACCGCTGTAACACCATGAAAACCGGTCCATGCATTTAGAAAACCCACCGCAGGATAAAACAGATAAGCTAACCCTACAAGAAAACCCGCGATTGCAGAATCAAACTTCTCCTTAGCAATCTTGTATAAAATAACAGATACACTCAAAACTAGAACTACTTGAGCAAACACTAATGTTAACGCGTGCTGATAAAGTGCAAATACAGGAACAAACACAAGTAATATAGGATCTACATGACTCATGGCCCAACGAGGAATGTTGGCTCCAAAGTAATCGGTTAAATACAGTGGCTTGCCATGAAGGGTGTACCAGACCATTTGGGTCATATTTCCCAGGTCAAATTTTCCATAATCAAAATTGTTATAGCGAAAGATATTTATTCTGGCAGTGACCAGAAACAACCCACAAGCGAAAAGGATAAGGACTATTAATAAAACATTGTTACGAAACCATGCTCTCATTTGATAAACCTATATTTAAAAAGGGTACCTACAGCAGATAAACCATCGCGCCACGTGAGTTTTTTACCTTCACTATGCAATCTACCTGTATACCGTATGGGCACCTCCTTGATCTTAATACCTGCTCTTAGTATTTTAGCAGTAATTTCTGGCTCGAAGTCAAATCTGGAGGCCGATATAGTAACATTTCTAACGAAATCACCAGGCAAAAGTTTATAGCAGGTCTCCATATCGGTTAGAGCCACACCAAAGAGCAGGTTAGTAACCGCAGTGACAAGTTTGTTTCCCATATAATGCAATCCCATCATATCTTCATAGGCACCCATAAATCTAGAGCCATATATAACTTTTTTCTCATTCTCCTCTAGTGCGGATATCAATACAGCATAGTCCTCCGGATAATACTCTAGATCAGCATCCTGAACTATTACGTAATCGCCAGTAGACTGCTTAAATCCATCCCGCAAGGCAAAACCTTTTCCTTCATTCATAGATTTAAATATGAACTTTGTGTTGGCAGGCGTTGTTGCCTCCAAATCATGAAGCAAGTTCGTAGTACCATCTGTGGAACAGTCATCTATTATTATTATCTCTTTTTCAATACCTTTAAGGTCAACGGATAAAACCTTCTCATATATTTGAGAAAACGTATCGCGCTCATTATAAACCGGAACTATAATAGATAGTTTTTTCACTTTGCTCATTAATGTCTTTCAAACTTATAAACTTTAGTATTAAATAAGGCACCATTTATATTAGCACTAGTTTCATAAACTTGAGTCAAATATGGTCTCTTATCAATAGAGATTGAAAATCCCAGATTATGCTCATTTGTGGCTAATATATAATCAACCTTGTTGGAAAGCAATGAGTCATAAGTTAACTTTTTATCATGAACATCATAGTAAAACGCCTGTATTCTGTCTTCTTGCTTATGGTCAAGATACCACTCTACAACACTACCGACATCATTGTGAGCAACATTACCTTCAGCGTTCTCCATTAGGTATATGGAAGCATCCTTAACTGTTCTGTAAAGATCCTTATGTATCCATACAGTTGCAACAAGCCAAATAAACATAGAAATTAAAGTAGTTGAAAAATATACTGAAACCCATTTATTGCCAGAACTCTTAAAATTAAGCCTTTGTAGCAACCTTTCAAAGGTAGACTTTTCAAAATAGCTTAAGTACAACGCAAGAATACTCAAAGCATTGGTAATAAACACTGTGAGAAACAGAGGTTTTATCAGGACCAGCGACTGTAATCGATATATATACTGTCCAAAAAAATAAACGGCAAGGAGGATTAAATCAGCTAAAACAAATTTTTTGGCTGAGGAAATGGACATACCAAATACTTTATCAGATACAGAAACGTAAATAACAATAAATAGTGGCACAACTGCTACGAATAATCTTGGAATTGCTGCGGGCCAAGCCAGTATCAGTAATAGCTCAAGAACAAGAAACACAGAAAAAGCTATATTAGCTTTTAAAAATTTCCAAACTTCTTTTTTTTGGAAAACCAAAGTTGGGAAGAAAGAGGTGAATCCAAACAAAAATAACAGAGAGATCAAGTATATTAATAGTGTGTTTAGATCATATGCACGAGATTTAGGCTCATCAAAATATGACGACGTGAACGGGTTTCTGTAGATAATCCAAGGTAGAAGTGTCAACAAAGTAGTCGACAGGTAAAAAAGAATATTCTTCCATGTCTGCTTTAGCAGATTCAATAGATTAGCGATTTTAAGCTGTTCAATGCCTGCTAAAAAGAAAACTCCACAAACCCCCGCGCCGAAAAGAAGGTAACCCTCAAACCTTGTAAGTATTGCAAGACCAGTAACAACCCCCATTAGCATGAAATTTTTGTAAGTAGGTTTACCTTTCAGTAACAAAAAAAGAACAAGAACAAACATTGAAAATACAACGTCTGCCATTATTCTTATAGACCAGTAAAAATATACAGGATTTAAAGTTAACAACAGTAGCCCAAAATTGGTTTTATACCAGTCTTTTTGGAAAAGCACCATCAAATAGCGATAAAATACATAAAAAATTCCGATACTAACTCCCAACATCTCTAGTCTGCCCCACGTAACTTGGTCAACAAAGCTAGGACGAATTGCTAATAGTACTGAAAACAAAGGAGGCCGTTTCTCATCCTCTGGGTATGATAAATTTCTCACATATTCGCCAGCACGAAGAATTCTATAACTGTCACCCCACTCAGCCGCATTAATATTAAAAAAACCAATATGCAAAACCAGTGAAAGAAGAAAAACTAATAGTGTGCCTTTGCTTGTTCTCAACATCTTAGTTTGAGATTTTTTCTAAGGCTTTAGCCCTATTCTCGAATGCAAATTTATAGATTTGTTCCAATGCCTGTGCCCTAGTTGACCAAGAGTAGAGATCTACAAGCTTCGTACGATCAACAAACACAGGTTGTTCCGCTATTTCGAAAATCTTTTTTGCCATGTTTTCAGGATCTAGACTATCTAGGTAATAAACACCGGGAATATTTTCTTTCAGTTTGAATGCAGAACCTAGTACGGGAACTCCGCAGGCTATACTTTCTAAAACAACTTTCGGCATTCCTTCAAAAGAGGAAGGTAAAACAAAAACGTTAGCACCTTGATATAGTATGGGCACTTCTGGGTATGGTTGCGCACCACCAAAAAGCACTCGCGACTCCAGCTTATAAGTTTTTATCATTAAGTCCAAACGCTCGCTGTATGCCTGATCAGGACGAGGTCCTACAAGAAGTAATTTGTATTTCTCCGGTAGGTACCTTAGTGCCTCGATTATTAGGTGAACATTTTTTCGTTCAACCAACATTCCAAGGTTAAGTATCAACTTGTCTTGAGGATCAATTCCCAAATCGTTATGCACATTGTCACGTTCTACTGCCCCCATGGGTTTGAAAAGGTCTGGGTTAACACCGCTTTCTACAACGAAGCACTTGTTTGGATCTGCACCATAATAAGTTATAGCTTCTTGCATTATCTCTTCACTAACAAAAACAAGCGCATCAGCGACTTTAACGGCTAACTTGTCAGACTTTAATGCCAATGGCCAATCCAAGTATTTCGAAATTGTGGTCACGTTTTTACTGGCCGCGTCCATTTTTTTCCAGCGCCCTTCTACAGTGTTATGGAAATGAACAACCAATGGTATCTTTAGTTCTTGAGATTTTCTAAAGAAATTGGTTAAGAAGTCTCTATAAAGATAAATCCAGAAACCGAAATGGCCATGACTATGTATCAACTCCACATCTGTATGTGTCATTCTCCAAAATATGTAGCGTAGGAGTAACAAAGGGGCAATAGTCACGAGAATTGTCCCTTTAGCAGGCTCTCTAAATGGCAATGAGGAGTTTCCCAAAAAATGAAGGAGCTTTACGCCTTCGGGCTCTTCAGGAGTCCCATTAAATGGCCAACGTCCAGAATAAATATAGAAAGTGTGGCCAAGTTTGAGTTGTGCACGAGTAAGTTCAAATGGATGTGGCACAAGACCTTCCCATGGAGGAGGCCACTCATAACATATTCTAAGGATTTTCATCTAGTACCTCCTTTATAACCTGTAGATATTTATTGACCATAACATGCTCGGTAAAATCTTGTTCAGCTAATAGTCTAGCATTTTTGCCCATTTGTTCTCTCATAACGGGGTCTTTGATTAAGTCGACCAACTTTTCTTGTAAAGCTGATTTGCTCCCCGATGGTATCAGATAGCCCGTCTGCCCATCGCGTACAGCATCTGAGTTACCACCTACATCTGTTGCTATAACAGGTAGTCCAGCAAACATTGCTTCAATCAAAACCATTGGCAACCCTTCTATCCTAATTGAAGGAAGTAAAAATATATCGGCGGTAAGCATAGCATTCATTGCGACCTCATGGGATACTTTGCCTAACAGCTTTACTCTTTCACCAAGGCTAAACTCTTGTATTTTCTGGGAAAGGGAGTTCATATCTTCCCCATCGCCTATGACGGTCATATTCCATGGCAACTCTTTCAGATTGGCCAAAACATCTATTAACAAGAATAATCCTTTTGCGCGTATCACCCGACCTACATATAGTAGTTCTGTGACTACGTTTGGCTTTTTTGATGAAAGATTGGTTTGTGTAAGCACCGATTTTATACCGTTGTTTATAACGACAATTCTAGACTCTTGAACAAATGTTTCATCTACAAGAGCGCTCTTTACAGCAGAAGATACTGCAATAATTTTGTCTGAACCATGAATAAACTCGCGCTGTGTAAAAAAGAAGGCGTACAGAACATGTGGAACATCAATGGCCAAGTTAATAACTTCCTTTATAGAAGATAGACTTCTCAAACGACTCAAGAACTCGCCCATTTTAGAACCATGTGAAATTGAGATAATCTTTAGATTAATGGTTTTTTTATGTTGCAACAAACCTAACCCAGATGAGCTCTGGCATAGTACAATATCAAATGTAGTTTTGTTGTGATCTTCAAGAAAATACTCGTACGATTTATAGCGCCAGTCATTATTTTGCCACTTATGCAGTAAGCTAAATTTTTTAAAAACACATGGCACAAAAATATATCTAACTGCATTCTCGGTAGTATTAACCTCTCTAAGTTCTTTTGCTGGAGAATAGACGTAGACCACATGTCCTAAACTAGCTAAACTCTCTACTAAAACCTTGTTTTGCGTTTCCATACCACCAAAAGATTTATGAAAATGTGTATTCTTGATAAAAACTGCTATATGCATACTTAGGCCTACTCCACTAGTAGCTTTTCTAGCTCACTGATGTTTCTTTCTATATTAAACTGGTTCACAGCCTGCTTGTATACAACATCCCCTAACTTCGCACGTAAATCCCTATCAAAAATGAGTTTCTCTAAAACATCAGCTAATGCCTGGGAATCTTTTTGCGGAATAATTATGCCTGTTTGAGAGGTTACTAGATCGCCCATACTTCCGGAATCAGTTGCTACAATTGGTAGCCTAGCAAGTGCCGCTTCAATTACCGTTGTTGGCACTCCATCTACATCTCCGGATTCTGCCACTATGAAAGGCGCAGCATAGATGTCAGCAACCTGTAGCCAACCTGCAACAATATTGTTGGGAACGTTTTTATCCTGGGTGCCTAGAATTTCAACCGTATCTAGCAATCCTTTGGAAATAATCATGTTTCGTAAATCATTGTACAGGGGCCCGCCACCACCAATTTTTACTTGGTGACTAACACCACGACTCTTCAAAATCTCTGAAGCTTCAATTAAATATTTAATCCCTTTTTTTTCCACAAGACGTGCAATTGTAAACACTAATGGAACCTCAGGTTTTGGGGGCACATTTACAGAAAAGAATTTGCTTGGATCAATTCCGTGAAAAAGAAGTTTCACCTTACCACTGCTTTTTGTAAGATTCGCATACTTCACCACCTCTTTCCAAGTATTGCCATTACACACACTAATAAATTTAGCTTCTTTTGCCTTTGTACCTACTAAGGATCCTTCCACAAAAACATCTTTGGCATGAGCTGAAACACTAAAAGGTACACCAAGAATCTTGGCGGCAACCATAACTATTGTGGAAGAATCAGATAAGAACTGAGAATGTATATGATCTGTAGCAAATTTACTAAAAACTTGGGTATAGGCAATACCCTTAAGAAAATGAATAAACCTAGACTTATGGAATCTACCCAAGATACTCAGTCTGGTGCGTTCATCATTTTCGGTGTGTATGTTAAACAGATAGGGAATATTGTCTTTACCAAGTATCAGAGTGTGCACATGCCACAATCGTAGAGGATGTAACAACACATACTTGCAAAACGCTATCAAGCAATCAGTGACAGTCAATCTTATATAATGCACCTTATCAACGAGGTTTTCTGATAATGCACCACTGCCCGGTGCTTGAGACAATATAGTGATGTCTAGGTTTCCCAACTCAACAAGTTTAGAAACCTCCCGCTCAATAAAAGTCTCAGTAAGCACCGGGAACTGAGGTACAAAATATATCAGTCTTTTTTTTATTTTATTCGCCATTCCTTAACAACGCATCCGAAAAAGAAGCTTTGGAGTCCATACCACTAATTTGCACTAGGCCATTAGTAACTTTTCCTATAGCAAAGTATGTGAAACCTGCGGACTCAACCTCTTCATGATTTAGCAAATTTCTACCATCGAATAAAACCGGCTGCTTAAGAGCCTTCTTGGCGTCTGCGAGGTTAAGCTCCTTAAACTCTTTCCACTCAGTAAGTACACAAACACCATCTGCACCATGCATTGCGTCGTAAATATCCTTCGCATAGTGAATGTTCTTATCTCCGATTTCCTTTTTGGTGTTTTCCATTGCTTGAGGATCGTAAACCCGTACATTTGCACCAAGTCCACGCAAATCCTGAACTATTTTTATGGCTGCGGATTCACGGATGTCGTCCGTATTTGCCTTGAAAGCCAAACCTAAACAAGCTATCGTCTTATCTGACATGTTTTTGCCGTAATATTTTTTCATTTTGTCGACAAAATAGTATCTTTGGCGCTCATTAACTTCCATAACTCCTCTCAGAAGTTTAAAGTCATAAGCTTGGTCAGTAGATGTTCTATACAAAGCCGCTACATCTTTAGGAAAACAACTTCCACCATAACCAATACTTACATTCAAAAAAGCATTTCCTATCCTACGGTCATAACCCATACCACGAGCAACAACACTTACATCGGCACCCGCTCTTTCGCATAGTTGGCCTATCTCATTAATAAAAGAGATCTTTGTAGCCAAGATTGCATTGGATGAATACTTAATCATTTCTGCAGTCCTTAGATCACATTCGACAATAGGAGAAGATAAGTGTTTATATAGGTCACGCAATATACCTAAAGCTTTTGCAGAATTAGAACCAATAACCGTTCTGTCGGTATTTTGCATGTCTTTCACAGCAGTGCCCTCTGCCAAAAATTCAGGGTTTGAGGCAACATCAAACTGGACATGTTCAGGGGCATGCTCCTTAACAATCGTACGGACACGTTCATTAGTACCTACAGGGACAGTACTCTTCGTGACAATAACTTTGTAATCAGTGATATGCTGGCCAATTTCTTTTGCTACCTGCCAAACATATCTGAGGTCAGCACGACCATCATCACCTTGAGGTGTACCAACACATATGAACACTATTTCAGCCTCTTTGATACCTTTGGCTAAACTAGTTGTAAAGGAAAGTCGCTGATTCTTGATGTTTCTCATAACTACTTCATCAAGACCTGGCTCATAAATGGGCATCACACCGCTCTCGATCATCTTCACTTTGGACTCGTCAATATCAACTCCCACTACATGATTGCCCCATTCAGCCATCATAGCTGCGCCAACTAACCCTACGTAACCTGTACCAATTACACAGATGTTTTTCATTTGTATGCTCCTTTCAAGCTATAAATACGTACTTTCAAGACATCTCGGGCCATACGAAGAGAATTTAGAAACAACGCGCGGCCACCGTGTCCAACATAATTCCATACAACGGGCAATTCCTTTATTTTATATCCTTTCCTTTTAGCAATGAACAAAACCTCAACATCAAATGCCCCAAAAAAAGCTTGAGTAAGTTCACCAGGAGAATCTTTGTAAACTACTAATTTACTAAACACTTCCTTAGCCACTTCTTTTTTAAATAGTTTAAAACCACATTGAGTGTCGTTAATACCGGGTAACGCTAAAAACTGAATCCAATAATTGAAGATACGCCCCATAAAGTGTCTGTAGAAAGGCTCATTTAACCTAACAGATCCAGTACCCTCGCGAGATCCAATCACAATATCGTAACCATGTTCGTTTATCCATACAACCATCTTTTTCAATTCTGTAATAGGGGTAGACAGATCCGCATCGCACATATATATAAGAGCCCCTGAAGCATTTTTTATACCCGCAGTGACGGCGGCACCTTTTCCTTTATGAATGTTCTCTATCAACGTGACTTCGGAATTTACCTTCGAATAAGACGCAACTAGGGAAGAAGTTTCATCAACACTACCATCGTCAACAACTATTATTTCGAATGACTTGGAATACTCACGCATAAACCCAAGTATCTTCGTCAAAGTGCTCGTAATTTTATCTGATTCATTATAAGTTGGAACAACAATAGAATATTCCATGCTGAAATATTATACACCAACCTTTTCAGGTGGTTTGTCCTTCCAAATAATTTTGCTATATACCGTAAAGTTCCATATAAGCCCAACGAATATACCAAAGAAAAAGGCTGCATTGTTAATAATGAAGGTATCGCCAAAACGCTCAATGGAATACTTGACCAACCAACTTCTAAAAAGTATTGGGGCATACGAAAACAAGTAGTAAACAATAATACTTACTGCAAGACCAGCGCCTGTTTGCACTTTACGATCACTAAAGGTCCACCTATTGTTTAACAGATAGGTAATAAACATAGCAATGAAACCAGATACAAGGCTTGCAAAGCTTCCCACTGGTACTGGCGCAGAATTGATTTGTACAACGCCGACCACACCAAGAAAAACAACAAGGTTAAAAATAAACGTATCTACAGCAAAGCCAATAGAACCAACGACCAAAAAAATCAAAAAACTTTTTGATTGAGCCGCTCTAAGTTTTATAACAAGTAGTAAGGAGTCCAAAAAATTAGACATTTCCATTTTTGAGGAGCCCCTGTCACGTAAACCAAAAGTTATAGGGATTTCGGTTATTTTAGCCCCCATCAGGTACATTTTGTATAAAAGTTCAATTTTATATGCGAATCCATTAGAGGCTATTGCTCCAAGATCAATTTTTTCAAGAAAACCCTTCACCCTAGTAGCTTTGAAACCTGACGTATAGTCATTTATTGTACGAATACCTAACACAATTTTTGCAAAAACACTGCCATACTTACTTAAGATTTTTCTGTATAGTGACCATTCGTTGGGGATACTCCCTCCTGCGGTAAATCTCGACCCAATAACATAGTCACTGCCTTTATCGATTTCTGCAATAAGGCGCAAGACATCGTCCGGACTATGCTGCATGTCGCCATCCATTTCAACCACAACATCAGCATCCATCACGTTCATCGCGTACTTAAATCCAAACATATATGCAGCACCGAGACCCTGTTTTTTTTCTTCGAGCAAAAGTTTGATGTTTGAATTCTTTTTTGACTTCTGTTCTACGATCTGCCCTGTACCATCGGGAGAATTTGCATCAACTACCAAAACAAAAAAGTCATGTTTTAGCATTTTTCTAGAGGCATCAGTAATGCCGTCCAAAACACGTCCAATATTTTCGACCTCGTTATAAGTTGGTATCGTAACGACAACTTTCATGTCATATAGTTTAGCGCACACTCAGGATATTTCATAACGGGTAAGTTACATTAGAGGTTTAACACAGTCAAAAGTAAGACGACAGTAAAGGTCGTAAATGACACGTACTCAAGAACAACCAGTCTAGATAATCTGTTTTCAAAATAATGATGTAACAATCCCCAAGTACAATAAAAGATACTCACAGAAACAACAAAGATGTTTTCGAAATATACATTGTATCTGAACAAAACAAAAAGTAAAAAAAATAATGCGAAGCCTAGAAATAAAACTACGTAGTGAGTAATATGATGATCCCGCATTATAGTATCCTTCCAGGGCTAAGAAATATCCAAACACTACCCAAAACAAAAATTAAGAATCCCAAGTGTGCAAGTGTATGGCCAGTTATTCTTGGTAAAGACTTCTTTTTGGAATACCAAACATCGAGAAGTAACAATGTTCCAATAAAAACGATAAAGGATAAAAGTATTACATGGGATAACTTTGTCATATCGATAAATATCGAAGGCTTGTAAGACAGTGTGGTGGAGCTTAACACAGTATTTGATGGATTAGGCGAAGTTTCCTCTAAATTCAAGGGTAAAATCTGAGAATCAGTGGCCTTAGAATCGGTGAGATCTGTTGCCGGAACACCTTGAAAAGCTTCATCGTTGTAGGCAGTATTTGACTGAACAGCAGCACGAGATTTACCAAACATTTGGACGACTAATGTTGTGTCGTAACCCTCAAGATTACCATTCACAACTGCAAAACCAATTTCCTCATAATTTGGATTCAATAAATTTTCCCTATGCGAGGGCGAGTTATACCAGGCAACAACTACTTCTTCGGAACCATTAAAGTTTTTGGCTAGATTTTCGCCTGCATACGAGTAATCGTAACCCTCCTTCAGAATAAAATCCCATGGCTCCTTTCCTGATGGTGAGACATGTGCCCAGTAGTCCTCCTCAAACATACTTTGAGCCTTATTATATGCAGCCTGAGATAAAGCACTATTGATTTTCAGAGCACCCAAACCATTTTGGGAGCGGATGTTGTTTGTCTCAGAAAGCAATTCATCAGTATGTATATCAGAAGCGTAACCCAACACACCTGGCATAAGAACGGGAATAATTCGCACTAATGAAAAAACTAGCAATAATATTACAGAGTAGAATAGAAAAGCATGGTGAGACAACAAATAGGTACGAGTTTTACGCGTCGGGTGAGGCAAAAAATGATAAATAAATTGATATTTTTCAGCTGGATTATTGTACGGCAGGACATGCATCTTAATGATTATAACATTCATAATTGCAATTTCATTTGACAATTATCACTATTCATACAGTATACTTATCACTAAAGCATCTACAAATGCGGTTATGAACATGACTAATAATCTTACAGAAGTAAAATTTGGCGACCATCTAGTATTTGATGCCTACGGCTGCCCTTTTGAGACGTTAAATAGTCGTGAAACCTGCCTTGAAATCCTAGAAAACATAGTGAGACTTGCAAACATGCATAAGCTGATCGAACCATATATCATTGAGGCTACCTCAAATGAGGTATTAGGCGGTAAAGATCCAGGAGGATTTAGTGGGTTTGTCCTTATTCAAGAGTCGCATGTTAGTGTACACACCTTTGCGAAAAGAGGCTTTGTAACACTAGATGTATACTCATGCAAAGATTTTGAAACTAATGAAATAGTGAAATACCTTCTCAAGGCTTTTCAACCTAAGGATTATAACATTTTGAACTTCGAAAGAGGTATGAAATACCCTGTCGACAACATTTACTAAAACATGCAGTCTTGTATTCTATTAGTTTCAATTTCTGCCCTAATGTCAGCATTAGTGAACCATACTGACAAATATCTGATCGAAAAGTACTTGTCTGGGCGCGGGATTGGTTCACTGATGATATTCTCCACAATTGCTGGAATTCCATTCGCAGTTCTAATAGCGCTAGTAACACCAGAATTGTTCACACTTTCAATAGCACACATTCTATTAATTATTCTGAACGGATTTCTAGTTGGTTTAGCGCTCATACCATATCTCTATGCACTTGAATCTTCCGAAGCATCTATTGTTGCCCCATTGTTCCAACTGTCATCAATATTCGCGCTGATACTTGGCTTCACAGTTTTAGGTGAAACACTAGAACTAAGACAAATCGTTGGCGGATGCATAATATTACTCAGTGCCGTTGGGTTAACTCTAAAACTTCCGGAAAAGACCGAGATGAAAAAGGTAAAACTTCATATTAAACCATTTGTATTAATGCTTACTTCCTCTTTCATCTTTGCACTTAACCTTACCATCTTTAAAGTAGTGGCAATTGAGAGCAGTTTCCTTGTTACAAGTTTTTGGGAAGCCGTAGGACTCTCACTCTTAAGTATCACTTTGGTGATCTCTATTGCCACTTATCGTAAAGAGTTTATCAGAGTGCTGAAAACTAACCGAAGAACTATGATTGGCGTAAACATCTTTAACGAATTAATTAATTATGTGGGCAGATTCGCTTTGAATTATGCAGCCTTACTCGCAAGTATTGGGATGGTTTCTTTTGTTGTGGAAGGTATTCAACCAGTCTTTGTACTCGTAACGGGAATAGTACTTACATTGTTTTTTCCAAGACTAGCTAGAGAAGATATTTCAACAAAAGCATTAGCTCAAAAAATTTCGTTTATTGGTGGCATTATTATAGGTACCTACTTTATTTCTAAACCCTGAAGAATAGAGGGTAATTCGTCTCTTGAAAAAGGCAAGTGCTCCTTGGACATTACCTCCATACTTAAACTAACCGAGGCATCCCCAAATATTTTCTTATATATGGTCACTACAGAACCTAACACTTCTCGGGGGTCACCTGTGATATGAATATTATCGATGTTATCTGACATACTTAACCCCAATGCCTGTTTCGCCAGGACAACTGCAAGTGGTCCTATAACCTGCTGTTGAGCAGAAACAATTTTATTAATTGCTAGATTATACTTTTCGTTCATTCTTACTTTGCATCATTGATATCGATAAGCGATAAGAATGCAGTTTCAATGTCTACCATCGCGATAAAAAGCGTGAAGTATGAAATCAGATACATGAAGTCATTCACACCTCCAGCTGTCCAAGTATCACGATTAAATTGATATAAAAACGTAAAGTCGCTTATATATTGAAAGAGCAGTGCTACGAGAAGCAACCATACACGCTTCTTCATTACGCCACCAAGCATTTTTCTTGATAATAATGCTACTATCAACGCCATTGAAACATAAACCGCCTGACCCAACGGGTAGCCAAAATCCAAAAATACAACTAACAGTGGAACTTCAGAAAAATCGTAACCATTGAGAAAAAACTGATAAGACACGATTAGGAGAAGAGTTACAACTAAAACCGACAATAGTACATAGATTTTGGAACGTAAAACATATTTCACCCCAGATGCCAGAGCTAAATACCAAACACCTAAGATATAAAGTGGGATACTCCCGAAAAATCCGATATCGCCAATAGAAGGATACGGGGCACTTATTCCAAACACCAAATAATAAATGGAGTAAACTGCTTGACCGAACCCCTGTGCAAGTAACCCAAGTGACAGAAAGATTATGGCTTTGCCAAAAACACTCGAGAAGTAGCCCCACCTTTTAGACATATACAAACCATAAACGCCTGCAAACAAAGTAACCATACCATATGTATCAGCATAAAGTTCAAGTAAATACGCGGAATGAGAATATTGAACAATAAACCATGAGAAAAGAAAGAAGGAAAATACTAAGCTCACTAGAATTAAGTAAGGGTTTCTATTTATGGTCGAAGCTATGTTTTTCATTCTAGGCTCAATTGAGTATAATCAAGTATGTTTAAATTATAGCAAAAGTTTTTCAAAATGATAACGTCATGTACTTTAAGAAACTAAATATAGATGACCTTAATGAGATAGCTGCCTTTACTAATCAATTTGCACCCTACTCAGACTTCAACCCAACCTCACTATGGATATGGAATACAAACGAAAAAGCGGAATATCGGCTACAAAATAA
Source organism: uncultured Candidatus Saccharibacteria bacterium (assembly GCA_964643995.1). GTDB lineage: Bacteria > Patescibacteriota > WWE3 > UBA101185 > UBA10185 > CAZXUJ01. The sequence goes on from CAZXUJ010000001.1 coordinate 238,768, forward strand.
CGTGTTAGTGATAAGAATCCCAGACTACCTAAATCCAGATGAACATGTTATTAGTCTACTTGGAAAAGAAAATGTGGATAAAGTACTGATCGAAATTATTGAAGAATGGCCAAATCTGCAAGCAAATCATTTATCTATGGTGCCACACACGACTGTAGAGGCTATTGACCCACAGATTAGAAAAGAATTACAAATAGAAGAGGATGAAAACAATCACGATTATATATACGAACTTGAAAACCTGATAAATCCAACAGGAAATAAACTGAAAAGCGTAAGAAGAAAATTAAACAAATTCGCTGTTCATAACTCAAGTATTTCGGTTAGAGAACTAGATATAGGTATTAAAGAAAATCAAGAAATTATTTTAAACATGTTCGACGAGTGGGTTAAGGTAACTGAAAAAGGTGACGACACAATAGAGAATGATAAACAATCTCTGAAAAGGACTCTAGAGTATTCTAAAATGTTTGACTTGATAACTATTGGAGTGTTTGTTAACGAAAGGATGATTGGGTTCACAATCAGTGAACTGCTTCCAAACAACTATGTGATCGGACACAAAGGCGCATACAATTATATGTATGATGGAATCAATCAATTTCTTGAGCAACAAACCGCACTGCATGCATCACAACGAGGCAAAAAATTTCTTAATCTGGAGCAGGACCTAGGAATAGAATCTTTGAGGGCTTCTAAAAGACTTCTAAGACACGTACACTATTTAAAGAAATATATAATTAGGTTTTAGGAGAAATGTCAGATACACCTGCCGTCCAAATTAACCCGCAAGATATAGAACTAACGCAAGAGCTTTACAAGCGCAATTTGGAATTGTTCAAAGAAAGACGCCGCTTCGAGGAATTACTATATAGGATTTCAGAGGGAATATATGCCACCGATGAAAACTATAACATTACGATTTTTAACCATACTCTAGAAATAATGACCGGGGTAAAAGCTCAGGACGCTATCGGGAAAAACGTTGCCAGCCTAATTCAGCTTACTGAGGACGATGGCACACCTATAGATATAATAAAATATACAGATCCGAGCCAAAATCAAGACACAGTTACAAAATACGCAGTCCTAAAAAACGGAAATAAAACCTATTACGTACATATAAAAGCCTCACTAATTGAAACAAAAACGGAAGGAAGGGAGTTTCTAGTAACCATTAGTGACGTAACACAAGAAAAAGAACTGGAAAAAGAAAAGGATGAATTTATATCTATCACATCACACGAACTTAAAACTCCAATATCCATAATTAAGAGCTACCTATGGATGCTAGAGTCCGGTAGAGGTGGATCAATGACCGAAAAACAAATGTTGTATATAAGCAAGGCATCAAAAGGCACTGATAGGATGATTAATCTTATTAATGACATGCTTAAAGTCTCAAGAATGGAACAAGGTCGCCTTGAATTCTCTTATGAACAAATTGATATCAAAAAAACAATAGAAGACACTACAGATGAATTTAAATTGATACTTGATCAAAAGCACCTTGAACTCAAGATGGAACTACAGGAAACAAAGGGAGTATACACTGACAAGGCCAAAATAATAGAAATTCTTATGAACTTGATTAGTAATGCTACAAAATACACTGATGAGGGATTTATACAGATTAAACTTGAACCATACAATAACGACTTCGCTAAGATTAGCGTCAAAGATACTGGGCGTGGAATATCAGAAGAAGAAACTAAAAAACTTTTCCAAAAATTTCAGCGACTTGATAACTCTTATGAAACTATGGCAAAAGCAGGAGGTACTGGATTGGGACTTTATATCACCAAAATGTATATGAATAATCTTGGAGGAAGCATCGGTGTTGAATCAGAAGGACTCGGAAAAGGTAGTACTTTCTGGATCTTATTGCCTTTTAATCAAGAAACCATCAAAAAAGGCGGGCCAGAAGCCCGCCTTTAGAAAAGCTTTCAGATATTACTATCTGACAGCATCCTTCAAACCTTTTCCAGATTTGAAAGCAGGTGTTCTGGTCTCAGGAATTCTAAGAGGAGCACCAGTCTGAGGATTTCTTCCCATTCTTGCGGCTCTTGTTCTTACTTCGAATGTACCAAATCCTGTTAAGGTGACTTTTTCACCTCTTGCTAAGGCATCAGATACTATTGCATAAAATGCATCTAATACCTTTGCTGCATCTACCTTTGTTAAACCAGCTCTATCAGCTAAAGCGTTTATTACGTGTTGTTTTGTCATTTTTAAGCACCCCCTTTCAATCTAAAACTGCCTGCGGACTTAGTTAAACTATACAAATCAAAGATATTTGTCATATCTTTCAATTGTATTTTCAGATGTATCTATTATTACACTTCTTAAAGCCTTTTTTCCAGTAGTTTCCCATTCAAATCGTTGATTCTGTGCAGTTAGCATCAACTTCTGAATTATTTCGGTCTTAACTCCAAGCACTGAATCAACGTTTCCGGTCATACCAATATCGGTCACATAGGCCGTACCTTTAGGCAAAATCCTATGGTCACACGTAGGCACATGTGTATGAGTTCCGACTATTACATCTACACGGCCATCAAAATAAAACGCAAAAGCGTATTTCTCGCTAGTTGCCTCGGCGTGGAAATCAATAATACGTAATACTATATTTTCAGATTTTGTATCTTCAAGAATTTTATCAACAGTCCTAAAGGGATCTTCAAGGTAACTGTAAGGACCTCCAAAGGATGTGCGTCCCATAACATTCATTAGTAAAACCTTGCCTAACCTACCAAGGTCTATAAACGTATATCCGGTCCCAGCAGTATCTCCTGGATAATTGGCAGGGCGTAAAACTGGGGCATGCTCTAAGAGGTCATCAGTATTTTTTTGCCAAAAAACGTGATCACCACTAGTAAAGTAGTTAATTCCACAGTCTTGCATTTCTTTAAGGGTATCGGCGGTAATACCACGCCCTTGCGCGAGGTTTTCAGCGTTGGCTAAAACTAAGTCAGGTGACAAATCTTTAATTAGTTGCGGTAAGACTTCTCTTACGGCGTTTCTACCAGGTTCAGCTACTATATCTCCGATGTAAATTATTTTCATTATGTGATCTTTCTTACTTTAAACTTGTCAATCACAAACAGGCCATATACATTAACCGACTCCATTGTTGATTTTATAAGCAAAAAGATCAAAAGTCCAATAATTAGCAATAAAAATAAGCTCAAACAACCCTTCACTACCCCACTAACTATGTGAGTTATAACATAAACTATTACCAATGAAAGCAATAAAAACAATAAGTAGAACATTCTATCTTGCTGTCGCCGACACTCTAGTTTCCCTTATGGCAATAACCTTTACCACACCTGGATAGGTTTGCTCGAGTTCAATTTTCTTTGCAATCTCACGAGCTAATAAAGCTGTAGAGTCATCGTCTACTTTTTCTGGAGATACAAACACTCTAACTTCTCTGCCAGCAGATACTGCAAAAGCTTTTTGAACACCATCAAAGGATAAAGCTGCCTCTTCTAGACTCTGCATACGCTGGACATAAGCTTCATAGTCTTCGGAACGAGCACCAGGCCTAGCACCACTTATATGATCTGCTAGCGCAACTATTGCCGACTCAATTGAACTAAAAGGTCTATCCTCATGGTGTTCGGCTACCGCGTTTACGACTGCCTCTGCGACTTTAAACTTCTTTAGCAAGTCTACACCTAAGTCAACATGGGTTCCCTCTTCATCATTTACGATCTTACCGATGTCATGAAACAAACATCCCAGTTTTACTACTTCTACATTTGCATTTAGTTCATGGGCAATCGCTACACCAATACGTGTCTCTTCCAAAGTATGCTCAATCATATTTTGACCATAGGAGAAGCGGTATTTGAACTTACCTAACATTTTCACCAAATCCTTTGGAATATCGTAAACACCTACTCTATGACAAAGGTTATCCCCTTCCTTGTGAATAAGATGATCAATCTCCTTTTTTGTGTCTTCAATTATTTCTTCAATACGAGATGGTTGAATTCTTCCGTCTGCAATCAATCTTTCTAATGCAACTTTTGCAATTTCTCGTCTGATAGGATCAAACGAAGAAACTATGATCTCGCCGGGAGCGGAATCTAAATCTAGTTCAACCCCAGTTAATTCTTCAAATTTTTGAATGTTGCGACCTTCTTTGCCAATTATTCTTCCCTTAATTTCCTCTTCAGGAAGCTTAACTTTTGAGGTTGTATATTGAACTACATAGTCGGTAGCACCGTGACGCATAGCATCTACGAGTATCTCTTGAGCTAAAGTATCTTTATTTTTTCTGATTTCTTCTTCAATTTCTCTTATTCTCTTGCTTTTTTCTTCAGCTAACTCCTTATCATAAACGCGCAACAACTCTGTACGGGCTTCATCACGGGTTAAGTTAGATACCTTTTCTAACTCCTCTTGCTTTTTCTTAGCTGCAGTTTCAATCACCTCAGCGTTTTTCTTGATCTTTAACTGAAGATTTTTAATCTCTTCCTGTTTTTCTACCTGATCCTTCTCCATTACTTTTAATTCTGTTGCTTTTATGTCAAGTTCTTTTTCACGGCGCTCGGTCTTTTTTCTCAGTTCATCAGCACTCTTCTCAGCCTCGGATTTTATTCTCAAAGCCTCATCACGAGCTTCGATTATTAGCTCCTTAGCTTTTGCACGCGCCTCCAAGACTAAGGTCTGTTTAGATACAGCCTCAGCATCTGGTTCCTGTGGGATTTGTTTTTTTTCCAGAGATTTTCTTGTAAGTAAATAATAGGCACCAATACCTAACAAAGGTGATACCAGCACTATAATAAATGTGTATAAATCCATAATCCTCCTAAAAATTTATTTTGTAGATGGAAATTTATGTATATATGTGGAAAGACGTTGTTTTATATGTCTATAATTCCAGTTTATCGCACAAAGAATCATAAAATAAAACGCTATTCTGGCACTCACACTAACCATCAAAGACACAAAATGGTAAAAACTAAGCAACATGACTAGGTTCATAAGCTTTGGGAAGGACATAGTATCATTACTACGCTTAATATACCTTACAGAAACTCTATCTGCATAACTTGAAATTCTTTTCATTTTTAGACCATTAAGGTTTGCCAAAATATCCATAAGATCTCCAACTATGATGATTTTAGGGTAGATCAAAAAGGCTGTCAAATAGTCTCTAAAGCCTGCGATACACAATCAAAGGTGAATCCTTTCCGTAACAGATAGTTTTTCATCTTGTCTTTAGGTAGATTTTTTTTATTTACAAGGCGTTTTACAATTTCAAGTTGTCTAGGTAAATCGTAATTTAACAGCGCAGTAACAGTGTTTTCTGAGGACACGCCCTTTCGCATAAGGAACGCGCGAACTTCGTTTGGACTTTTTGGTTGATTGGAAGAAAATTGCTCTTCAATATACTTTTTGGCAAAATTAAGATCCGAAAACAAACCTTGTTCCGAGAGCTCTGCTAGCAGCTGAGACGTTAACTCTTCCCGATTTTCTGGTGAAAGGTCCGGATAATCGTCCAGGTATATACCTATTTTCTCTTGTATCTCATATGATGTTCTAAGACGAAAACCCACATATTCTAATAGATGTGAACGACACCTTTGATAAATATCCTCTTTACTAGACATTATTCTTCAGTAAAACTGGTTTCCTCTGGGTCAGAACTAGTGTCTGTGGTAATTTTCAGAGGTACTTCTTTACCATCAGCTAGCAATGATCTGACGTTTTTTTCTATATCTGAATAAAGCTTCGCGTTCTGTCGCAGGGTTTGCTTTGCGGCCTCTTTACCTTGGCCAAGTTTCTCACCTGAGTACTCATACCATGCGCCACTCTTCTTTACTACGCCTAATTCAACACCAACATCAATGAGATTACCTTCCTTACTAATACCCTCGTTAAACATGATATCGAACTCAGCAACTCTAAATGGCGGTGCAACCTTATTTTTTACAACCTTTACACGTGCGCGTATTCCTGAAACCTCTACCCCCTCTTTTAAGCTTTGAACGCGCCTAATTTCTAATCGTACAGATGCATAAAATTTAAGAGCACGACCACCCGGAGTAACTTCTGGATTTCCAAACATGACTCCAACTTTCATTCTCAGCTGATTGGTGAATATAACAGTACAATTGGATCTACTTACGGCACCTGTTATCTTACGTAAAGCATGACTCATCAACCGAGCTTGTAAAGCTATATGACTGTCACCAATATCACCCTCTATCTCAGCACGTGGCGTTAGGGCTGCAACGGAATCTATGGCAACAACAGAGACTGCATTGGATCTTATTAAAGTTTCGGCTATTTCTAGAGCTTGCTCACCGGTATCAGGCTGTGAGATCAAAAGATTTTCAACATCTACACCGGTTTTTTCTGCATATATGGGGTCAAAAGCATGTTCCGCATCAATCAAGGCAGCAACACCACCTTGTTTTTGGGCTTCGGCAATAATATGTTGTACTAATGTGGTTTTACCGGAGGATTCAGGGCCATAAATTTCCACAATTCTTCCTTTAGGAATACCACCAATACCCAAAGCGATATCTAACGCAATAGACCCTGTTGGTATGACCTCAATACCTGTACTAGCAGGGCGATCGCCTAGTTTCATAATAGACCCCTTACCAAAAGACTTCTCAATCTGAGCAAGTGCCGAATCTAGGGCTAGTCTCTTATTTTTATCAGTACTGGAGTCTACTTTATCGAGCTTGGAAGAATTTGTATTTTTTGACATATATCACTTTCAATTAATTACACCATTTTACGAAACCTATCAGTAACATTGTAGCAAGAAAATATGGAGCATCAATCACAAAACTCTATAAATAATAGATATAACGAACTTGCAGAACATAGCTTAAGTGTTATAATTCTGCCGTGGCAACAATTATAGAAGCAGTATTTGCACCAATAGTAGCAACAGTCGAAGCAATGGTAGGTGCGGTAGTTATCTCTATCGTTGAGGCAATGGTCTCAATAATTAAGTTTAAATAGTACTAAACATTACAAATTCAGTGCGTACTGAAGTCTTTGTATACAAGCCTTTTTCCCTAATACAGCTAATGTATCGAAAAGTGGTGGTGTAGCTTTTTCTCCTGTGACTGCGATTCGAACAGTCATGAAAGCTTCTTTAGGTGTATATCCGGCGTGCTCGATACACTCATGTGATAGCTTGTCCAGATAGGCAGCTGACCAGTTAGTTTCATCCACACTTTCATATAATTCAATAAAACCCTTTAATATAGAATGTGTTTTATCTCCTGCAAAGCTCCGCAATAAGACTGCATCCGGAATAGGAGATTCAAAAAAGTATTGAACTAATAAACGAAATTCCTTTAGGAGTTTCATTCTCTCTTTAACCAGAGGTAACACCTGTGACAATTTTGAAGGATCATAGCTCAAAACCGGATCCGCAGGAGAATAATTTTTACACCAAGCAAGTATCCTATCTAGTAAAACATCGTCATCTAAACTCCTAATATAAAGACCATTCATCCAAAGAAGTTTTTCTCGATCAAAAGCTACTAAATCACTTTTATGGATACGATCAATGGAAAAGCTATCTATAAACTCATCTAGCGTATACAGCTCACGATCACCCCCAGGATTCCACCCTAAGAACATCAAAAAATTCAGTAATGCCTCCGGTAAATAACCGTTTGCTAGAAAAGCACTTGCGGAAACATCTCCATATCGTTTGGAGAGTTTCTTATTGGCTCCAACTTCTTTGAGGTTAGGCAAATGTCCAAAATATGGGATTTCCCAACCGAAATACTCAAATAGCAATAGCTGCTTTGGTGTAGAAGGCAACCACTCATTTCCACGCAAGACGTGGGTAATTTTCATTAAATAATCATCTATTACGACCGCCAGGTGGTATGTAGGGTAACCATCCGATTTCATTAAGACTTGGTCATCGATCTCATCTGAGTTTATTGCAACATCACCTAAAATTAGGTCCTTCCAACGTATCTCTTTACCCTTTGGAACATTTAGCCTAATAACATAAGGAATATTTTCATGTAGATTTTTCTCAACCTCATCTGCAGAGAGGTTCAGGCATTTTTTGTCATACCGCGTAACCTTACTCTGAGCTTCCTGCTGGGATCTCAACTCAGTTAAGCGCTCTTTACTACAGAAACAGTAGTAGGCATGGCCTGATTTGATAAGCTGTTGCACTTGCTCTCTATAGATTTCGAGACGTTCAGACTGTATATACGGTTCGTAGGGGCCACCAACATCCGGGCCCTCATCCCAACCTAAGCCGTAGGTGTGTATTACATCAATTAATCTCTCTGCAGCGCCCTCAACTTCTCGTGCAACATCCGTGTCCTCGATACGCAGTATCATCTGGCCGTTGTTTTTTTTTGCCAACGCGTAGTTATATAAAAAAGTTCGCATACCACCGATATGGTATTCACCTGTTGGACTAGGGGCCATTCGAGTTCTAATTGTCATGAATGGATTTTAGCATAAATCTGTTTTTAATTAACTTAGTAATAGAGTAAAATATTGATAATGAATCTCACAAGAACATCTGTCGTTTTCAGAAGAGGTGTAAACATAGTTTTAGGTATACTGGTGTTATACATAGGCTTTAAAGCGGCCTCCCCCTTTGTTAAAGATCTATATTTAAAGATTAATCCTCCAAAAAATCCTCCTACAATCGCCTATGGAATGCTCGATCCTATTGAATTTATAGAAAAGGAAACGACCGGAACTGTAAGGGAAGTTGTACTTAACACAACAAGCGGAGGGCTTCCAAGTCTACCAACTCAATTGCCGGTTTATAAATACGAAAAGCTTGAATTTTCTTATCAGGCAGGCAAGGACGCACAAGATCATGCACGAAAGCTTGGTTTCACGGATGACGAACAAGTCACTGACCTAAAAGGTAACCTATTTAGTTGGAAGGATAAGCAAACTGGGGCAATACTAGAAATTGAAATCCACACTAAAGAGCTTAGAGTACAGACCAACTTAGCAAACTTTCAATCATTGTTTAGTCCTGGAAAAATAACCACAGCGAGTGCAGAAGGGCAAGCAAGAAGAGTACTGACCGGCATAGATAGACTTAATAACGAGCAATACTCACGTGAAACAGGAAAAGTAAGCATGGCTAAGTTCGCAAGTGGAAAGCTTGTTAAAGCAAATTCACCTTTCGAGGCCCAACTTGCAAGAGTAGATTTTTTTAGAAAAGTGCGTGATTTTCCAATACTAGGCCCAGATCCGAAAAAAGGACTGTTAAGCGTAGTTGTAGGAGTGAGTATAGGAACTGGGGCTCCTGAAGTTTTAAGTAATCCTATAATAGATTTTCATGATTGGCCCCTTATTGAGGACGAAAATGGTACATATCCACTTATTACTGTTCAAGAAGCATGGAATGCAGTGGCAAATGAAAAACAGGGAGTCATAGCAAGTGTAATCCCTACCGATGACAGTGTGTTTGCTGAGAAACCCACACCACCAAGGGTAGATACAGTACTTATAAACAATATATATCTAGCCTATTATGATACCGAAAAACGTCAAAATTTTATGCAACCGATTTACGTATTCGAAGGGGACTACAATGTAAACGGAAAACCCGGGGGCGAGATAACACTATATTTTCCAGCCGTGCAGGGACAGTATGTAAAACCAGTAACTCAGTAGCTAGAAAGTGTCCAGTCAAGAATAGCTTTGGTATCTTTGAATCTATCTAAACTCCCCATAATCACGATTAGAAAGTTTTTGTTATCCTTCAAATACTCATATACAAGAACTTCACCAGCCCCAGATGTTTTCCCGGTCTTCACACCAACAGTCCCAGAGACCTCCCACAAGAGAATGTTAGTATTAGGCACAATCCTGACCTCTCTCCCTGATTTTATTGTATATTCATGCAAACCAACTAACTCCTTTAGGACAGGGTCACGTCTAAGCGCTAACGTTAATTTATAGAGATCATGTGCAGAAATTAAATGATTTTCTGAAAAATCGTCCAGGCCAATGGGATTAGAAAAATTCGTACTGGTCAAGCCAAGACCTATTGCTTTAAGATTCATCAAAGTTATAAACTCGTTATAAGCACCTTTACCATTAGCAAGAGCACAGGCAGAGTCACCTGCTGAGTTTACAAGTAATGTCCCCAAAAGATCTTCAACAGATAGTTCTTCATCTTTCAGGAAACCTATTCGTTGAGTTTCAATTTTAGTACACTCCTCAGGTATTTTTATTTTGTCTGAAAGGTTGTAAATATCCCTAGTTACTAAGGCAGTCATTATCTTAGTAGTTGACGCCGGAGGTAACGGGGTTTTTGAATTGTATTCCTTTAGCACTACCTGCTTTTTTAGGTCAACAATAATGTAAGATCTAGCAGATATGGATGGGAATTCAGGGCTTGTTTCAGAAGATCTTTCAGAGACATAAGTATTGAGGGGCACCGTGGAAAGAGGTCTAGGGTACAAAACGTGGGTTAGGAGGTTATGAACTGTTTTATTTCTATTTTCCAATACAATGAAACCTGATGCAAAAGATATCACAAAAATTACTAGGGTGCCCTTGATTAGTAGCTTCGTGGCCTTTAGTGGAAAAGCATCTAAAAAGTCTATAAATAATAGAATTTCAAGAAAAATTCTGATCACAAAAAGCTTGAATTTCTTAAGTAAAACAGCTCTCATGTGATATCTGCAAGTTGGGGACCTTCCACCTTAAGTAAGTCTTGCGCCCTCATAAGTATAGAAACTGTGTGTAAACCTGCATTAAAAGCTACATGAGTACCTTTAAGAAAACTCTCATCAAAGTAAGACGTTAGTCCCAAGACCTTACCTATGGGTGGAATAGAACCAGTCTTTAGACCAGTTAAAACTTCTACTTCATTAGGCGTAGCAAATCGCACATCTTTGAAACCAAAAGCTTGTTTGAATTTTTTTAGATCAAGTTTTTTATCGCCAGGTACCACAGCCAGTATTGGTGATTTATCAGCATACCAAATCAACGCCTTAGCCCCAATAGCAAGTGAAGTGTCTCTTATTTTAGAAGCATCTTCACTAGTATATACAGGAGCATGTTCCACAACCTTAAACTCTACGGATGCTTGATCAAGCAATTTCTTAATCTCATCAAAAACAGACATGTTACTATGATACAACTTTTATATGCAATTCCTTAAGCAATGAAGCATCTACATCACCAGGGGCACTCATTACCGATGTACGCCCGGACGATGTCATTGGGAAAGCAACTGACTCCTTTAGGGACTCCTCACCGGCCAACACCATAATATGTCTGTCAAGACCCAAAGCAATACCTCCATGTGGAGGAGTTCCGAGCTTGAATGCTTCCAACATATGTCCCACACCGACTTCGATTTCCGCATCAGAGTAACCCATAATCTTAAAGGTGGCCTTCAATACATCGGGGTCATGTGCACGGATACTGCCACCACCCGCTTCATACCCGTTGCATACTAAGTCGTATTGAGTGGTCAATATTTGATCAACATTCTTACCTTGTAAATGCCATTCCATATGCTCTGGTAAGGGGTTACTGAAAGGATTATGTGTAAATGTCCACCCGCTTTTACCATCTTGTACTTCAGCCGCATCCGACTTATCAACCTGCTTAAAAAATGGAAAGTTGATTACCCAAGCAAATGCCAAAACACCGTTTTTCTTATCTTCCTCAGTACGCATATCAAATTTATCTGCACCATATGTCTTTAGGGCATCAGCATAGTCAATAACTGGAAACTCTTCAAACTTCAACTTGCCACCAACTGCGTTTACAGCCTCCTTAACTATAGACTCAACAACATCCATAACTGACTGTCTATCCACGAAGCTCAACTCTAGGTCTACCTGAGTGTGCTCATAACCACGATCCGCACGCAGGTCTTCATCCCTAATGCATCGAGCAAATTGAAAATATCTTTCAATACCTGCAGTCATTAGAAGTTGCTTATATTGCTGGGGGCTTTGTGGAAGTGCATAAAATTTACCAGGATTGTGACGTGAAGGAACAATGAAGTCTCTGGATCCTTCTTTGGTAGACTTTGTTAACATCGGAGTTTCAACCTCTACAAAGTTCCTAGAATATAGTGCATCCCTTAATGCACGAGAATAATCAGAACGTAATTTCATATTCTTGGTCATACGGCTTCGACGCAAATCCAAGTATCTGTATCTGAGACGAGTTTCTTCGTTTATTTCACGACCATCAGTATCTATAGGTATAGGAAGTTCAGAACACTTGTTAAGTACTGTATAACTTTCAACCTCAATCTCGATTGTTCCAGTCTCAATATCATGGTTGATCTGCCTCTCTGGGCGCAACTTAACTGTGCCAACTAGGTCAATTACCCATTCTGTGCCTAATTCACCTAGTTTACCCACTGAAACACATTGAACTTTACCAGAACGATCACGAATATCGATAAATGTTACTTTACCGTGATCACGTTTGGTGTCAACCCAACCTTGCAACCTTACTTGCTCTCCAACTTTACTTAACGTTTCAGAAACATACATTCTTTCCATATTTTCTTTCTGAACTTTCACTACCATAAGAAAAAAAAAGCTCTTGGTTTTATCCAAGAGGCTCAATACTTAGGTATTGAAGGTTCCAGCCTTCTAATTACTTAATTTACAGCTATGACGGGCATTCCCGATCGAGCATTTCCTCTCGACAGCTCCAGAGTGTCACCTAAGAAAAAAATCCTAGCCTCTTTCACAGCTTTTTTTGTACTACTAGTGAGCTTAACAAAAATATTTCCTAGTTGCAAATAACTAAATCGTCAACGAGTAAATCAACACTTTTACGACCATTGAAATTATTCTCTTTTACCTTGAAAACAACATCGACTTTATCCCCAACTCGCAGTTGCTGAACTACAGTATGGTCAAAACTATTAAAAAAAATAGCTTTATGAAATTCTGAACCGTCGTAAAGTTTGAAACTATAATGTTGCCCTTTCGCACCCATTTTTGTTATTGCTGACAAACCCAACGACCTTGTTAAAAATCTCGGTTCAGGGTTAGAAATTCCAAAAGGCTTAAGACGAGCTAAAGACTCAATGAAATCCAGATTAATTACACTGGCTGGAAGTTCCAAATCAATTTCTAGAACTGGTTGTAACAAATCCTCTGGAATGTTTTTGTCAAAATATGCAACCAGCAAATCCTGAAGCTTACTGATGTTCTTAGTTTCAATTGAAAACCCTGCCGCCATGGGATGTCCGCCCAATTTAAGAAATTCATTCTCGAAAAGCCGTAGGATCGAGATAATGTCTATACCCGACACAGATCGTACAGACCCTTTAGCTGTAGCCCCCTCTATACTGATGACTATCGAGGGAACATGGTACTTTTTAACCAACCTAGAAGCTACCAGCCCAATCAACCCTTCATGATATTGCTCACTTGATGAAACAATAATTTTAGGCAATTTTTCTAGAGCAAAATCAGAGGCGATCTCATACATGTCAAGAGTTTTACTCTGCCTATCTACATTGGTATCGTTTAGTAGGCGCGCATAGTTTTTAACATCATCGTCGTTATCCGAAATAAGCAATTTCAATGAATCGTCCGCCTCAGTTAGCCTACCTGTTGCATTTAGCCTGGGGCCGATGACCCAACCTAACTCGTAAGTAGTAATTTCAATGCTCTTTGAACCACTGTTATCTAGCAGATAACGTATACCCTTCGGAGGATCAGAGTTTAAAATTTGCAATGCCTGCTTAACCAGAGATCTGTTAATGCCGAGTAATGGTTGGACATCGGTCACTGTTGCTACACCTGCTAAAGCTATATTGTGTCTATCCTTAGAACCCAGGGCTATGCTAAGCAACCATGCAATCGTAGAACCAACAATAGAATCATTCCAAACCAAAATTGAGGAAGACGGTGTCTCCAAACTCTTTTGATGGTGGTCTGTTAATATGACATCATAACCCAAGTCTCGAAGGTATTTTATCTCATTTACCGCTGTTATACCTGTATCAACTGTTATCACTAGCAACCGCGCAGTTGATGTACCTGAAGCTTCGATATTTTCCAGAGTTTGCACGAGAGCCGCCTCAGATAGACCATAGCCATGGGTAAATCTGTTTGGTATGCAAAAGAACACTTTATTATGACTTAATTCGTGTCTCAAGGTGTTATACAATATTGCCGTGGCGCATACACCATCGGCATCGTAGTCACCATATATCAAAATTGGCAAACCTTGCTTTATATAGTCATTTACAAGATCACGAGCTTGTTTTAGAGCTAGTTTAAAATCTGACGGAAGTTTAGGTAGAAGATTGCTGAGTGGAGGAGGGTTAAGAAATTTTTCTTGCTCTAGAGTATCAACAATCTGACGATTTTCAAGCAACAATGTAATGACATCTTTGTCACCAATATATTGGTTTAAAACCTTCCATTTGAGGGACATACTTTTATCTTTTTGATTCCCAAAGAATTAGCACTGGAGATGCAATAAAAATCGAAGAATAAGTCCCTACTACAATTCCGATTATAAAAGCCAAAACAAAAAACTTTATACTTGCGCCACCAAAAATAAACAAACTTACCAAAACAATTAAAACCGTAAAAGAGGTTGCCAAGGATCTTCGTAGGGTCTCATTAACTGAGATCGCAACAATTTTCTCAAAACTTTTTCCTTTACCCTTTTTAATTAGATTTTCGCGGATACGGTCAAATACAACTATTGTGTCGTGAACTGAAAAACCTATTATTGTGAGCAAGGCTGTTACAAAAAGAAGATCTGTTTCCACTCCAAAGAATTTGCCTAGAAATGCAAAGATACCTACCACAATAAGCACGTCATGAAACATTGCAAAAATTGCACTTGCGCCAAACTTAAAACTACTATATGGCTGAGGGATATCCTTGAACGCAAAGGCTATGTAAAACAATACTGCGCCTAATGCCATAAAAAGTGCAACTAGAGATTTTTTAATTGCCTCAGAACCTATTACTGAGCCGACAGATTCAAAGGAATCAAGTGTAACCTCACCTGAGGCAACGGACGAATTTATTGCCGTACTTGTTGTGCTATCAATCAAAGTTGTCTGGACTGTTATATAACCTTCAGCAATACTAGAACGTAAAACTGAAATGCCATTTTCTGAAAATTTTTTTAGGATGCTGTCCTTTAATGCGGAAATGTCCAATTCATTATTTTGAACCTTGTATCTAAAAATCGCACCACCAGTGAAATCGATGCCAAGGTTCAAGCCAAACAACAGAATAAACAATACAGCTGTAATGTTTAAAATGATGGATAAAGTCAGAAACTTATATTTGAATTTACTAACATCAAAACTCATCTCCTAAACAACCTCCTAAAAATAAATGATCTAGCGGCGGTATCCGCATCCAACCTAGTAACTCTTATCATGGTTTCTACTACAAAAATAGCGGTAAATAGAGAAACAATTATTCCAATAAACAAGGTCACTGCAAAACCTCGTATAGATCCGGTACCCAAATAAAATAAAATTGTAGCAGTGATCAAAGATGAAGCATTGGAGTCTCTTATCGAGCTCCATGCTCTCTCAAACCCCAGTTTTATTGCTAAACTCCTTGGGCGCCCTGCACGCAATTCTTCATTAGTACGCTCAAAGATCAAAATGTTAGCATCAACTGCCATACCAACAGATAACAAAAAGCCCGCAATACCTGGCAGGGTTAATACAACAGGTACTATTTTAAATATGGATAAAACAAGTAGAGCATATAGAATCAAGGCAAAGTCCGCGATCAAACCCAATCTTCCATATAAGACAAACATAAATATCATAATGAGAACGAAACCAATCAGTCCTGCTTTGAAACTCGCTTTAACTGAATCACTACCTAATGTGGCTCCCACTTTCTCTTGCTGTAAAACTTCAACAGAAACTGGTAAAGCCCCAGCACGTATTTGAAGCGTAAGGTTTGTTGCAGTTTCAACATCAAAACTTCCTGAAATTACTGGATCATCTACTACACCATTTGCAAATTCAGCACTTACAACTGGCATAGACAACGGGACAGGGGAATCATCTAGAAAGATTCCGATTGGCTTATCTACATTCTTTTTAGCAATTTCTGAAAACTTCTTGCGACCCTCACTAGAAAAGCGTAACTGAATTTGTGGGGCTGTTGAACCTTGATTAAAACCTGCACCAGCCTGGCTATAAACTAAATCTGCACCGCGCAAATCAGACCCCGTCAAGCCAGTGTCGGACCAAGATTCTGGAGAAATATAATACTGTTCGAATTGTGTGCCATCCCAAGGGGAATCAGTACCTAGTTCTTTGAAGGTTATTTGGGCGGTACTACCCACTAAGTTTAGGGCAGAGTCCAAATCATCTACACCAGGGATTTCCAATATTATTCTGTGCTCGTCACCAACCTGGACAGGAACGATGTAAGGCTCAGCAACTCCAAGATAATTTACTCTGCGATCAATTATTTCTCTTGCCGAGTCCAAGGCAGCGGCACGATCTGACTCAGGAATTTTAGACATGTCTGCCTTCAGCACGATTTTGATACCACCTTCTAAGTCCAGTCCCTTTTTATATTCGGTTAAATCTAAAACCACCTTATCACTCAAAAAACTAAGATAATAACCACCGACCTGAGTGTTAACATGCAGGGGACCAATATTAAATTTTATCGGAACTTTAGGAAGTGCGATTAGAACAGAGATTACAAATAAACCAAGTATCAAACCTAATCTAAAGTAATCATTTTTTAGCCAAGACATGGGTAGATTATAACGCACTATTGCATTGCGCTAAACTCTTCCTCATCACCAATAAGCATTGTTCTTCCTTGAGCCATTACTTTGGAAACAAATTGGTCATTCCTTCGTTTTCTGAACATAAACTCCTCGCTGCCAAGAACAGAGTAATGTACTTCACGACCAAGCCTAGTCTCATGTTCCTTTACTAACTTTTCCAATACATCCATATTTACATTTCCAACCATAAACAAATCAACATCAAGTACAGTGGATTCAATGTTTCTAGAAAATCTTCTAGAGAGAATAGCAAAGTGCACATCACCCAAGTCCTTTTTACTTTTGATGATACTTGCCCCCAAGCCTTCTTCCTTCGCTACCAATGACAATAATTCTGCATAAAACATATTCGTTGTGTCGACGGTGTAATACAATCTGTTGCTGCTTTGCCTCTTCTTAAGTAACCCTAAGTCATATAGTCTCTTCAATTCCCTGCGGACAGCATTGATTTCGGTTCCAACTGACCTCACTAAAGCTCTAACATGCAAAGGCCTCTCAGGATGAGGAAGCATTATCTTCAAAATGTTTATACGTACTTCAGAAACAAATAAATCTTTTAACATATTGGTTATCAAGAGGCAGATTGATATTAAATTTAAAAACTAAAATACTACTAATTCTCTGTTACGCTCAGGAACAATACTTATCCAGATCTTACCACGATTAAACTCAAATTCATTACCATTCTGATCATAAAACATAGTTCGATCATCGCGCCCTGCTTTTGACCATGTCACATTTGTTACACCACCATCCATAAACACCATACCTTCCCCACTGCCAATCAGTTCATAATCGAGTCTATTCTTTTCATCTCCGACAATTGAAGTTTCAGTTGCAAACTGAACTACAAGAGTTTTCACCTTTATCTGCTCCTTAGTTTCTTGATCTAGGTGAGGGATGGGTTGGTCGTTTTCGTCATAACCAGTAGATCTAGAGTATTCGTTTTTTTCACTGTCGTAGTTCCAAATGGCTGAGAAGTCACCGGGATACCAAAAATCAACTACAATTGGCTTACAAGCCCCCACGTGACAAAGATCAGCCTGCACCTCAATTTTCGTCTCGTCCTTAAACTTCCATGATTTAAGTTCTCTGTTACCTCCCCAACCTAAAGTATCAACACCATATTTATATAGTTCCTGAGGATTAGAATAGAGAGTATGTTCTGTTGCAACATCTCGGGGATTATCTCTCCAATTTATAAATGAAGCCCCACCCCTTTGTAAACTTCGTACGGGCCAATATTGAATTGCCTCCAAAGCTTGTGGAGAATAACCCTCATGCATCAGCATTGCATCTCCCATCTCCTTAACTAATACAAGATAATACTCGCGGGTACTTCTGATAGGACCCACTTTTTCGGGTAAACGGGATAAATAAAACGGTAAAAATCTTGTAATACCACCCTCAGCAACGATCTCATACACTAAATCAGCATAAATTAAGCCGGATTGAGGTCTGGCATCCACATGGTTGTTTATCATTACACCAAAGGGCCGATTTCCAATCCAAGGTGAGGATTCTTCGGCAGTATATAAAACGCCGTTTATAGGGTTCATCACAGTCTTCACAGGTCCGCTATCCGAATTAATGAATTTGGAAGCTACTGGACTGATTCTGCTCAAGTTATCTGGGCGCATGAGATAGGTATATGCGGCAAACACACCTGATATAACAAATAAAAACACTGCAACCGCAACTAAATCAACGGTCTTGTTTTTGTAAAATGGGATTTTTCGCAATTTCTGAAAACCTATTGGAGGTCTAATACTTTGATAGTTTGGCTGTATTTGCTCATCCATAATCTATTAAAAATTATAGTATTGAGTACATAATTTGTCTAGGCGGTAAGCGTTTACAGTTTGATCTGCGCTTCAATAAATTGCTCCAGATCTCCGTTTAGCACAGCCTCAGGATTGGTACTCTCAATATCTGTACGTAAATCCTTAACCAACTTGTATGGGTGAAGTACATAATTTCTTATCTGATTTCCCCATCCAGGGGTTTTATATACTCCTCTGAGTCTATTTTTCTCTTCCTCAAGCTTCTTTAGCTCGAGGGCATAGAGTTTAGCTTTGAGAATCCGCAAAGCCTTTTCCCTATTTTTTCCTTGTAGGCGCTCTTCTTGGCATTCAACAACTATCCCAGTGGGAATGTGTTTTATTCTTACTGCTGTAGAGACTTTGTTAACATTTTGGCCACCTGGACCACCGGATCTGTAAGCTTCAAACTCCACATCCTCATTCTTGAGATCAACTTCAATATTGTCTCCTATTAGAGGGATCACCTCTACAAGCGCAAACGACGTTTGTCTCAGATTGTCCGAGTTGAATGGGGAAAGACGTACCAATCGGTGAACACCTGACTCTTCACGCAA
The DNA here is from genome assembly GCA_964643995.1 of uncultured Candidatus Saccharibacteria bacterium. Classification (GTDB taxonomy): domain Bacteria; phylum Patescibacteriota; class WWE3; order UBA101185; family UBA10185; genus CAZXUJ01. The sequence goes on from CAZXUJ010000001.1 coordinate 257,921, forward strand.
AAAACCATATGCATATAGTCCAAACAACTCAAAAGACACACTTTTTAGACCAGCAACATCACCAGGCATTTTATTAATTAAGCTCATTTTCCAACCCTTCTGCTCCGCATAACGTGTATACATTCTAAAAAGAATATCAACCCAATCCATAGCATCAGTACCACCTTGTCCAGCATGTATAGAAATAATCGCATCACCTTTATCATGAGGACCACTCAAGAATGTCTTAAACTCGAGTTTCCTGAATTCTTTTTCAAAGACTTCAATATCCCCATCTGCTAGTAACAACTCCAGAATTTCAAAATCTTCCAACTCTTTTTTAATATCTGACTGGGATTGAGAAAGTTTCTGACCTGCTTCCCAGTCTTTCCAAACATCTTCAGAATTTAGGCGACTCTGTATCTGTTCTAACTGCGAACGTTTATCATCAATTTGAAGGGTTATCTTTAAATTTTCGAGTTTGGCTTTTGCATCATCCATACTTATTCAAAAACTTCTACACCAAGCACAAGCTCATCACCCATTTTTACTTCATTAGATAGTAACTTCAAAGCCAGATAGGACTCTACAGTGTCCTCTATAACACGTCCCATTGGGCGGGCACCCCATTCCGGACTAAAACCTCGATTTACCAGCTCAGTAATTAACTCTGGCTTGAAAGTAACTTTCAGACCTTTTTGATCCGCCATCTTACGAACCTTGGTTAGCATCAAGTCTGTTATCTGCGTAACAACATCTCGTGTCAGAGGCTTAAACACTATTAAACCATTGAAACGGTTCAAAAACTCGGGTGCATAGTGATCCCTTACATCACGCAAAGCCGCCGCATCCATATCCTGAACGGTGCCATTCTTTGACATTACCTCCTGAATTGATCTAGTTCCTACATTACTTGTGGCGATGATGATAGCATTGGTAAAATCTATTGTCATACCTGTCGAGTCGGTCAACCGACCATCATCTAACACCTGTAGAAAAGCTAACAATACCTGAGGATGAGCCTTCTCAATTTCGTCTAGAAGAATCAAAGCATAAGGCTTAGTTCTCACTGCTTCTGTCAAAACACCTTTTGAACTTCCTTTTGAACTTCCAATAAGCTTGTCTATACTATCTGCTTGTTGGTATTCACTCATATCTAAGCGAATCATAGCAGTCTCATCTTCGAAATACTCTGAAGCTAGCGCTTTGGCAGTTTCAGTCTTACCTACACCAGTAGTCCCTACGAAAAGAAAACTAGCAATAGGCTTCTTCTCGTCCCTAATCCCAACACGTGCTCTTTGAAGAGCTTTGGCAACTTGGTCAACCGCATGCTCCTGACCAATAACTCTTTTCTTCATGGAATCTGCCAAACTCAATAGTTTAGCACTCTCATTTTCCGAAAGAGACGTCACAGGTACATGAGTAATTTCAGAAATCTGCGCGCGAATATCCTCACGAGTAATATATTTATTACCTCTAGACTCAGAAACAGTGCGTGTTAACACGTCAAGGGCTTTATCTGGAAATACCCGTTCGTGCATGAGTTTGGCAGAAAGTCTTACTATTTCCACAAGTGCTGGGTAGGTTACTATAACACCCTGCTCACGCTCAAAATCCCTAGAGCTATCCTCCAGAATCGCCACAGTCTCGAGTACATTTGCTGGAGGCACCTCAATAGTATGAAACAATCTAGAGAAGGAGCCATTTGGCTCTATGTATTTTCTAAAATTTGCAAGATTTGTGGCACCTAAAAACTGAATCTTGGAACCAGCTAGATGTGGCTCCAATAACGAAAATATTGTCGAGCCATCCTCAGAGGTGGCACCAGAAACAAAGTTATGGATTTCATCGAAAAAGAGAATTATATCACCCGAAGATTTCAGTTCATCCATAAGTTGGTTTATCTTTTGGGAAATATCTCCAGCGGTCTTGGTCCCGGCTAGAAGACCTGAGGTATCAATGCTGACAATACGTTTGAACCTTATCGCATCCTTATCAGTTTCCCCACGCACAATCCTTCTAGCAATACCTTTCACAATTGAGGTTTTCCCACAGCCCGGAGGACCCACCAGTAATATATTTGTATTCGAACCGCCTAACAATTCCGAGACCTGATCCATTATTTCTCTGTGCGCCTTTACTTCCTTAATCTGCCCCAGCTGTGCCATTTTGGTATAGTCTTGAGATACACTATTTAGAAATGGTGTGATTCTTCCAGTCATACCCTTTCCGGCACCACTCATCTTGGGTAATTGATAATCTTCCTGCCATACAAACATTTTGGAAACGCGTTCACGTTCTGTCACCACCCAATTAACTGTTTCTTCAATGTTTTCAAATTTGGCATCATAAACGGACAGGACAACTTCAATTTTAGGCACCATACTTAAAGCACCCAAAAAAATATGCTCTAGTTCTACATACCTAGTACTCTGTTTGGCAGCAAAATCAAAAGAACATTTAGCAAGATTGCTGAAGTTCAATTTCACTGAAGAGATTTTTGTTATAAAGTCCTGATTTGTAAGTTCAAGCTTCCGAAGGATATATTTTATCGAGAACTCTTCGAAAAGTTTGGCTGATATCTGTGAATCATTTACAAGCATTTCATAAAAATAAAGTGCATCTGGTCTGAAGGTTTTCTGGTATTGATCGTCCCTAATTTCAGACACCTTCTTAGCAGGAATCGCTTTGGAGGATAAGTATCTGAGAGTAAATATTCCAGCGATATAAATTACTATCAAGGAACCATAATAGTGGGCTACTGCAAAAGGTATCAAATACCATCCTACAGGTATTACCAGTACCAAAAGACTTAAAGCCACTATTAATACCAAACCGATAACCACCTCGAAGATTCTTACTACAAAGCCAATTACCCTACCTACCTTGGTGTAATCACCATAGATAGGAGTAAATAGAAGCTTTAGGTTTAGAGTGAAGGAAAACTCATTGTTAAGCAATACTATAACTCTTGTAACAATACGAGACAGCTGCAAAGGAAACTTCACTAAAAACCACAACGGAAATGATGTAACTAGATATGGCAAATTCGATTTCATGAAAAAATAATAGCACGAATATGCATCTCCCCGGGTAAGATGCAAATACAGGTTGTTACATTCCTAGCGAGTTAAACTCAAAGTCGAATGTACCAGAAGCCCCCTGCTTAGTATCAGGAATACTATCAGCACTAAACCTAAGTACAAAACCCTTTACTTGCCCACTATCAATAGTTCCAAGGTTGAATCCCTCTGTTTTCCATTTGACAATAGTTTTACGCTCAAGTGGGGTCCCCAACTCTCCAGAATCAACATATCCGTTGGTGTTCGAGTCTACCCATGGGAACGGCTGAACATACACTAACTGACGCAATTCAGCCGGATCTTGATCAGTAGCATAATTGGCATTCGTACTAAGCATGAGTGGGGTCGGTGAATTATTGTACAATTTGACCAAATAATCAGTTGACCAATTAGGGTATATATTCGCCAGTGCAGGACCTGCCTTTTCGTTTACGAGATTACCTGATGACAAATCACCAGAAACATTGTCCAATAACTTTATGTCTGCACTTCCTACGGAAACACTAGTACCAAGCACTTTGGACTTACCACTAAATGCCGCATAAGTCACCCCAATAAGCGCTGTACCTATAATCAAAGAAAAAATCAACAAATACATTTTTTTCATTTCATTCACCTCCTTTCAATTAATTCTTAACAAGTAATCCTTGCTCTCTTAGACTCACATAAGAATCATCACCCATAACGACATGGTCCTGAAGCTTTATTCCCAAGACCACACCTGCCTCAGCAACTCGCTGGGTAAGCTCGATATCAGCAGAACTAGGTGTTGGATCATTGGACGGGTGATTATGTACCAAAACAACCGAAACTGCACCTTTTTTAATGGCTGTTGAGTATATTTCTCTTGGATGCGCCAAAGCTTCATTAGCCGTACCAATTGAGACCAAATCAATTGATAGTACGCGTAGGCGTGCATCAAGTGAGACCACATACAGGTGTTCCTTAGTTTTTGCATATAATGTTTTTCTAAGTATCTTGTAAATATCTGCGGGAGTAACTACTACTGAGCTTAGAGGCTCAAGCTCTGCTGTCATACGTATACCTATTTCACATGCAGCTTTCAAGCTTGTTGCTTTCGCCAAACCAATGTCGTTAAAACCAATCAATTCAGCCGTATCTGCTAACATGATTCCACGATAATTTTTGAATGTTTTCAGTAAATTTTCTGCTAAAACTTTAACTGTTACATTACGACCTCCTGAACGTAAAACAAGAGACAAAAGTTCTACATTAGATAAGTTTTCGACTCCATGTTTGATCAAACGCTCACGTGGGCGTTCTGATACAGGTAAATCAAATAAACGTATAGTTTGGTATCTAGTTTCAAGCATATGATCAATATAGGTTATTGCAATATGCATTGCAATATAATAAATTCTATTGATAATATCTATGGAAAAAAATATTGGTGACAAGATTAGAAATATAAGAAACAAAGCAAAATTGTCTCAGTCGAGATTTGGACATAAAATGGGAATATCGGGTAAAACAATTTCGGCATATGAAACAGGTAAAATTGAGCCACCACTTAGAGTTTTGGAGGCTATATCAGATGAGTACAATGAAAACCTAATAACTCCACCTACACAACAAAAGAATAAACTTCTTAACAATATTGAAACTATTGAAAGTTCTCTTAAGGAAATTAAATACCTGATAGGAATTTATAATTAACGCTTAGAGTACTGAGGTGCCTTTCGAGCTTTTCTCAAGTATGGTTTCTTACGTTCGACCATTCTCGAATCTCGAGTCAACATACTCTGTTTTCTAAGTATAGTAGAATACTCTTCACTTATAGAAGCTAACGCATGAGAAAAAGCATGTACTACAGCATCAAGCTGAGATGACTTCCCCGAACCTTCAATTTTCACCGTAGCATTAAAATGCGCCCCAGGGTGCGAGACACCTACCAAGTGAAAAGGTTTCATCCAATCGCTACGCCTTTTCTCTGACAAAAAGTAATCATCAATAGGCATGTTGTTAGCAGTGAAATCACCTTTACCGTTGTATAAAAAGACTCTAGCTACAGCAGTTTTTCTTCGACCAGTTCCAAAAATAAAGCCCTTTTTTACTGCCTTGGCTTCCTGGCCTAATGATTCAATTTTCTTTTTTGTTCTTGTACTTTTAGTCATTACTAATTTATGAAACTAATTAGTTACTTGTCCCTGATGTGGATGATCAGTACCTTTATAAACATATAGATTACTCATACGTTCTTTTCTAAGCTTGTTTTTTGGTAGCATACCATTCACGGCATTTCGAATTACTTTTTCAGAATTTCGTTTAGTTAAATCTCTTAGAGACTCCTGCTTTATACCACCAGGAAAACCCGTATGATGAATATACAGCTTAGATGTAGTCTTTGTACCAGTGACGGAAAATAAATCAGAATTCAACACAACAACTTTATCACCAACATTTATATTTGGAGTATATGTAGCCTTGTTCTTACCAATCAATATAGACGCAACATCACTGGCTAGTCTCCCTAATACTTTTCCTTTAGCATCTACGATATGCCAGGATGGGTTTAGTTTTGCTTTGCTTGGTGTTGTTGTTTTCATTACTTTGTCTCCTTTGAAACCCATTCTACTTTTGCTAATGGAGCCTTATCTCCTGATCTAAAACCAAGTTTCGTAATCTTTGTATAACCACCCTTACGATCAGCATAATTTGTTGCTATATCAGAAAATAACTTTCTAGTGGCAACTTCAGAGCCAAGTCTAGAATTAACCAAAGTTATATTGTGAAGATCCTGTGGAGCCTTAGCTTTTGTAACTAGTTTTTCAACATAAGGCTGAAAAAATTTGGCTTTCGCCAAGGTTGTCTGTACATGACCTTCAAGAATTAAAGACACAGAAAGATTTTTTAATAACGCCCTTCTATGATCTGTTGTTTTATTTAACTTTTTTTTGCTAACTCTATGTCTCATAGATTCTACTTAAGACCTTCTTTTTCAAGAATTTTTTTAATTTCATTAACAGATTTGTCGCCTAAGTTTTTTACATCGGCCAATTCCTCATCAGATAAGGAACCTAACTGCTGTAAAGTACCAATACCATGCTTCTTGAGGGCATTTATTGTTCTGGTAGGTAATGGAAGATCCTCTAGAAATATTTCTTCACCGGACTGTACACCAGAGTCATCTCCATCTGCAGAAGCAACTACTAACTCTGGATCTGGACCTTTAGCAAAGCGTGAGAAAAAGTTTCTCAATGTGGTAGATGCATCTACTAAAGCATCTTCCGGAGCTATACTGCCATTTGTTGTAACCGTAACAGTCAATTTGTCAAGTCCAGTAATGTCCCCTTTTCTAGTCTGATCAACCTCATAGGATACTTGCAAAACCGGAGAAAATACTGCATCGATCATTATAACTCCAACTTTCGCTGTTTTTCTATCTTCTACAGCGGAATAACCAACACCGGACTCAAAGGTAATGTCCATATCGAGTGTTGAATTGTTGTCAGCAAGCTCTGCTATGTGAAGCCCCTTGTTAATTATTTCTACGTCTGATGGCACTTCTATGTCTGCTGCAGTTACCACGCCTTTACCCTTTTTATGTATAGAACCTATAACAGGGTTATCAGTATGAATTTTTACAGCTAACTCTTTAACATTTAGAGTTATTTCCACAACGTCCTCTTTAACACCAGCTATAGTTGAAAACTGGTGACTAACTTTAGGTATTCTTAACTCAGTGACAGCACCACCTTTTAGAGAGGTTAACAGCACTCTTCTTAATACGCTTCCTAAAGTTCTGCCAAAACCACTTGGTAATGGACTAAATTCAAAAATTCCAGTATTGCCTTTTGAGGACAATTTATTGATTTTTACATCACTTGTTTGTAATAACACAGACTTTCCTCCTACTTTTACGGACTTTCCGCAAAAAATAAACTTCTAAAAAGTGCCACACAACTTTGTGTAGACTCTTATCTCGAATAATACTCAATAATTAACTGTACATTAATATTTTCAGATAAATCGCTCAAAGCAGGTAATTTTGTGAATTTAACCTGTCTTTCCTTTACATTAGCTTCAAGCCAGTCAGGTAAAACTATACCTTCTCTGAGATGTATTTTTTCAAAACTTACAGGTTTAATGATATCTCCAACTTTAACATGTAAAGAAGGAATTCTTACAATCTGATCATTTATCATAAAAAAGCCTGATCTTATTAATTGACGCGCCTGTGCTCTTGAAACAGCAAAACCTGATCTATAAACCATGTTATCAAGTCTCGTTTCCAAGTTTCTCATCAACACTTCACCAGAAACACCCTTAGCATTTAACGCTTCAGCAACATACTTGCCAAACTGACGTTCAAGCAAACCATATATTCTCTTAACCTTCTGCTTTTCTCTAAGCTGTACACCATAATCAGAGACTCGTCTTCTTGAATTACCATGCTGACCAGGGGCATAATTCCTTTTCGTTATACCACATTTTTCTGATTCACAGCGGGAACCCTTCAAATAGAGCTTAACTCCTTCGCGTCTGCACAATCTACATTTTGGACCACTATTTCTTGCCATGATTAAATTCTCCTCTTTTTCTTTGGTCTACAACCATTATGTGGGATCGGGGTAATGTCTGCTATTGAAGTAACTCGAAGACCTGCTGTCTTTAAGGCTTTAATAGCCGATACTCTCCCCATTCCTGGACCCTTAACATAAACTGCTACATCAGTCATACCAGCACTATAAGCCTCCTGTGCAACTGATTCAGCGGATTTGGTAGCAGCGTAGGGTGTGGACTTTCTTGAACCCTTAAATCCTGACCTTCCAGCACTACCCGAAAAAAGAATGTTACCCCCCTCATCAGAAATGCTTATTATTGTGTTGTTAAAACCCGCTTGTATATGTACAAGACCAGAACCTGGGGTTAATTCTTTCTTTTTCTTTTTTGTTCCTTTAGCTTTTGTCATATAATGTTGTTATTTCTTAGCTGTAGCCTTCTTTTGAGCACCACCAACTGTCTTTCTTTTACCTTTTCTTGTTCGTGCGTTAGTACTGGTTCTTTGGCCTCTAGCAGGTAAACCTTTGGCATGTCTAGAACCTCTATAAGATTTGATATCTTGCAAACGCCTTATGTTTTGAGAAACCATTCTGCGTAACTCACCTTCAACAGGAATCGAGAATTTCTCAATCGATGCTCGTATATTTGCTAGATCCTCATCTGTTAGGCTCTTTGTACGTATATCATAATTTATCTTCCCATCATCAAGTATCTTCCTAGCTAAAGTGTCACCAATACCAAAGACATAAGTAAGTGCAACTATTATTCTTTTATTGTCTGGAATGTCAACACCCATTATTCTAGCCATATACTATCCTTGTTTTTGTTTGTGTTTAGGGTTTTTGCAAATAACCCTTATAACACCTTTTCTTTTTATAATTTTGCAGTCTCTGCAAATTTTTTTAACAGAACTTCTGACCTTCATATTTCAAATCTATCTATAACGATATGTTATTCTCCCTCTCGTGAGGTCATGAGGGGAAAACTCAACCTTCACCTTATCACCTGATAAGATTGTAATTCTAAATTTACGCAATTTACCAGACAATACTCCCCAAGCTTCTGTGTTATCAGGGAACTCAATTTTAAACAGCCCACTAGTCTGTACCTCCCTTACTATTCCTTCTTTTGTTTCAACTTTCTTCGTGCTACTCATTATATATACGTCGACGGGGGAAATTCTATCAAAATAAAGCTATACCGTCAACAAAAACTCCCAACAATGACCTAAAATTCGGTTACAACGACTGTTTCACCTCGTGTAATAGCCACTGTCTTCTCAAAAAGAGCCGACAAACTGCCATCCGCAGTCTTTAGGGTCCACCCATCTGAACTTTCAACCAGATCTGGGCGTCCTTTCTGATATATTACTTCAATTGCAAGGACCATGCCAGCTTTTAGTTTATGCCCGGTTCCATGTACTCCATAACAAGGTACATAGGGGTCCTCATGTAATTTACGCCCTACACCATGTCCTACGAGCATTTCAGACACCGAATAGCCCTTACCTTCAACTTCTTGCTGCATACTAGAAGAGATATCACCAATTCTGTTTCCAGATCTACAGGAGGCTATTGCCTTCTCTAATGCAATTTTACCTGTCTCAAGGAACACACTCTCATAGGCAGTTTCCACTTCAAGAGTATAAGAAAGGTCAGTGTGAAAACCTTTAAAAAACGAACCAACATCAATGCTGATGATATCACTCCTCTTGATTTTGTAATCGTTTGGCATACCGTGGACGATTCCTTCGTTTACGTTTATGCATGTTGTGAACGGATAATTATCAACACTTTTGAATGAAGGTTCCGCACCCAAACGCAAAATTTCTTCTTCCGCAAGTTTATCCAGCTCTATTAGTTTGGTACCAACTTTTACAGCACTTAACAAAGTCTGTAAAACTTTTGAAGTAATTTCCCCTCCACGGCGCATAACCTCAATTTCAGAATCAGATTTCAGATGTATCATTTTATCCCCATTGCCTGCAATGTTGCTACAAATACATCATCCGGGTGTGGTTCGGAATCAACATACACTATCTGGTAACGCTCACTTAGGTATTCCAAGACTTCACCAGATTCAATTTCATATAGATCCAAACGACGGTTTACCACATCCTCTTTATCGTCAGCACGTTGCACTAAATCTCCTTCGCATTCTTTTAGTTTCTCCGTTGGTAATGTATATATGTTGTATATTTGACCGTCAGTTTTACACATTCGTCGACCTGTTATCCTTTTCAGTGCGGAATCCCGAGATAGCGTGAAAACTACAACAAAATCAAAACCGGGATCATATATTTCCAAATCAATAAGTTTTCTACCCCAACCATCTAAAATAAAGCCACTCTGAGAAGCCTCACTTGCGACTTTCTCTTTGTATAGGCTTGCCAAGAAATCCTGTGGAACTAATTCTCCTCTAGACATGAGTGCATGAACTTCTGTATAACGCGGGTGCTCCTGAGGTAGGGCACGCAACAAAGCACCACCGCTAATGAGTGGTATATCAAGTTTCTGGCTTAACATATTTCCTATAGTACCTTTACCCGATGCGGGTGGACCAATTAATAAAATTTTCATAAAAACTACATCCCTAGCATAGACATAATATCTGATGCTTGATCTTTCATTTTTTTCTCAGCTTTCTTGTCCACTTGTTTCATAGCATCGTTGATCAGATCTTTAAGATCCTTTCTTTCCTCACCCCCGATAACTACCTTTTCAATTCTCTTATCACCACGTATAAGCACAGAGTTGTTACCTCTCTCTTCGTTATGAAATATTTCCTCCAGTTGCCTTTTGATCTGGTCTTGCATTTTTTTGGCTTTTCTTAAAGTTGTAATTTTATCAAACATATACCTCCTAGACTAATCTAAATAACCCTCATAACTTCTTGTAACAGTTTGAGACTGAATTTGACGAATTGTTTCCAAAATTACTGAGACAACAATCAATAGTCCAGTCCCCCCAACTGCAAGATTCGAAAAGCTACCTCCTAAAATTGTCTGAATTATATAAGGTAATACAGCAATAATACCTAAAAACAAGGCTCCCCAGAAAGTTAAGCGCAATATCACTTTATTCAGGTACTCCGTTGTTGATTTACCAGGGCGAATTCCAGGAACGAAACCTCCTCTTTTTTTAATGTCTTCAGAAATCTTTTCGGGATTAAATTGCAAAGACGTATAAAAAAATGTAAAGGCCATGACTAGAACAAAATAAAAAAGATTGTAACCCAAAGATGTTGCTGAAAAATGTAGGGTTAGAAAATAGCCTATGCGATTAAGTACTGGATTACCACTAGTTGACAAAGGGCCACTTAGCAAGGAAGGTACCAAAACTACTGAAACAGCAAATATTATGGGTATTACACCTGCTTGATTGATTTTTATAGGTAAGTAGTTTGTAACTTTTGCGGAGCGTACTTCACGACGTCCATATTCCAAAGGAATTTTACGGGTACCTTCATTAACTAACACTACTGCAACAATCACTAAAATCGTTAGGCCAATGTACAACAAATTTGTAAAAAAGTCCGTGGTCTGGGCTGTTGAAAAAAGCTGAATTGCAGAAGAAGGCAATTGACCTATAATACCAACAAAGATCAACAGGGAAGTACCATTCCCAACACCATACTCTGTTGCCAAGTCACCTATCCATACCAAAATCATACCTCCTGCAGTAAGTGTAAGTATGAGAACTACGATATCTATAATTGACAAAGCAGGAATAATAAGCTGCCGATTCAAAAGGAAATAAACACCATAAGCCTGCAACAAAGAAATTGGTATAGTGAGAATACGTGTATACTGATTTATTTTTTCTCTTCCCTGCTCACCTTCCTTAGCTAATTCCTCAAGACTTGGAACTAAAGTGGTAAACAATTGGATGATTATAGAGGAATTAATGTAAGGGCCTAAGCCTAGAGTCACGATTGAGAAATTACTAAAACCACCACCACTAAAAATGTTAAATAACCCTAAAAAAGCGTTCTGCTGTACAAAAGATCTGATAACTGCGACATCGACACCCGGAACTGGTATAAATGCTAAAAACCTAAAAATTATAACTACCAAAACTGTGAAAATCAGTTTCTTTCGTAATTCGGGTAGTTTAAGTGCTTTGATCATTTTTCTATTTTATCTTTTGCTGTTTGAGAAAAAATGAAACCCTTTAATTCTATCTTCTTAGTTAAGGCGCCTACACCCAAGACTTTTACTCCATGTTTTGGAACCGAACGTAAAATTCCTTTCTCAACCAACATTTGAGGGGTAACTACATCACCGTCATTAAATACATTAAAAGCGATAAGGTTTACACCACGAATTTGTTTTCTAGTAGGGTTGGTAAAACCGCCCATCTTTGGAAGTTTCTTGAAAAGAGTCACCTGACCACCTTCAAAACCATACGGAATACTGTTACCTTGACGAGATTTTTGACCTTTTGTACCTTTACCCACCGTATGACCGCCTTTACCCGAACCATACCCTCGACCAAGACGCTTATTTTTAGATTTGACACCATTTAATTTTTTTAGTTTTTTTAATTCCATGTTAGTTAATCAATTTTATCCTCAGGCGAGCGTAATCTAGATAACGCGTTCAACGTACATACAAGATTACTCTGCTTGTTGTTGGAACCAATTAGTTTTGCAGAGATATTCTTAACACCAGCTAACTCCAAAACATGTCTAACGACACCCCCAGCAATTATTCCCGAACCCTCTGGTGCTGGCATGAGCTTTACGATCGAGGCTTTATACTTCTCGTTTACAGAGTGAGGAATGGTCCCCTCACGTATTTTTACATCAACAACATTTCTTCTTGCAATTTTTATACCTTTTTGTATCGCCGCAGCAATGTTAGGCGCTTTTCCTAACCCAGAACCGATTTTTCCTTTTTTATTACCCACAACAACTAGTGCTGTAAATCTAACCTTGTTTCCGCCCTTAGTTTTTTTAGAAACTCTTTTCGTAGCAACAATTCTTTCTTCAAATTCCTTTGGTTGATGATAGAAATCCATACTAGAACTTAAGACCTCCCTCTCTGGCACCATCGGCAAACACTTTCACTCTGCCATGATATTTGTAGCCATTGCGATCAAATACTATTTTTTCAATTTTTTTCTTTTTAGCAAGCTCTCCAAGCAATAAGCCAGCCTTTTTGGCAGCTTCTAGTTTGGGAGTACCCTCATGCAGTTTTTTGATTTCTGTGAGCGGTAACCCAACCAAAGTCTTACCAGTCGTGTCATCTATAACTTGTCCATATATAAATCTATTTGATCTGAAAACTGACAGTCTCAATTTCTCCGGTATACCATAGACTTTCTTCCTGACGCGCAATTTTCTTTTCTCTTTTTTTGTTTTTAGTATTATCTTTTGCATATTTATTTACCCGTTTTACCTGTTTTACCAGCTTTGCGCCTTACAACCTCGTCAATGTATTTTATACCTTTACCCTTGTAAGGCTCTGGTTTTCGTACCTTGCGTATCTCTGCAGCAACTTGACCAACAACATGTTTATCAATACCTCGTATAGTAATTGCCTTATCATCCTCTACTTCGAATTGTATATTATCTGGGGCATTATAGACTACAGGATGAGAGTAACCAACAGCTAAAGAAATTCTTTTTGGGCTGTCTGATTTGACTCTATACCCTACACCAACTAATTCCAGCTTTTTCTCAAAACCGTTGGATACACCAATGATCATGTTTGCAACCAAAGCCCGAGCAAGCCCCCAATAAGCACTAGATTCCTTTGTTTCTCTTACAACTCTAAAATGGATCTCACCGTCTTTTATATCAATACTTATCTCTGGACGAACGTCATAGCTAAGTTCACCCTTCGTACCTTTAACCACAACTCTGTTATCGCTTGAGGTGACTGTCACGCCAGTAGGTATTTTAATGATTTTTTTTCCAATTCTTGACATACTAATAAATCTCGCAAATAACTTCACCACCCAATTTTCTTTTCCTTGCTTCAACATCAGAAACAACACCTCGTGAAGTAGAAACTACACGTATACCATAGCCATTCATAAACTTACGTAATTCTGATGCTTTTTTATAAATTCTACGGCCCGGTTTTGAAACTCTCTGGATATCTTTAAATGAAGAATTTCCAAGAGCATCATAAGCCAGTTCTAGGCGCATGTGCTTAAATGATTTACCCGACTCCTTGAATACCTTCACATCGGATATAAATCCTGCAGACTTCAATGCTTTAGCAACTGCCTCACAATCCTTTGTGTGCATAACCTCTACAAAAGGCTTACCAACCATGGATGCATTTTTTATTGAACTTATCATGTTTGACATTGCATCTAAACTCATATTATTCCCAAAGCCTTACCAGCTTGCTTTCATTACACCGGGTATTTCACCTTTATGTGAAAGCTCCCTAAAACATTTACGACAAATTTGAAATCTACGCATAAAACCTCTTGGATTGCCACAAATTCTACATCTGTTATAGTGACGTACTGCAAATTTATTTTTTTTCTTTTGCTTTTCAAGCAATGCTTTTTTTGCCATATCTTATTAACCCTTATTAAACGGCATGCCAATAGCCTCCAAGAAAGCTAAGCTATGCTCTCTACCTTTAGACTTAATTGTAAAATTGACCTGTAAGCTTCTGTTTCCCTTTACTTTGTTAGGATTTACTTCAGGAAATATAACATGCTCTCGTATGCCAACAGCAAAGTTACCACTTTGATCAAAAGAATTCAAATTCATACCTTTAAAGTCACGAACTCGAGGTAAAACAACACTAACAAATTTATCAAGAAATGACCACATTTTTTCTCCGCGTAGTGTAACAGTATAACCTACAACGTCACCTTGTCGAATCTTAAATCCAGCAATTGATAACCTGGCTCTTGTAGGAGTAGGTGTTTGACCAGCTAAACCGGACAACTCCTCAACGAAAGAGTCAACAGCTTCACGATTTTCCCTGAATTCACCAATACCAGCATTTATAACAATCTTCTGCAAGCGGGGTGCTTCCATAATATTTTTAAGATTAAGTTTTTTAACTATCTCACCGGCTATTTCGTTTTTATAACGTTCTCTAAGTCTATTCATTTAGTAAATCTCCAGTTTTCTTTGATACTCTAACCTTTTTATTTGCCGTAATCTTAAAGCCTATTCTAACAGGGGAATCACTTTTTTCATCGTAATACATCGCGTTAGAGATATGAATTGGTTTTTCGATTGAAACAATACCACCCTCTTTGTTCGCAGTATTACCAGCTTTGATATGCTTGCGCACCAGATTCACACCTTCAACTAGGATCCGATCATTTTCCAAATAGACCTTCAATACTTTACCTATCTTACCCTTGTCTTTACCTGCTATTATTTTTACTTTGTCATTTAAACGTATTTTCATATTACCAAACCTCTTTTGCTAACGAGGCAATTTTTAAATATCCACCATCCCTAAGTTCTCGAGCTACAGGCCCAAAAACTCTAGTACCTAACATATTCTTATCCTTTGCTATTATTACGCCTGCATTATCATCAAATCTTATATATGAACCATCCTTACGTCGTTTCTCTTTTTTTGTTCTAACAATAACCGCTTTATAAATTGTGTGGTCTTTAACAACACCACGCGAAGAGGCACCATCAACAACAACAGTTACAACATCACCAAGTTTGGCGAACCTTCTTTTAGAGTTACCCGGAATACCAATTATTTTCAAAAACTTGGCGCCCGAGTTATCTGCTGCTTTCATTGATGAACCTACTTGTAACATTTTTCCTTAAATTTTTTACAACTTTTCTACTATAACCCAACAAACTTCTTTACTAAAAGGTTTTGCTTCTTCAATCCAAACTACATCGCCTTCCTGTACGCCCAAATCATCATGTACTTTAAATCTTCTGGTATTTTTCACCGTTTTGCCGTAAACAGAATGCGTTTTTGAGGCATCCACAGCTACAACTACAGTTTTTTGCATTTTTGTTGATACAACAGTACCTTTAAATGTTTTCTTCGACATTTTGTTTCCTTTCGTTGATTGCGGTGTGCATTCTAGCAATTTCCTTCTTTATTTTCTTCAATTTACTAGTATTTTTTTCCTTGTCCTTCATTAATCCTTGGACGAACTGAGCCAATTCATCTTTTTTCTTAGATATATCAAAGTGTAACTCTTCACTTGTTTTTTTTAATAAATCCTTCATTATAATTCGTCCTCAGCACTTATAAATTTTGTTTTTAGTGGCAACTTATCCGCAGCTCTTTTAAAAGCAACTCGAGCAATCTCTTCGGTAACACCTGAAATCTCGAAAAGGATTTTACCAGGTTTCACGATTGCTGCATAATGAGAAAGCGGTGATTTACCACTTCCCATTCTAGTTTCAGCTGGTTTTTTTACAATAGGTTTGTCGGGAAAGATCCTTATCCAAACCTTACCAGTTCTTTTAGTTTGATGTGCAATAGCTTTTCTTGCTGCTTCTAATTGTCTAGAAGTTAATAAACCACGTGAATCAGACTTCAAAGCATAGTCACCAAATGAGATAGAACAACCTCGTGTAGCAATACCCTTGTTACCGCCTCGCATTTTTCTTCTATATTTTGTTCTCTTTGGCATCAACATAAGCTTTTACCTTCAAAAAACTAGATTTCTACCTCACCCTTATAAATCCAAACTTTTAAACCAACTATTCCATAAAGCATCTTACAATCTACCTGAGCGTAATCAATATCTGCACGCAATGTTTGTGTAGGTATTGAACCTGCAACATAATATTCCGAGCGAGCAATTGTATTACCACCACTCAATAAACCAGCGATTCGAATCTTAATTCCTTTTGCACCCTTATCCATTGCGCTTTGAATTGCTGAGTTAACTACCTTTCTGTACGAAATACGTCTTTTCATCTGTCTATAAATGTAATCAGCAACCAGTTTAGCATTAAGCTCTGGGTTTTTTACTTCCTCAACGGTAAGTTTTACCTTTGAAGATGTAAGTGCGCGAACCTGCTTTTCCAAATCCTCAACACCTGAACCCCCGCGGCCAATCACTAAACCGGGTTTAGAAACCCTAATGTTGACTTTTACCTCGTTTAGTGATCTTTCCAAATGTACAGATTCAAGACCCGCAGTACTTAGTTTTTTATCTAAAAAGGCTCGTAAATTATGATCTTCAACAACGAAATTACCAAAACTTTTTTTATCAACAAACCATCGCGATTTCCAATCTTTCGAAATACCTAATCTATAGCCATAAGGGTGTATTTTTTGACCCATAACTTAATCTAACTGCTCTTATTAGTCCTTTCAGATAAACCTACTACTATATGAGCGGTTCTTTTTAAAATTGGACTAAAACGTCCACGAGCAACAATACGTCCTCTTTTGATTGTAGGACCAGCATTTACAAAAATTTCAGAAACATACAAATCTTTCTCATTAAGATTTAAATTGTTTCTAGCGTTAGCTACAGCAGAGTTTAAAACCTTGAGTACTATATCAGAAGCTTTGGTTTTGTTAAATTGCAAAATACTTGATGCCTCGGAAACATTCTTACCACGAACTAAGTTGATAACAGGCGCAACCTTTTTAACTGATGTGCGAGCTTTCTTGTATTTTGAATAAACTAAAGCATTTTTCATATATCTTTATGCAATCTTTTTAGATGAATGTCCTCTAAATGTGCGAGTAGGCGCAAATTCACCTAACTTATGACCTACCATCGCCTCAGTAACGTATACTGGTAAGTGTTTTTTTCCGTTATGTACCTCAAAAGTCAAACCAACCATTTCTGGTGTAATCGTAGAACGACGTGCCCAAGTCTTGATAGCCGACTTTTTTGAAGCCTGTAGCATCTTTGTGACTTTTTCTGATAATTTCTGGTCTACAAATGGACCCTTTTTTAATGATCTTGCCATACCCTAATAATTAACTTCTGCGCTTTTTCGCAGTAACTATATACTTATCAGTATATCTTCGACGTCTTGTTTTTGAACCGCGTGCAGGCTTACCCCAAGGTGTACTTGGATGACCAGTACCATTATCTCTATATGAACCTCCATGTGGATGTTTTGCAGGATTTGAGGTAGCGACACCTCTGATATGTGGGCGTCTTCCCGAATGTCTGTTCCTTCCAGCTTTACCAAGTCTAGTTAATCTATGATCAACATTTCCCAAAGTACCAACTGTGGCATAACAATTCTCAAGGAATTTCTTTACCTCACCACTTGGGAGCTTTATATTAACATATTTTCCTTCTTTTGCCAGTATTGTAGCCTTATTTCCAGCTCCTCTAACTAGCTGGCCACCCTTTCCAGGATTGATCTCAATGTTATGAATTTCAAAACCAAGAGGTATGTTCTTCAGAGGCAACGTGTTACCAACTACAGGCTCAACATTTTCACCAGATACAACAGTCATACCTACCTGTAAGTTTTCGGGTGCCAAAATGTAGCGTTTTTCGCCGTCAGCATAATGCAAGAGCGCTAAGTCAGGGCCTCGATTTGGATCATATTCTAAAGCAGCTACTTTTGCGGGGATATCGTACTTAGCTCGCTTAAAATCAACGACGCGATAGTGTTGTTTAGCACCGCGTTCACGAAATCTGCTTGAAATACGACCTTTTTGTCTACCAACATGACCAATTAATGGTTTTAACAGCGCTTTTTCGGGACGTTTGCCTTTTGTTAAGTGTTTTCTGACTAATGTTTTTCGAGTCCTCATTCCGGGACTTGTTGGTTTATATTTTTTAAGCATTATTTGGTTTCCTCAATCAATTTAATCTTTTGGCCCTTTTTAACCGAAACTATAGCCTTTTTCCATTTGTGGGTCTTTGTGAAATTTGCCGATCTTAATATTCTTTTCTTTTTGCCCGGTACAATAACTGTTCTAACATCGACTACTTCAACACCAAATAACTTTCCAATCATTTCTTTTATAGAATGTTTAGTAGCTTTAAAACTAACCTTGAAGTGATACTTATCTGATTCCCTTTGCAAGGTGCTTTTCTCTGTTATTAAAGGTTGTATTATTGTATTGTTTAACTTCATTACTTCTTTGCAACTTTTGCTTTTTTAGCAACTTTTTTTGTAGTTTTTTCCAAAACTTCAGACGCTACATAACGCGCTTCTAAGGATTTTACGGAATCACTCATAAATACTACTTTATTCGCTAACATTACCTCATAAGTATTTAAGTTACTTACCAAAGCGGTTGTTACCCCTGTAATATTTTCTGCACTTTTTCTAAGATTCATATCATTTGTGCTGAGAACTATTAATGTTCTTCTATCATAACTGTTGATATTATGTAGTGTTTTCAGCAATTCTTTTGTGTTAGGTTTTTTAAATGAAAGCTCATTGAGTACAAACAAATCCTTTTTTTGCACCTTAATGCTTAAAGCAGAGGCCAATGCTAATTTTCTCATTTTCTTTGTAAGAGTCTTGCTCCACAATCGTGGCTGAGGCCCATGAGTAACACCACCATGTCTCCATAAAGGACTTCTGGTAGAACCGTGGCGAGCTCTTCCTAGCCCTTTTTGTTTCCAAGGTTTCTTACCACCTCCAGACACGTCACCTCTTGTTTTAGTCTTTGAAGTTCCTTGTCTCTGATTGGTTTGATAAACCCTCACATACTGAGTTAGTAATGTTTCATTAGGTACCACACCAAATAAGTCATCGCTTACTTCAAGTGCTTCCAAAACTTTTCCGTTTTTATCAAATAAATCTAATTTCATAGCTAGCTAAGTAATTTTATACAAACCTCCGAGTTACGAGCACCTGGAACTGGACCAGATACCATGACCTCTCTTTTAGTAACATCAACATTAACTATCCTCAAATTTTTCAAAGTTACCCTCTTGTTACCCAAGCGCCCTGCCATTTTTTTTCCTTTAAAAACTCTTCCTGGAGTTTGAGCACCAATAGAGCCAGGCGCCCTAGGTTTATCAGACTGACCTCGTGTAGCCATCTGACCTTTAAAATTCCACTTTTTCATACCGCCAGCAAAACCCTTACCTTTTGAGGTACCTACCAAAACAATTGAAAGATCTAAAACATCTTCTACAAGTTCATCATCTAGTCTTATAATTGTCACAGGAACAACTTTACCCTCAGATGTAAAAATCTGACTCATGTTTAGTTTTTTTCCTTTTATAATTTTTTGTTCTTCCATTTTAATCTTAAAAAAACCCTCTAAAGAGGGCGGAATGCTAACAAACGTTCCTCTTTTTTATTTTAAACTCTCGTTATAACTTTCATTTAATTACAAGTTACATTTTTATGGAGATGTTTACTCCAGCCGGTAGGTTCAGATTAGAAAGACTTTCTACAGTAGAGCTTGTAGGATTTACAACCTCAATCAATCTTTTATGTGTTCTCAATTCAAACTGTTCACGAGATCTTTTGTCAATATGAGGACCCCTGATAACTGTAAAGCGTTCGGTATCGGTAGGCAGAGGAATTGGACCTACAATCCCGGCACCTGTTCTTACAGCAGTATCTACTATTTTCTCGCAACTTAAATCGATTATTCTACTATCGTATGATCTGAGTTTTATTCTAATTTTTGTTTCTACTTTTTTTTGTACCATTCACAAATAGAGGGCGTTCTATGACGCCCCCCATCAAATTTCAATTAACTATGCCTTAACTTTGGTTATAACACCAGCTCCTACTGTTTTTCCGCCTTCTCTTATAGCAAACTTAAGACCATCTTCCAAACCTACTGGGGTAATCAACTTAACGCTGATTACGACATCATCACCTGGCATTACCATCTCGGTACCTTCTTTTAAGGTGATTTCACCTGTAACGTCTGTTGTTCTTAAATAGAACTGAGGACGATATCCGGAGAAGAATGGTTTTTCACGACCACCCTCATCTTTTGATAGAACGTATATCTGTGCATCAAACTCTGTGTGAGGTGTAACTGATCCTGGGAGTGCTAATACTTGACCTCTCTCAACATCTTCGCGGGCAATACCTCTTACTAATATACCAACGTTATCTCCTGCCTGACCCTCTTGCATGGATTTGTTAAACATTTCCACACCGGTGACGACTGTCTTACGTGTATCTTTAATACCAACTATTTCAACTTCTTCACCGACTTTGATTCTACCTCTTTCTACTCTACCAGTTACAACGGTACCTCTACCTGATATAGAGAATACATCCTCGATAGGTAGTAAGAATGGTTTATCAAGGTCCCTTACTGGAGTTGGAATATACTCGTCAACAGCCGCCATGAGCTCTTCTATTTTCTTTGAGTACTCTGGATCACCCTCTAATGCTTTGAGACCAGAACCTCTGATTATTGGAGTGTTTTCACCATCATAACCATATTTCGTTAAAAGCTCTCTTACCTCAAGTTCTACAAGATCCAACAATTCAGTGTCCTGAACCATATCAACCTTATTCAAGAAGACAACAATCTTTGGAACGTTAACCTGTGCTGCTAACAATATATGTTCTCTTGTTTGAGGCATAGGACCATCAGTTGCAGCTACAACTAAAATAGCACCATCCATCTGAGCGGCACCAGTGATCATGTTTTTGATATAGTCTGCATGACCTGGAGCATCAACATGGGCATAATGTCTTTTTTCGGTTTCATACTCAACGTGAGTAATGTTAATTGTTATACCGCGAGCCTTCTCTTCTGGAGATTTATCTATTTCGTCAAATTTCTTAAAACTCGCCATACCTTTGTCTGATAAAACTCTAGTAATAGCAGCAGTAAGAGTGGTTTTCCCATGGTCGACGTGACCAATGGTACCAATGTTTACGTGTGGTTTATTTCTTACAAATTCTGTCATTTTAAAAATTCCTTAATAAAAATATATATACGCGACCGTGTGACCATTATATAGACAAGTAAGCCTGTTAACAAGGTATTACAAGTTAAAAGACTTGTTAGTCCAGATAATAGTTAGGATGAAACTCACCCCGCATTCTTGCAGAATGTAGTTAAACAGATTATTAAAGGAAAATCAAGTCTTTTCCACTAATAGTTGCTATTTTCTACTTGCAATTTGTTCGGCGACATTGCTAGGCACTTCAGCGTAATGACTTGGTTCCATACTAAAAGAAGCTCTACCTTGTGTCATACCACGCAGATCAGTTGCATAGCCAAACATTTCAGCTAACGGCACCTTAGCCCTTATAACAACCGCGAGACCTCTAGACTCATTACCTTCGATTTGGCCTCGTTTCGAGGATAAATTACCAATAACATCCCCCATAAAATCTTCTGGGGTAGTAACCTCAACACTCATGATAGGCTCTAACAGGTATGGATTCGCAGCACGTTGAGCATTTTTAAAAGCATCTGAAGCGGCAATTTTAAAAGCTATTTCCGAGGAATCAACATCATGGTAAGAACCGTCTAATAAACAAACCTGAAAATCTACAACAGGATATCCCGCTATAACTCCAGTTTCACATGCTTCCTTTATACCCTTTTCTACTGCCGGAATATACTCCTTTGGTATTGATCCGCCAATTATTTTGTCTACAAACTTCATGCCTTCGCCGCGCTCAAGTGGTTCCATAGAGATTATAACGTGACCGTATTGACCACGACCACCTGATTGACGAATGTACTTGGTCTCATGAGTGACTTTCTTTTTTATACTTTCTCTGTATGCAACCTGAGGTTTACCAACATTAACTTCAACACCAAATTCGCGCTTCATACGGTCGACTATTATTTCCAAATGCAACTCACCCATTCCATAAAGAACTGTCTCACCAGTCTCAGGGTCTGCTTTAAGCTTAAGTGTAGGATCTTCTTCAATAAGTTTTTTAAGGGCAATACCCATCTTGTCACGATCACCCTTAGTTTTAGGCTCAATCATTAATCCGATAACAGGTTCTGCAAAGGTTATAGATTCCAATACAAAAGGATTCCCTTCATCACATAAGGTATCTCCAGTAGTAGTATTTGCAAGTCCTACTGCTGCTGCGATTTCTCCTGCACTAACCTCTGTAATTTCTTCTCGATGGTTTGCATGCATCAAGAGCACACGACTCAATCTTTCTTTCTCATTCTTTGTGGAATTTAAAACGTATGTGCCAGCATGCACTTTTCCAGAATAAACTCTGAAATAGGTTAATCTACCAACGTAAGGGTCGGTCTGGATTTTAAAAGCAAGTGCCGAAAATGGTGCAGAATCTGAAGTCTTAAGTGTGATTTTGTCGTCTGAATCTAGGCTATGCCCAATGATATCTGGTGTATCACTTGGTGATGGTAAATAGTCCACCACAGCATCTAGCATTTTTTGTACACCGATGTTCCCCAAAGCCGAGCCGCACAATACAGGATACAGCTTCGTCTGAATTGTAAGTTTCCTGATTGCTGTTTTAATTTCAGCTTCAGTAAAACTGTCACCAGAAAAATATCTTTCCATTAAAGCATCATCTGATTCGGCAATCTTCTCAAGAAGTATGTTTCGATATTCTTTGACTTTATCAAGCATAGACGATGGTATTTCGACCTCATTAACTTGATTACCCATAGTGCCAACAAACTCATAGGCCTTCATTTGTACAAGGTCTACCAAGGACTTAAATTCATTCTCTATGCCTATAGGCAACTGAATTGCTATAGCATCACGGGACAATCTGTCTTGGATAGACTTTAGTGACATATAAAAATCTCCACCAACCTTATCTAGTTTATTAACAAAACATAATAGTGGAACACCATATTTTTCGGACTGTCGCCAAACCGTTTCACTCTGTGGTTCAACTCCTTGAGAACTGTCAAAAAGTACAGTGCCTCCATCTAAAACTCGCAACGATCGCTCAACCTCAGCCGTGAAATCAACGTGACCTGGAGTATCAATTATATTTATCCTACAATCCTGCCAAAAACATGTAGTAGCGGCAGAAGTTATTGTGATGCCACGCTCACGCTCTTGAACCATCCAGTCCATTTGGGTAGCACCTTCATGTACTTCACCAATCTTATGAGAACGTCCTGTGTAATAAAGCACCCGCTCTGTTGTAGTAGTCTTTCCCGCATCAACATGAGCAATAATTCCGATATTTCGGATTTTTTCTAACGGATATTTTTTATTAATTATTTTGTCAGCCATAAATATTTTTTTCTCTTAGCCTACATAAGATATCAAATGGAAATACTCATGTAAACACAGTATCTAGATTTTAAATGATTAGAATCGGAAGTGTGCAAAGGCTCTGTTTGCCTCTGCCATTTTGTGAGTTTCTTCTCTCTTCTTAATGGCATTTCCAATACCCTCATTGGCATTCTTAAGCTCTTCAAAAAGTTTATCAACCATAGGTTTCCCTTGGCGATTTTGAGCAGAACTGACGATCCAGCGAATAGCTAAAGCCTCAGCTCTATAGTGCTTAACTGGCATAGGAACTTGATAGGTTGCACCACCAACTCGTCTAGAGCGAACTTCCTGTTTAGGCATAACAACTTTAACTGCCTCTTCAAATAGTCTAATTGCCTCTTTCTCGTCGTCAGCTAATCTTGCTATAGCATCCCACACAATGGTTTCAGCTTTTGATTTTTTACCATCACTCATAACAATGTTTATCATTCTAGAAACTACTCTAGATTTATATATTGCATCTGGACGTACTATTTTTTTCTTTACCTTTTTAGATCTCATTTTAGTTTATTTGCCTGCTTTCGGTCTTTTTGTACCATATCTAGAACGTGAAGTTTTACGACCCTCAACACCTAGTAAGTCAAACTTACCTCTCACTATTGTATATTTGATACCTGGCAAGTCCTTTACTCTACCACCACGAACTAAGACAACAGAATGTTCTTGTAAAGAATGGCCTTCTCCTGGAATATATGCAGTTACATCTTTTCGATTTGAAAGTCTTACTCTTGCTACTTTACGTAAAGCAGAGTTAGGTTTGCTGGGTGTTTGAGTTTTTACCTGTAAACACACACCTCGTTTGAAAGGACTGTAGTTTTTCTTGAATCTACGTTCCATTGAGTTGTATATATCTGTCAAAGCTCTGGTTTTAACCTTTTTAACTTTGTTATGTCTACCTTTTCTGATTAGTTGATTAATTGTTGGCATATTACTCTTCCAGTTTTGCACGCTCTCCTGTTGGGATAAGACGACCAATTATTACATTTTCTTTTAGTCCCAACAACATGTCGACTTTACCAGAAGCTGCAGCATCGGTCAACACTTGGCTTGTCTGTATAAATGACGCGGCAGACAAGAAACTGTCAGTATTTAGAGCAGCTTTGGTAATACCAAGCAAGGTGACTTTTGCAGTTGCTGGAACACCACCTTGTGCTAAAACGCGCTCATTTTCTTCTTCGAAAGTATCTCTAGTAACGATGGACCCTGCTAAGAATTCTGTGTCGCCACCTTCGTCTACTTTAACATGTCCAAACATCTGTCTTACAATAGATTCAATATGCTTCTCGTTAATAGAAACACCTTGCGAAGCGTAAACTTTCTGGACTTCATCAATGATGTACTCCTTGGTAGGTGCTGTGCCAACTGTTCTTAACAAATCTGTTAAATTCAAGTGTCCTGAAGTTAATTTATCACCCTTAACAACCAACTGACCGTCTTCTACAACAATTTCTGCTACAGGATCTACTTGATACTCCATCATTTGTTCTTCTTCATCTGGATCAGTCGCCTCAATGATTATTTTTCTTTCATCGCCTGATTGGAATACTCTAACCTTACCTGTTATATCTGCCATCAATGAGATAAACTTAGGCGCACGGGCTTCGACTAGCTCTTCAATTCTAGGCAACCCTTGAGTTATATCTTTTCCAGCAACACCACCAGTATGAAAGGTACGCATTGTTAACTGAGTTCCGGGTTCACCAATAGATTGAGCAGCCGAAACACCAACAGCAGTTCCTATTTCAACAAGCTTCTGAGTCATAATATCGTTACCATAACAAGTGGCGCAGATTCCACGACTCACCTGACAACCTAGAGGTGATCTAACAACCATTCTTTCAACACCTAGTTTTTCAAGTTTTTCTAAGTCAGCAAGCTTCAATAAATGACCCCGTTCAAATAACACCGAACCTTTATGCTCGATAGGCTGAGCCAAGAAACGACCAGCATAGCGTTCTGGGAATGACATCAAAGCTGTTTTTACACCAACCTGAATTACACGTCCTTCTTCAGAACCACAATCATGCTCACGAATTATCACGTCCTGCGCTACATCAACCAATTTACGTGTCAAATAACCTGCATCAGCAGTCTTTAAACCTTTATCAACTAAGCCTTTACGAGCACCACGAGCACCGATAAAGTACTCCATTGCAGGTAGACCAAGCTTATAGTTACCTAGCAAAGGTACACTTACAACTTTACCTGTAGCATCGTAAACTAAACCTCTTATACCAGCAATTTGCATAACCTGAGTTCTTGAGGCTCTGGTAGCTTTAGACTTTATTAATACCTTTATTGGGTTTTCCTCAGGTAAGTTGTCCCAAACTAACTGATCAACCTCTGAAGTAATTCGATTCCAAACATCTTCGGTTAACCTTGTAACCTCTGCTTCTGTAATGAATCCCTTGTTGTAGTTGTTATTTATATCTTTAACATTATCTTTACCTTTTTGAATTAACTCTTCACGACCTTCTGGGATCGCAACATCGGTTAATGAGACTGAATGACCTGAAATTGTTCCATACTTCAAGCCAATATCTTTTAAATCATCTATAAGCTTAACAACTACGTCATGATTAGGATCTTCAAAAGCGCGTTCCAGGATTTTATTAACACCATTTTTATCTATAACTTCGTTCACATAAAGTGACCCCTCTGGTAAGTAATCATTAAATATCAACCGACCTGCTGATGTCTCTACAGTCTCGTCATTAATACGTACCTTTATCTTTTGGCGCAGCTTTATACTGTGACTGCCATGCAAAGCGTAGTAAACTTCATGTTTGTTAGCAAATACACTGCCATACAAAGGTAACTTGTCGTCATAAGATGTAATGTAATAAATACCAAACAAGATTATTTTTGTAGGTACGGAAAAAGGAATACCGTCGGATGGTCTTCTCAAGTTGTTTGTAGAAATCATTTTGGTTTTGGCCTCTTCAATAGATTTTTCAGACAAAGGAAGTAACACAGCCATCTGGTCACCATCGAAGTCAGCATTGTACCCTGGGCAAACACACAAGTGTAATCGTATCGAGTTACCTTCAATTAACTTAGGGAAAAAGGCTTGCATACCCAATCTCCACAAAGTTGGTTGTCTATTTAAAAGTACAGGGTGCCCATCGACTAATTCTTCTAATATGTCCCAAACTTCTGCTCCCTTGGCTTCAACAACATACTTAGCGCTTTTAACATTAGGAGCTAAACCTCTAGATAATAACTCACGCAACACAAACGGCTTAAACAGTTCCAATGCCATTTCTTTTGGTATACCGCATTCATTTAGCTTCAGGTCAGGCCCATTTATAATAACCGCGCGTCCTGAATAATCTACTCTTTTGCCAAGTAAATTCTGTCTAAAACGACCTTGCTTACCTTTTAACTGATCAGCCAAGGATTTCAACACTTTCTTTCCACGGCGGCTTCTGCCTTTGTTTCTCTGTTTAGACGAATCAATCAATGCATCGACAGCCTCTTGTAGCATTCGTTTTTCGTTGCGTGTTATTATTTCAGGTGCACCAAGCTCTAAAAGCTTTTTCAAACGGTTATTTCGGTTAATAACGCGTCTATATAAATCGTTTGCGTCGGATGTTGCAAATCTACCACCTTCAAGTTGAACCATAGGTCTTACTTCAGGTGGAATAACAGGCACAGCATTTAATACCATACGGGATGGCTCAATATTTGCTTTTCTAAATCCCTCTACAACTTTTAATCTTTTTGATGTTTTGAGAGCTTTTTGACCCTTATGTCTTTCTAAATCGCTTCGGAGTTGTTCTGAGAGTTCGTTGAGATCAAGACCCTCAAGTATTTCTTTTACAGCATCTGCGCCTATTGCGACGCGGCAAAACATATCAATGTAGTCAGAAAGATTTATATACTCTACGTCAGACATTACTGAATACAACTCAATACCTTCAATTTTTTTTTGGATTAATCTAAAGTGAACTTCTATTTCGCGTACTTTTTCGGCTTCTGCATCTCGTATAACCTGAAGTTTCTGCCTCATTTTAAGTAGGTTTTCTTGTGCAGAAAAATCCTTGGACGACTCCAGGACCTCAATTTCGTCTTCGAGTTTAGTTATTTCATCCTCGTAATCATTCCTCATTGATTCAACATGAACTTCAGTATCCTCAGTAATCTTTGAGATTGCCTGAGCTTTTTTACTGGGGTCAAACTCAGTTACTATAAAAGAGGAGAAGTATATTACCGATTCGAGGTTTCTAGGCGATATGTCTAAAAGAGTAGCCATCTTTGATGGAATACCTTTAAAAAACCAAACATGTACTACAGGAGAAGCTAATTTGATATGACCCATTCTTTCACGACGCACACGAGAGTGAGTTACCTCAACACCACACTTATCACAAATTACACTCTTGTATCTGTAACCTTTATATTTTCCGCAATAACATTGATAATCCTTAACGGGCCCAAAAATTCTTTCGTCGAATAAACCATCTCTTTCAGGTCTAAATGTTCTGTAGTTGATTGTTTCAGGTTTTGTGACTTCGCCGAAAGACCAATTTAAAACATCATCAGTTGAGATGAGGTAAATTCTTAAAGCTTCAAAATCTTTTAATAAATTTAAATCGCGCATATAAGTTTTCTAAAAATCAGCAGAATCAGCTAAGGTTTCAGCTGTCGCGGACTCGTCTGCTTCCGAATTTGATACTGCTAAGTCATCAGGGATAGGAGTAATAGCCTCAACTACGTCTTCTTTTGCGTAGCCAATCGGTTCAATTCCTAGGCTCAAACCATTTAACTCACGAACAAGCAACTTGAATGATTCAGGAATGTTAGATTCCGGTATTGGCTGCCCTTGCAAAATTGCCTTGTAAGCCTGTGTTCTACCAAGCCAGTCATCCGATTTAATCGTCAACATTTCACGCAAAATATGTGCAGCACCATAGGCTTCGAGTGCCCAAACTTCCATTTCACCTAGTCTCTGACCACCCATCTGAGCTTTACCACCCAAAGGCTGTTGTGTTATCAACGAATATGGTCCAGTAGAACGGGCATGCATTTTTTCTTCTGACATATGAACTAACTTAAGCAAATAAGTTTCGCCTACCACTACCTCATAGTCGAAAGGCTCACCAGTTCGGCCATCTATAAGTTTCATCTTTCCTGAGACAGGTATACCTGCATCAGTTAACTCTTTGTCTATCTCTTCTTGAGGAATAGGTTCAAAGTTAGGAACAATGTATTTTTTACCTAGAATATCGCCAGCCATTCCTAAAGGAGACTCCAGAATTTGGCCAACGTTCATACGTTTCAAAACGGCTTCAGATGAAAAAATTACATCAACTGGTGTACCATCCTCAAGATGAGGCATATCAACTTCGGATATAATGGCCGAAATAACACCTTTGTTACCATGACGTCCTGATAACTTATCACCTACTTGTACTTTTTTACGTGAAGCTACATATACTGTAATTTCTTCCAGAGTACCTGTAGGCAAATTGTTGTTATCTTTTCTGGTTACTCTTTTAACTCCAATTACGGTACCGTGTTTACCATGAGGTACTACAAGCGAGTTGTCTCGTACTTCTTTGGCTTTTTCACCAAATATAGCTCTTAACAATCTTTCTTCTGCAGAGAGCTCGACCTCACCTTTTGGTGCGACTTTTCCAACCAATATATCGCCACCTTTTACTTCTGAACCTATTACTGCTATGCCAGTCTCATCAAGATTTCTCAGTACTTCCTCAGAAACGTTAGGTATATCTGCTGTTATTTCCTCTGGACCTAACTTAGTTTCCAGTACTGAGACTTTATAATTAGTAATATGAATCGAGGTTAAAGTGTCATTTTTTACTAATCTGTCAGAGACAATAATACCGTCTTCATATTCATAGCCTTCGTAAATCATGTAAGCAACTTTAACATTGGTTCCTATTGCTAATTCGCCAGCATCAGAAGCAGGTCCCTCTAACAAAACATCACCCTTCTTTACTTTTTGGCCAGTGGACACTCGTACATTTTCATTTATACTTGTGTATTGATTTGATCGTACAAACTTCTTTACTAAATATTCAGTGTCTTTCTTCTCACCCTTATACTTAACTCTAACTCTTTCGGCGTCCGCATATGTAACTTCACCATCGCTAGTCGCTAAAGATACCACCCCCGCATTTACGGCAATGGCACGCTCAATACCTGAAGCAACAATGGGAGCCTGAGCTTTGATTAAAGGCACTGCCTGAGACATTTGCTGGGTACCCATTAAAGCTCGGGAAATGTCATCATTTGGTAAGAAAGGGATCATACCGGCCGCAATACCTACAGTCTGACTTGGTATTAATTCCATATATTGTGCGACAGAGACATCCCCTAAGATAAAATGTCCGCCTTTGCGTAGCGGAACTTGTTTCTGAGTCAAATAACCATCCTTGTCGTGGCTAATAGAACTGTCAGTAATAAACACTTTGTCCTCATCGTAAGCAGCAAGATACACTACTTCATCTGCAACTTTCATTCTTCCATCTGTGTGTTTTACAATCTTTCTATAAGGTGTCTCCAAGAAACCGTATTCATTTACTTTTGCATAAGTCGCTAAATAATTTATAAGACCAACGTTTGGACCTTCAGGAGTTCGAACTGGACAAATCTTCCCGAATGAAGAATAGTGAACGTCACGAACA
Organism: uncultured Candidatus Saccharibacteria bacterium; assembly: GCA_964643995.1. GTDB lineage: Bacteria > Patescibacteriota > WWE3 > UBA101185 > UBA10185 > CAZXUJ01. Next base: position 288,284 of record CAZXUJ010000001.1, read on the forward strand.
GACATGCTGGCACGTTCTCTTGTTAGACCACCCGGTCCTAAAACTGATAATCTTCTTAAGTGGTCAATAGCAGTCATGGGATTTTGCTGATCATGATGCTGAGATAACTGACCTGTTGCAAAAAAGCTATGAATTGAAGATGCAACCGTACGAGCTGAAATCAAAACTGATGGTTCAGGTAATTCGTCTCTAGGTTGTAAACTCATTCGCTCTTTTATATTTCTTTCCATTCTTAAAAAGCCAATTCTAACCTCGTCTTGTAGCAATTCACCAATACTTCTTACACGTCTATTTGCTAGATGGTCAACATCGTTTGGCTCAGCTTCTTCATTGTTGATTTTTATAACTCTTTTTACGATGTTAATTAGGTCTTCTAGTTGTAATAGGTAATAGTCCGACTCTAAAGGAAGATTAAGGTCCAAGGTTTGATTAAGTTTAAATCTACCAACCTTGCCAAGTGAATATCTTCGTTTATTAAAAAATATTGTATTGGAAAGGCCGCGTGCATTTTCAAGTATTAAAGGTTCGCCGGGCCTAAGCTTTTTATAGACTTCAAGAACAGCTTCGTTATATGAGGAAGATGGATCTTTTGCTAAAGTATTATCTATGTAGTGTATTTCTGGGTTTGTGTCAACTTCTTTAAATGTTTCACGAATAGCTTCATCAGTTTCTAAGCCAAATATTCTTAACAATACAGAAACAGGCATTTTTCTTCTTCGGTCAATCTTTACACTGATAACACCTGATTTAGATGTGTCAAGTTCAAGCCAAACGCCATTCTTAGGAAGAATTTTAGCGCCCCCTAAATATTTACCAGTACTTGCGTGAACATCTCTAATAAACAAAACACCTTCAGCTCTTCTGAGCTGGTTTATAACTATGCGCTCAATACCATTAACAACAAAGGTTCCACTCGGAGTCATTAACGGGATATCTCCCATATAAATAGATTGTTCTTTGGATTTTTTGTTAATAGGATCCTCAAGTTTAGCCTTTACATACCAAGGGGCGTCATATGTTCTACCTTTATATAGTGCGTCATCAATAGTCAAATTTTCTTTATCAAATGTAGGATCAGAGAGAGTAAGTATCCAGCCACGACCGGTTTGATCCTCTACAGTACCGAGTTCATCCAGCACTTCTGTTATCCCCTCGGCTTTCAACCATTCATAGGATTCATGCTGGACGTTTATTAAATTTGGCAGGTCTTGTAATTTTTTTCTTTTAGAAAAATCGTGTCTCATTAAATAACTCTAAACTTTGGGCATAGCCCGCAAGAATCTACTACCAGTCACCATTTTATAGGCAAGCGAAAGGGTAACATAGCAAATACCATGTGTCAACAATTTCGGCTTTACAACTTGCTATTTAATTAGTTCAAAAAATCTTGGCTTCTTTTATTGGCCAAAATTTAAGAACCACTTTTCCCAAAATCCTATCCTCAGTAATTACCCCAAATAAACGAGAATCTGCAGAACGAGTGCGATTATCACCTAACACTATGTATTCATCATCCTCAAGCTGCATGGAACGACCCTCTTGCAACATTGGCCCCTCAGACGTACAGGTACCATTGTACAAATAAGGCTCTTCTAACTTAAATTTCTCTCCATCCTTTGATATATATACATCGCAGTTAAGAACCTTTATCACGTCACCGGGAACACCAACAACACGTTTAACGTAGTCAACACCATCGTTTTCGGGTGGATGTAAAACGACTATATCACCTCTTTCGTAGTTTTTAAAGTGACTTGTTATACGTTCTACAAGTATGCGCTCTCCCCCATATATAGTAGGTTCCATACTGGCACCTAGGACAACCTCAGGTAAAGCTACCCACCAGTAGATCATAAGTAAAACAACAAATGAGGTTATAAAGGTTTCTAATATTTCTATTATAAAACTTTTTTCAGTAACTTTATCTGACATAAAAGGCTAAGTAGAATCCTAACATTTTATACTTCAAATATCTCTAAAATACTCTTTGGAGTATGCACTAAATAGTCGGGTTCATGCTTTTTTAACAACTCCTCTGAATTGTACCCCCAAGTTACGGCTATGGAGTGTATGTTGCTTTTTTTTGCGGCGTCAATATCACGCACCTCATCACCAACATAGAATGTTTTAGACGGAGTCATTCCTGATGACTTCATTATCTTGTTTAGACTACGATGCTTACCAAACAAAGAACGTTCAGATCGCACGAATTCAAACACGTCAACTTTATGTATTGATAGAAAATCATTTACATTATCAACTGAATTACCCGTGAGGATACCTAGTCTATACCCATGTTTTTTCAGGCTCTGCAAAACTTCAGGGACTCCATCAAAAGAAGAGACACTGGAGAGTTCCTTGTTTAAATCACTTTGTAGTTGCTTAAGAAAGGCAGGGACTCGAAATGTATGTACATTGAATTCCTTCAATAAATAAGAGATTGAGAGGTTTCTAAGTTTCTCAATTTCGAGAGGGTTGACACCGTCTATTTTATATCTTGCAGGATCACGATTTATAATTTCAACAATTTTATAGAGTGTATTAGCCAAAGTTCCATCAAAATCAAAAATGATAGTTGTGTCTGAAATATCCTGTTGGGTAAACATATTTAAATAATAGCATTGAAAGTTTGTTTATAGGCACGTAATATTTACTTATGCACAACACCTGGAAGACTGACGAAGATGCTTTAAACCTTCAAACGACGTATGCAGAAAACGCTAGAGAGGAAAACCCAGCATTCGAAATTGTATGGCCACAGGACGCTTCATATGCAACTACAATAAGTTTCGACACAGCTCTCTCAACAGTGGGACCAGAGGAGGGAGATATGTTGACACGAACGTCTCCAGATACCGTAGCAAATATTTACATGGTTATGGGATGGCATTTTCAAGATGCGGACTCGGAAACAGAGGCAGTTTTCGAGTATGACCCAACAGACGATCAAGCATTGATAAATAAACTTGAAGGAAATTTAGACGAATTGATAGTATTGGCAAACCAGCCATAGACTCCATCCTATGACAGTTTTGAAGATCCAACACTAGAATCACAGGATATTTCAGCTGAAGATGAAGTTCCTACAGAACAGGTTGTAGAACAGATAGCACCAACAGAGCTTACACGTGGGCAAAAACTCATAGGGCTTGTACGAACTATAACAAAAGAAGCGGCACCTGTAGTGATAGGTATGGGTACTAAAATGGCTGTTAAGGGTGCTGCTGCAGGAATTATAGGTGGACCGGCACTTGCAGGTCTTGCTGGTGGATTAGCCACAGGAGTCAGGGTCGGAGTATCTCTACAATTTGAGGGCAAAGACATACTTGATCCTGAAGAGCTCGGGGAGTCTAGCGTTGCAAAAATCCATGAAAGGTATGTCATGAAACAAAAACGTAGGGCTGAGAAAGGTGGCAAGATTAACCGGGCACTTACACTTCTCAATGCTCCTGAGAAGTGGGCAGTCGAAAAAACTTTCAAAACCGAGGAAAGAGAAAAAATGATTGATGAGCAGTTACTAGCACTAGGTATAGGGATAAAAGCCGATGAGCAAGGTAAAGCCTATCTCGAAACTACAGATGGTAGAAAAATTTCCGAAATATTGACGCAAGCAGACACTCCACCAGAAAATCCTAACGAAAAGAGCCAGCTAGACATATTGATCCAGCGCATGGCTGTACAGGGACGGCTGGCTGGACACTCATCTAGCACTATGGAAGGAATGCGAGATGTAAAAAAGGAGCTGTTCTTACAGGCATGTGCAATTAAAGGTGAAAATGACCCCTCTTTACTTGAAGCAACACTAGAAGCAGCAAAAGCTGAGTTCGGAACTAAGGAAAAACTTGCCACTACAGGTATGCTTGCAGGTATTTCTGCTGCAAAATCAGCATTTAAGGGTGCGATAGGTGTGGCTTTAGCTGAAAGTGTAATTGGTGAAAATATCGAGGAAACTATAGAAAAAGGCATCGAATTTGTGGGCGCCAAATTTGAATATGCGGCAGAATCCCTAAAAGATACTACTGAGCAACTAGCAGTCTATCTAGGAAAATTCAGAGAATATGGCACACAATTGGTTAACGCCCTGAGACAGCGAGAGGAAGCACGTAAGGGACTCGAGCAAGTAATAAAACTTACGAGTTATATCCGTGCCATAAAAGGTGTAGAGGAAACACTTGGTAGTGCAAGGCTTGTGGCTGAAAACGTCAGAGCCATAGATATAGAGACGCTGGATGTGGAAGTACCATCAGGCTCAACAGTCGGACAAGAGCTACTTACGAGTCTGCAAAGCAATGGAGAAGGAATAAACATTTGGGATGAGAGTTCTGCGGATGTGTGGGGAGCTATGGTATTTGAGAATCAAGATGACGGGTTTTTTCTCGATGCTATAGCCATGGCAAAATCTGCTGGAGATGAGCAGTGGTTACAATTTGCGAACGAGCTTGGTTTGGACGAAACAACCGGACAGTTCGATAAAGAGGCAATTTTGAGTCTAGTAGAAAAAGCTAAAGGTGGAGATCGGGAAGCATTTCAAAAATTATATAGAATGTTTCATTGGGTAAGAGCTGGTGAACACATAGGTATTCCAACTAATATTCATACCCTACTTGAAACCGGCTTATCTCATGTTGAAGCTACAGATGTGACTTTAGAACCAGTGACTGAGTCCATTACTACGATAGTCGAAAATACAGCGCTTACGGATATTCCAATGACTGAAGCGGCACTAGAAGCCGAAATTATGGGACAAACGCTGACTGAAGCAGATGCTAAAACGCAAGCGCTTATGGAATCTATAAGGGCTATAACTGGATCCAGGGATCCAGTTGCAGACATGCTTGATAGAGTAGAAGATTTAGGCGACAAAATAGGGGACATGGAGGGGCTAATAGGTCCAGTTGCCGAACGAATCGAAGAGCTTACAGAAAAAATTGAAGACACGTATCAAGATATAGGAGGCATAGAAACTCTAGCAAATGCATATTATAGAGTTCGTGGAATAATAGAAAATGAACCTGAGTTTCTAGAAAAACTGTCAGAGCTAGAAGGTACAACTGAGAGCGCGGAAATGCCAGAGGATAGCGTTGCTGAAGGAGCTCTACAAGCTTTTAAGGAGGCGCCGTTGACTTATTTGGGGCTAGCAGTGGCAGGCCGCTGGATGTTCGGAGGTAAAAAAAGGTGGAGAAGTAGTAAAAACCGAAACACACAAACTACAGCACCTCGTACCCAAACACCACCTGCAACGCAGCCAACAAACATAACAGCGCAAGCAGATGCATTAACGAATTTAGCGGATAGCATAACAGTAGGAAACTCTAGAGAAGCTCAAGCAACAACACCAGTTCAATCAAGAACAGTACAATCACCACAATATATACCTGGACAGTTTGATTTCAATACTACAAGTACGCTAGAACCGGGATATGACGTTGAATTTACCTATGGAGATACACCTGAAAACAACATGGGTATGGCAGAGGACAATTACGAAATAGACCAGCTGAAAAGACAGAGGCAGGCTGAGCAACAAAGACTTGCAGATGAAGCAATAATGGAGGCATATAGAGAAAGAGAGCAACTGCTGAATGAATATAGAGATAAAGGTGTAATACCTTTTTACAGAGAAGTTATAGACTTTAAGCCAGTGGATGTAGAAGGTATAAATACAAGAAAAATACCTGTACCAAAAGTTGAATTGCTCGGGACATCTGAGAAGATTGATATGGAAGGCTTAAGGATTACAATAACTAACGAGGTTAGACAGGAAATAATTGCACAATTACAAAAAGAAGATCCTGATTTTGATTACAGTAAGGATACGCATGGTACTACAGCATTACAAGGCGGGCCAGTGGGCCGAAGGGCTTGCAATCTTAAACACGGGAAATTAACCTTTTCTGTGTGCAGGGGAATTTATTAAGCCACACTTTTTATATTTCAAGCTGCTACCACATGGACAAGGATCATTTCGTCCAACCATATCAGAGCCCGCTGTAACTTTTTCTATTTTGATTTTTCTTCCGAGGTTATCTTTCAACCCGATTTTCTTTTCCTCCGATACGCCAGTTTCAATCTCGCCGTGCTGAAAGTCGAGTTTTTCAGGCTGTGGTCGAACAGGGCCTGAGGGTACAGCATTTACATTTTCAATTCTAGTAATTCTCTCAACAATCATTCCATACAATTGACCTATCAAAACATCGAAGCGCTCATGGCCCTCTCTTTTATACTCAACAACAGGGTCTTTTTGGGCATATCCACGCAGACCAATTCCGTCGCGCAAATGTGACATATCAACCAGATGCTCCATCCAAAGTACATCAATAACCGGAAGCGCCATTTGCCCAACTATGAATGTCCAATGCTTATCACCAAGATCCTTCTCAAACTTTTCCCAAACTTTGGTTAATTCGTCTTCCTTCGAGTTTGCAACAAGTTTGTTGTAAAACCATTCTTTGTGAGAATCGTTTCCTGCGGACATATCTAAAACACGTCGGCGCAACTTGTAAATTACCTCTCGATGAACATTCATAACATCATCCATCTCTACTATCTGTTTTCGGCGATCAAAATTTAGCCCTTCGACTTTCTTCTGAGCATTCTCTATTGCCTTGCTAACTAAACTTGCTTCAAGAGGAGTCGAATCATCAAGGCCCATACGATTCATGATACTTTCAACCTGTGCACCACCAAAAACTCTCATAAGATCATCCTGAAGAGATATATAAAATCTCGAGGAACCAGGATCACCTTGACGACCGGAACGCCCTCTTAACTGGTTGTCTATGCGTCGAGACTCATGCCTTTCAGTACCAATGACATGTAAGCCTCCTACTGACTTAACCTCCGCTTGCTCAGTAGTGTCAGGAGGGTCACCTCCTAAGATAATGTCTACACCACGCCCAGCCATATTAGTAGAAATTGTGACCGCACCTTTTCGTCCCGCCTGGGCAATTATCAAAGCCTCCTCTTCATGATTTTTAGCATTTAAGATACGATGTGGAACTTTTCGACGCTCCAACAATGAATGTAAAATTTCACTTTTTTCAACGGAGGTTGTGCCAACTAACACCGGCTGTCCGACTTTGTTTCGTTCAACAATTTCATCAGCCACAGCCTTGAACTTACCACCTTCTGTTTTATAAACCACATCATTAAAATCTTTTCTAACCACTGGATTATTCGTTGGCAAAACTACAACATCTAGTTTGTATATTTTATATAGTTCCTCAGCTTCTGTGACGGCAGTACCTGTCATACCAGAAAGTTTATTGTACATTCTAAAATAATTTTGATACGAGATTTCTGCACGTGTTCTATTCTCCTGCTGGATATCTACATTTTCTTTAGCTTCGATTGCCTGATGTAACCCCTGTGAAAATCTATTACTTGGCAATAATCGACCCGTAAATTGATCCACAATAACAACTTTTCCATCCTTCACCACATAATCACGATCTTTCTCATATAAAGCGTATGCTGTAAGTGATTGTTCAATAAGATGGACAATCTCAAAGTCTTCTTCATATATATTTCTAGCACCTAACATTTTCTCCACACGGCGTACACCTAGATCAGTCAGTGTTACATTTCGAAACTTTTCTTCAACCTCAAAGTCAGTGCCTTTTACGAGCTGTTTTACAATGCGGTTAGCATCATGATAGCGTGCAGTAGCCTGCGCACCACTCGTAGAAATAATCAAAGGTGTGCGAGCAACATCAATCAAAATCGAATCAGCTTCATCGACGATTGCAAAATTGTGAACTCCCCACTCACCAATGGGATTGGTCTGAACCATTTCCTCAAGTGAAAAGGCCATATTGTCTCGAAGATAATCAAAACCAAACTGATGATTAGTACCATAAACAACATCGCATTTATATGCTTGCTGTCTGGTAACTTCACGTAGATTTTTAGAATACTGATCTTTAAACTCAGAACTTTCAAAGCTACTATCGTATATGAATGCTCTATCCTCCATCACAACTCCAACACTCACACCCAAGTAATTGTATACACTACCCAATAAACCTGCACCATGTCTAGATAAATAATCATTTGGAGTAACTAGATGCGCACCACGACCAGTTAAAGAGTTAAGATACAACGGCAAGGTTGCTGTAAGTGTTTTTCCTTCACCAGTCTTTTGTTCGGCAATTTTACCTTGATGAAGAACTATTCCCGCCATTAGTTGAACATCATAATGGCGTTGTCTGAGGGTTCGTTTGGCGCTTTCGCGAACTAGGGCAAAGGCTTCTGGAAGTATGTCATTGAGATAATCTCCCTGACTTGTGGGTTGTTCCTTTTGCAACAAGGCTCGCCATTCATTAGTTTGATCCTTGATAGCCTCTTGCGACCAACCGCTAAATTTCGACTCTAATGAATTCACTTTATCAACAAGCGAAGTAAGTTTTTTAAGTTGTTTTTCGTTGGAATCAAATAGTTTACCAAACATTGCCACCTGATTGTATCACCTATTTATACTAAGTTCAGAGAAAAAAGAGTCAAAAACACTACTAGTAATAATCTATACACTATAAAGGCATACAAGGATCTTGTCTTGAGAAACTTCAGCAGAACATCTAGCGCCATATAACCAACTATGAAGCTGGCCGTAAAACCTAAAATAAGTGGTACCAAACCTACCTCAGCTAACTCAGCATTGGAAGCACTAATTACTTTAAATGAAGCAGCACCTAATACTATTGGGATAGACAACAAGAATGAGAAACGAGCCGCATACTCTCGATGTAAACCCAAAAGCATGCCACCAGATATAGTGGAACCTGACCGTGAAAATCCAGGAAACAAAGCCAAAGTCTGGAAAAGACCAATTAGGAGTGATTTTTTTCCCGTAAGATCCGAATGAAACTCACGTTTCGAATACTTAAATTCTGCATATAACATTAGCATACTTCCGAGAAACAACAGTATAGCTGTTGTACCAACACCTCTAAAAGCAGACTCTATGAAATCTTCCAAGAAATAACCTATTAAAGCAGCTGGTACCGAACCCAAAATGATAAACAAGCCTAATTTACTCTCATAAGAATATTTATCAGCTTTCTTTTTTTCATTGTTTATTTCGGATATCAAAGATTGTGCAATTTTTTTAATGTCATTTCTAAAGTAGGTAATTAGTGCAACAGCTGTTCCCAAATGCAGAATCAAATCAAAAACGAGAGGTTGGTTGTTCCAACCAAAGACAAATGGCAATATGACGAGGTGCCCAGAAGAGGAAATGGGCAAAAACTCAGTCAACCCTTGAACTATACCTAAAACTAAAGCTTGATACCAAATCATTATGTTCTCCCGTAGATTAACATGTTATCAGAATTAGTCTTCCCAGGCACGATAATGGTTTTAATATCCTTCAGGTAAAATTCCAAACTATCTATAAAATTGTGTACGTCTTCCTGATGATCCTCTAAATATACTCTGTTTACAATAACCAAACCCCCCTGAACCACCATTTTGGCAATATGTGCCAAAAAATTTCCGGACTTGCCTAAGTCTGGGTATTCATCACCAATAAATATATCTACCACAACTACTTGAAATGAATTATGTTTGAGATTAAACTTATCTGGCTCGATTATTACCCTGCAAGCGTCATCCGCAATTATGAAATGATTAGGGATACTAGAAACACTAAAAAACTTTTTGGCAATTTCAACAATGACATCGTCGATATCGACACTCACAATAACTACACCCGAAAACTCCTTAGCTAGCATGTGTTGCATAGTTCCACCACCCATACCCAAAACTAAGATGGTTTGTAAATCAGGCTCTTCCTCTTTCAACAGCTTAACAGTTCGTCCCCAAACCATTTTTTCCGCGAGTGGGGAATCAGCGTTTATTGACTGTGTGTGGTGATTAACAACAAGTTTTCTAGTGCCAGCATGATCAACAACCTCGATGCTGTCGTTGTACTTAGACTTAGCCTTATAAACAACATTTGGTAGTGTTATACCATCAAAGACGGACATAATTTGTTTGGTTCTACCACTTTTTCTTTCGTATTACTGTCACACCATTCATGTACTTATGTAACACTTCTGGCACTACAATCGAGCCATCCTCCTGCTGATAGTTCTCCAATACAGCAGCTAAAAGCCTTGGCGTTGCGGCGACGGTGTTGTTAATGGTACTTACAAACTTCAACTCTCCATCGGCTGTTTTATAACGCATGTTAAGTCTACGTGCCTGAAAGTCTAAAAAGTAAGAATCAGAATGAGTTTCTCTAAACTTTCCTTGTGAGGGAAACCATGTCTCAACATCATATTTTTTACGTTGCCCTGCACCCATATCTCCAGTGCACATCAATAAGACCTGATATGTGAGACCAAGATGTGTAAGTACACTTTCTGCATAGCCCAACATTTTGTCATGCCACTCTCGTGAAATATCTTCTCCCTCTGGTAAAAGTACCACCTGCTCAACCTTGGTAAACTGATGGACTCGAAAGATACCTTTAGTATCTTTTCCATGACTTCCTATCTCACGCCTGTAACAGGGGCTTATACCTACTAACTTTTTAGGTAACTCCTTCTCATCTAAAACTTCATCAGCATAGTACGAAGTAAGAGACACCTCAGCAGTTCCAATAAGATTAAGGCCATCCTGGGTTTTATAGTGGTCCTCTTCACCCCATGGAAAATAACCTGTCCCTGTAAAATATTCTGGGCGCACCATCCAAGGAACTGTAAGAAGATCAAAGCCTTGAGACATCATATAATCTTGTGCGAAACGCAAAATAGCTTGTTCCAGTAGCGCACCTTCATTTTTGAGAAAGTAATTTCTAAACCCACCAATTTTCACACCTCTCTCGGTATCGACAATATCCAAATCCAAAGCTAAGTCCAAATGATCTTTAGGAGTGAAAGTATACTCTGGTATGACTCCAACCACCTTAACAACCTTGTTACCGCTTTCATCAACCCCGATCGGCACATCAACGGCGGGAACATTAGGAACCCAAAGTAATAACTGATCAACAGTGGCACGTAACTCGCTTAGTTCGACCTCCATTACCTTCAGCTCTTCTTTAACTTCGGTAGCCTGCCTGATTAGATTTGCACGTTCAGTTGGCGTAACTTTAGAAATATTGTCAGACAATTGGTTTCTTAAAGCACGATGTTCCTCAACACGTGTCAACAACTCACGATAGGTTTTGTCTACTTCAAGCAGTTTGTCAATATCAACCGTTCCAGATAACTGTTTGTCAACAATCGCTTTTTTAACTATTTCAGGATTTTCCCTGATGAATTTAATGTCCAACATTTTCTTAATCCTTTTGAATTTTATAACTGCGGGTAAAAATTGGGATTTGCTAATGTTGAGCCCAAGGTTTAGCCCTAGAGGCTCAATACTTAAGATTATAAATCAGTATAGTATTGAAGGTGCCAGCCTTCTGTTTACTTAATTTGCAGCTATGACGGGCATTCCCGACTTGGCATTTCCTCCAAGTAGCTAAGTGAGTGGAAAGCTCACCTCGAAGCTTTTTCAATTAGATTCATTAAATGAGATTTAATGCAGTTTGTCAAGCTGATTGATTGAAAATCCAAGCTAAAAAATGACTTCTTGATATTCTGATGCATCTAAAAGCTCTGGACAGGTTGCGCCAGCAGACATATCTACAGCGCGAGGTGATATATCCCTTTCACGGGTCAGTTGCTCATCCGTGTAAAAATACACGGCATATCGTGCGATAATAACAACATGATGGGTAACTCAAATGCAAAAATATTTAAAGAAACTATCCAAATACTAAAAAATTCAAATAACGTGTTTATCCCGATCCACCTCAGTCCTGATGGAGACAGCGTAGGGTCAGCAATAACCCTGTACCTTCTTGGAAAAGGTTTTGGGAAAAAATGGAATGTATTTTCCACAGATAACATCCCAGACTACATAAAGGAAATACTCGATACGTCCATGATCATAGAACGGGCAGATTACGCAAACGTAGATTTTAGTCATTTCGATCTTGCGCTAATTCCGGATATAAGCGAGGAACGGTTACTTTCCAGAGTAGAAAGTTTTAAACTTCCTGAAAACCTTAAAAAGATAGTAATTGACCATCACGGTGGAAACACAAATTGGGGAGATATGAATCTAGTACATCAAAACATCTCTTCCACCTGCGCAATGCTTTATGAACTACTAAGGGACGAGAAACTACTTACAAATGATATGTTCCCTTACATCACATATGGGATTCTCACAGATACAGGAATATTTAAGAACGCGGATACTTCAGCTCGAGACTTTACATACCTTGGTGAAATATTTGATGGGGGATTCAATGTGTCAGCACAAATTGGTGAGATGAAAAAGGAAAATGTTGAACAAAAGATTTTCAAAAAAATAATATACAAAAATTTAGAAGTGAATAAAGAAAAAAAATACGTCTTCTCGTATTGCACAATGGAGGACCTGAAAACCTATAAACTAGAAGAAAGTAATAAAAAGTTCGGAAATGGGATTTCGGAGCTTATAAACATAAAAGACTATGATTTTGCTTTCTTTATCTCTGAAAAAGAGGAAAAACACAATAAAAAATATACAGTTTCATTTAGATCAATTAACTACAATTTCGATGTCTCAGAAATCGCTAACAAGCTTGATAAAGGTGGAGGACACAAAACTGCCTCGGGTGGATTGATAACTGACTGCGAAAACATAGAAGAAGCAATTGCAAAAATTGTTTGGATTATTTCTTCAACTCAGACATCCCGTTAAACACATTAATCAACAACTGAACGTGTTCGGTAAAATCTTTCTCAAACTTACCTAAACCATATTCAATATCTTCACGACTAATTTTTGCAGCAAATGACTTATCCTTAAATTTCTTTTTAATAGAACTGGCTTGCATCCCCTCAAAGCCTTCGGGACGCATTAGGGAGTAGGCATACAAAAATCCGGACATTTCATCAACAGCACAAAGTGCAGAAGCTAGTCTGGTTGCTGGCGCAGTCCCAAGTCTGTCATGAGCATGTGCCGCAACAGCGTGAATAAGTTGTTCTGGATAACCCCAGTCCTTAAACCATACTAGAGATTTGCTAGGGTGCTCGTCAGGATGTAAATGGTAATCCAGATCATGTAATAAACCTGTCACATACCAAAGATCTGCATCTTCACCTAGTTCTTTTGCATAAGCTTCCATAGCTGCGGCAACCATTTTTGCATGGAGTTTTTGATACTCGTCCCCAACATACTTTTCTAACAAATCATGTGCTTGTTCCCGGGTGGGCAACCCATCAACGCTGGCAGAGATACTTTCGCCAGACGATTTAGCAGTTGCACCAGTCAAAGAGATATCCTCGAGACCATAAATTTCCTTGGTAGTATCATCAATGTGATGCTTCAACTGCGGAAATGGTACACCCTCACGAGCGGTGACATCCTCTAAAAACCAAAAAACTCTTTCACTGTGGCCATAACCAAATGTTGGTGGCATCCCGTATTCGAGCATTTCTACGTAATCTATGTCCAACCACTGCGCCTCATCATCACCGGCCTCACGCAAGTTCTGTTGCTCCTGAAAACGCTCCAGCTGGTCGATAGGATCGTTTAACTCAGACCAACCATTACCAAGTTCGGAACCAGCGATTATCGGTTGAAATCGTTCAGTAATATTGGGATTTTCCGCTTTTGATTTCGCAAGCGGAGAAATATATTTAGGATGATTTATTAAAAACGCTGGACCAGCAATTTCTTTTCTCAAAATTTTCCAAAGATTATCTACACCTCTGTGCACGTTTGCTACCGATTCTTCATCAAGACCAGCTTTTCTTCCAGCCTTTTGAACTTCTTCCAAAGTAGCAGCATAAATATCAATCCCAAATCTCTTGAGCATGATATCTTTAAAATCTATTACTTCCCACTTGTCTTTGAATTCAATGTCAAAACCTCTGATATGAAATTTTTTCTTACCCTCATACACATAATCTAAAACACAATTAAACAAATCTTGAATAAAGGTCATTCCCTCTTCCCAGCTGGCATACGCCCAATAAAACTCCATAGCCATATGCTCAGGCAAATGCTCATCAGAAAGCCCTTCATTTCTAAAACGTGGGCCAATCTCGTAAACTTTCTCGTAACCACCACCTATCAGCCTTTTCAGATAAAGCTCATGAGAAATCCTCAAGAAAAAGTCCTGATCAATAGAATCCATATGAGTAACAAAGGGATTTGCATCGGCACCACCAGGAATTTGTTCTAACACAGGGATATTGATCTCATAAAAACCCCGCTGCTTAAAAAATTGTCTGTGTGCTTCCCAAAATTTTGCGCGTCTAATAAATCGCTGGTAAACGTCGTCATTTACATTGGTATCAAGGTATCGGCGTCTCATCCTAATCTCACGGTCTTGCAAACCATCATGTTTGTCAGGAAGAGGACGTAAAGCTTTGGTTAACAGGCGTATATAATCAGCTTCTACCGAGATTTCTCCAGCTTTAGTTTTAACAACCTTTCCAGAGACTTCTACAAAATCCCCCATATCAAAAAGATATAACTCGTCATAACTAAGTCTTCCTTGGGAATAATCAGAAGAGCTAAGATTCTCTGCCTTCAAATAAAGCTGAACAACACCACTAGCATCCTTCAAATCAAAAAAGCTTATTTTACCGTGGCTTCGCATAGAACTTATACGACCAGCTACGCTAACAACTGTAGTCTCCAGTTTTTCGAAGTCCTTTATAACCTCAGCATTATTCAAAGTTTTTGCGGTTCTTGCGGGATATGGATTAACACCAAGTTCTTGAAGTTTTTTTAATTTTTCCAATCTTACATTCCTTAGTTCTTGTAGTGTAGCCATAGCAGGTATATTAACATCTTTTTACCTTGAATTTAAGAAGAAGGAGAGGGGGATCTAGGTTTTTTTTTGTTTTTTACCAATCTCTCTCGATTTCCTGATTTTCAAGTTTCAGATTGTCTTCTACCCACCATACGACCGATCCGACTACAAATGCAATCACTACTAATATAACTAACATGGTTTCTCTCCTCACCTAGATCCCTGTATACATTGTACACTCAGTATGCCTTCTGATAATAACTAAAACAATGTAAAATAGGGTTATATGAAAACTCTTGATCAAGCTAATATCACTGCTGGAACTAAAGTATTGATTAGATCAGACCTAGATGTACCAATTAAAAACAACATAATTACAAATGAATACAGACTCATACAAAGTTTAGGAACGATTAAATATGTGCTAGAAAAGGGTGGGTATCCAATAATATGCGGACACATAGGAAAACCTGATGGAAAAGTAGTTCCAGAACTAAGCACTACCTTGTTGAAACTGTGGTATACCTCACACCTTGGCTCTGCTAAATTCGAACTTATTGAAAACCTCCGCTTTGATCCCCGAGAAGAAAGCAACGATGATTCGTTTGCAAAAGAGCTAGCAAGTCATGCGGACATCTATGTCAATGACTCATTTGCAACATGTCACCGAGAACACGCATCAATAGTGTCAATACCTAGGTTACTACCATGTTTCGCAGGAGTTAGACTTGAACTTGAGATTAACAATTTGAATAAACTGCTTGAAAATCCAGAACGCCCTTTTGTATGCGTGGTTGGAGGCATAAAGCTTGAAAGTAAAAAGCCAGCTCTTTTGAAGATGCTGAGTATAGCGGATGTTGTACTAGTCGGTGGGCGTCTGGGATTAGACTGGAAGGAGGATATCCCATCAAACCTGCACCTACCTTCGGACTACGCTACAACATTTGCAGACATTGGTCCTAACACGATTAACACTTTTAATGATAAAATCTCAAACGCAAAAACAATTGTATGGACAGGACCCGTCGGAGCATATGAAAAGGAGGAGTTTAGCATTGGAACCAAAGCAATAGCTACAAAAGTTGTAGAGGCCACAAGAAACGGAGCATTCACGTTTATCGGCGGCGGAAATACAATTGAGGCTCTTGAAAAACTTGGTTTCTTGGACGAAGTCAGCTTTGTCTCCACTGGGGGAGGTGCAATGTTACAGTATCTCGTTGACGGCACTTTGCCTGGAATAACTGCTCTAAACTAATACATTATGGCAAAAACTCTTAAAATCACCTTTCCAGAGAAATGTATAGGTTGTGAACTTTGCGTAGCAGAAGTTCAACGACAAATGAATAAAGTGGGACTTGATGGCTCCCTCATAAGAGTGTTTCGAAACAACGAAGACCACAATGCGTTTGGAAACGTAACTTACATTATTGAACTAGATAATACTGTTGACTCTTTGGCAGTTAGTAAAATCAAGGATATTTGTCCAACAGGTGTGTTCACAGTGGAAGAAAAAACCGAATCAGCTAATTTACTAGAATAGAATGTTAAAAAAAATACTTTTTGTAAATTTAAAGAAAGAAACATTTGAAGTTAAGGCAATGCCTGAACTTGATAAATATATTGGAGGATTAGGGATTGGGCTAAAGTTGCTACAAGAATATGCGGATCAAGATCCAGTTATATTTTCGATTGGGCCACTAAATGGTTTTTTCCCATTCGCTTCAAAAACTTCGATCATATTTCAGCACGAGGGTGTTGTTGAAGATATATATGTTGGAGGTACTCTATCAAGTCGAATTAGGTTTTCGGGACTAGATTCAATAGTGCTACTCAACAAATCCGAAAAACCACAAGTATTAGATATTACAGACGAAAATGTTACATTTCGATCAACAGAAGTAGATCCAAACAACCTGGGATTACCTGGGAAAAGAAGTGTTATAAAGCCGGTACTGGATAAATTTGTCTTGGACAGCTATTTTGAGACACCAGAGAAACTTCTCGAAGAGAAACTCGTTAAAAAAAATGTGCGTGGTATGGTAGTGACTGGAACAAAAGTTTATGAGGTAGTTAATAGAGAACGCTACGAGGAGCTGTACACCAAGATTTTAAGTAGAACTAACGAAGTTACTGTAGAAAAGGCTAGCAACCCATCTTGTGCTGGATGCCCTGTAGGATGTAAACATTCAAAGGTTGGTGAAATTGGTGGCAATGTACTTGTGCATAGTTTGGTGGGATGCGCGTTTTCAGAGAACATATATTCAAACATTGGAATAGTATTTTCGTGTTTGAACATTTTAGGCTATGATTATACCCACGAGGATATCGAAGCACTTCCAGTACTAATTAATGATTTACTTAAAGAATTAGCATGAAAAAATATATAGTAGCTAACTGGAAAATGCATATGAACAGAGAAAACGTAAATCATTGGTTGACCGATTGGAAAACACTTGCAAATCACCAGATAGACAACGTAATAATTGTAGCACCATCATTTTTACACCTAAGCTTATTCACAGACACATCACAAATTTTTCTGGCAGGCCAGGACATTTCCGAAAACGAAAAGGGATCTCACACTGGCGATGTGGCCTCCTTTCAACTTAAGGATTACTGTCAGTACTGTATCGTGGGACATAGTGAAAGGTCCGAAAAGAAGGAAGCGGTAATAAAAAAAGCACAAAGATGCATAGAAGCAGGCATTAAACCAATAATCTGTTTTGCTAATCCCCACCAAGCTGGAGAGTACCTAGTTGATGGTGCCATGCTGACTTGGGAAGACCCAAGCAACATCTCGGTTGATGGTGTTTTCCGCCCAAAGAACCCAGAGGAAATTGCAATGGAAACTAAAAAAATCAGATCACTAATACCTTTGCAAACTGTACTTTTGTATGGAGGTTCGGTAAACGAATCAAATATATCGGCAATAAATGCAATATCAGAACTTAACGGCGTACTGGTTGGGGCGGCAAGCCTTAATGCCCAAAGTTTTTACAATATTGCAACTGCTAAATAAATATATGAAATATGTAAACTTTTCTAAAAATGAACAGATAAGAAGTATTATAGAAAATAACGAAAGAAAGGGTAGTAAAAAAAGAACTAGATGGCCTTTGTTCATAATTTGTTTTTCATTATTAATGCTCTTTTCCTACCTTGTCTTTGGACAAAAAGTTAGGGCAATTTTCGACCCGATTTCTATAGTGGCTAACATGAATAATGCCAAATTGGAGGAAACAGACGGCAGAACAAACATACTTTTACTGGGATCTGATAAAAGATCCATCGGAAACGTCACTTCGGTACTTACGGACACCATACTTGTAGCATCTATTGGAAGAGTGGAAAAAGATGTTATCTTGATATCTCTTCCTAGAGATTTATGGGTGAGAAGTCCCCAAGGGTTTTTCACGAAAATTAATGCAGTATATGCATATGGCGGTGGTGACGACATGAAAGAGGTTGTTGAAGAAGTTCTGGGACTACCTTTGCACTATTATGCAGTCGTCGACTTTAAACTATTCACTGAGACCATAGATGTCTTGGGCGGTGTCGACGTTGAGGTAGCTAATTCGTTTACAGATTACAACTATCCCGTGGAGGGAAAGGAAGATGCTCCACTAAACGAAAGGTATGAAGTAATCAAATTTGATCAGGGTGTACAAACAATGGACGGTGAAAGAGCCTTAAAATTTGTTAGATCAAGAAAAGGCGATAACGGTGAAGGTACCGATTTCGCCAGAGCTGCCCGACAACAAAAGGTAATAATGGCAATCAAAGATAAAGCACTTTCACTGGATACTATAATGAACCCTACAAAGATAAAAAACCTATATGATACATATCGGGGTAACGTTGACACGGATTTAACGTTGGGCGATATACAAAATTTTTATTTGCTGTCACAACAAATAAGCTTTGATTCTGTTAAATCGATTGTGCTTGATGATCGTAGTGCGGCAGAGGAAGGCGGCCTCTTGTATTCCCCCGAGGACACAAGCCTCTACAACGGTGCCTATGTACTACTTCCAAAGACTGGAGATTTCTCCCAAGTTCACGCCTATGTTCAAAAATACATATTCGGTGAATAGTTACATATGATCATCATCCTACACGGAGAGAACATAGCAAAATCAAGAACACTAATTTCACAACTAAAAGCTAAACTTGACCTTAAGACATCGGATAAAAACCTAAACGCTCTAAAAAAGGACCTTGATATAGCTGATATCACACCTGGATTACTTAACGAAACGATTTTATCGTATGATTTATTTTCCGAACCACCATTTATAATTTTAGAGGTCTCAAACGCAAGTAGAAAAAATCTAGATGCTTACATTGAGGTATTGATGAAGGTACCTCAAGAAGTTACTTTGGTAATCTATTCGAAAAAAGAGCTTTCTAGATCCAATGTGTTCATTAAAAATGCAGCAAAATTACGTGCAAAAGTTTTGGAAAACATACAGGAACCAAATTCAAACATATTCGCATTTGTGGACGCTTTATGGAGTAAAAACAGAAAAAAGATTTATGAGGAATACACAAGTTTAATCGCAGATGGAGAAGAACCTTTCTATATATTTACAATGCTTATTTTTGGATTGCGAAATATTACATACGCCAAACTGGATTCTAAAGAATTAGTACAGAATGCCCCATTCGTTGCTCAAAAAGCTTTTAGACAAGCAAAAGAATTCAGCATAGATAAACTTCTTGATCTATATAGGGTAGCCTATCAAATGGATAAATCCCTAAAAACGGGCAAAATTAATATAGAACACGCAATTCCATTGATGATTGAAAAAGTGTTAACATAGGTATAATGTCTGATTTTTTTCCAAAAAAATATGTAAAGGCTGAACCTTATGATCCCTTAGGCAAACAGTTAAACTTAAAGTTTACTATCCGCTCAAGAGTCTTACCCTATACCTTACCAACTGTAGCGATTTTCCTACTTACCACGCAAGTAGTATTGCCTCTGATTTCGTTTAGTACACAAGATGAGATTTCCAAACCTGTGTCACAGAGTGCTTTGGGCTATGCAACAGGATTTAGGGAGTTTGATTTCATGGAATTGAATGACTCCGTTCTCGGTTCCACTACAGATGGTACTAATTCAACTGTCCCAGAGCATTTTTATATTACAATACCAAAATTGCGTATTCAGGATGCACTAGTAGAAACTAATGCAAAAACACTGAATCCTGATTTGGCTCTTGGACACTATACTGGATCCGCCCTTCCTGGTGAAGTGGGAAATACTTTTATATATGGGCACTCTGTATTGCCATTTTTTTACAATCCAAAGAATTACAAGACCATCTTCTCAACTTTACATAATCTAGAAGCTGGAGACGAAGTAATTATCAATTATAACAACAGAACACTCACATACAAAGTCGAAAAGAAACAGGACTTAAGGCCACAAGACGTAGAACCATTAGCGACCATTAAGCCTGCATATTTGAACGACTCTACTTTGGTACTAATGACATGCTCACCCGCTGGTACAAAAATTAAAAGATTGTTGGTTGAAGCAATACTAGTTAACTAGGAACTAGTGGAAGTTAAAGGTCGTGCATTGCATCTTCTTCAAATTTGGAGAGTGCGTACTTTCGGGGATTTAGAACCAGCATATAAACAAAAAACCCTATCAGCGATAATGAAGTGAGCAAGGCTACGGTTATAGTAAAGTCACCAGTCTCAGGCACAGGTGTGGTACTTTGAGTAGTTTGTGAGGTTGCCCCAGCAAGTACAACTCTAGAAGGGGAATCTATCTTCTGACTCGAGAGTTTGCCGAAAGGTGTGTCTTCTGAAGTAGCAGATGTATTGTCGATATAAGCCACTTCTTTAGTTACATCAACTTTTGGAGTTTCTGCTACTTCTTCAATGGTCTTTGTGTAACCTAGTGTATTGGACTTTTCATCTTCAATACTTATTTCATTAGCTGAAGTATCCGATAGTAAGTAATAGAAGAACCCAAATACCAATAGTGAAACACCAAAGGTAATCAAGAAAGTCTTAAATCCATTTTTTGCTTGTTCAGAATTGTTCATAGGCAGGACCTACTAGAAGCTTTTTTTTCTAATAAAGTCAGTATCCAGATCTATACTCAAAGGCTCAGCTAAATCTTTTGTGCGTTGAGTAATATTATACGGGTTTTTTATCTGCTTAAATCCAAATAAAAATCCTAATAAAAGTATAAGCACACTAAATAAAAAAATCAACAAGACATGCTTCATAAAATCACCTGAGAAATTTTAAACTCAATATTAATACGTAATTGGGAAGAGTCTGTGCTCTTAGTAGGGGTGGCGGAA
The DNA here is from genome assembly GCA_964643995.1 of uncultured Candidatus Saccharibacteria bacterium. Lineage (GTDB taxonomy): Bacteria > Patescibacteriota > WWE3 > UBA101185 > UBA10185 > CAZXUJ01. Next base: position 309,416 of record CAZXUJ010000001.1, read on the forward strand.
ACTTTAGATACACTAACAATACGTGTCATAGCCTCGAGGTCTTGAAGCAAATCTGGCAAATCCATCATACGCCCAACAACATCTGTAGTAACTAGTAACTCACCGGAAGCGTCAGGTTGTGCAAAGATTATGCGGTCAAAAACGAAACCGTTTCTAGAATAAACCCTCGCCAATTCCTGGAGAAAATCAGAATTTGTTGACGATACAGGAATAGCTGTGTCCAGAAATTCAAGACCACGATTGTTTTTTATATAAGGTTCAAATTTTTCTATGACATCTATGTTAGCCCGCAAGTTAGATTCTACTGTCTTGTACTCAGATAACACCCGATGTTTTTCCGAAAAAGTCTTGTAACCCTTAAAAATTCCAAAAAAACCAAAGAATGCCAAGTTAAATGTTAACAATACAAGTAATATGATCGCCTGATTCTGAGGTTTAGAATCAATTTCACGAGCAATATAGGATTCAATAGTCTCTCGATCCATTGCTTTTTTTTTCATCGCATACCTACTTCTAAGGTTACTTCGTAGGAACCTCTGTACGCTACGAGGGAGGCAGAATTTAATATAACTTGCTCTACATCAGTGACTTCCAAAAAACGATTTATTATGAGAGCAACAGACAGCGCATCTGTGGTTTCAAGTTTAATAAGCATTGCAAATGTTGTAGAGTCACCGGGTTTTAACCCAAGGGACATAACATCTACTGATGATGGTAAAAGACTAATAAGCTCCTCGGCTCTCTTGCCAAAAACTAGCCTGCTTGAGTCTACTGCTTTATATTTTTCGATTTGTTTATGGACTTGACGAGATTTCTCATAAACACTCGCTTTTTCAAGCAATTGATACTCTAAAGTTGTGACACGCTGCTCTGCGGAATCAAGCTGGTTGTTTACGATAAAATTAGCTATTATAGTGAGTATAAAACCCATTTGAATAAGGATAATAGGGTACCGAAACAACTTAACTATTTTGTCCTGATCAGTAACAATGAAATTAGTATCAATAAAACGATAATTGAGTAAATTAGGACTTTGACTTTGAGGTTGATTTTGACTTGGCTCTTGGCTTTGTCTTGGTTTGATTATTTTCTGAAGCAGGTCTTTCATGGACAGAGATTTTCTTTGAAATTTTAGCCTTTATTCTATTTGCTTTATTCTTGTGTATAACATTATTCTTAGAAGCTTTATCCACAACCTTATATAACAGACTTTCTTCCTTTTTTATTATAGCAATATCAACTTCATCTGTATCAAGCTGTTTTCGAAGAGATTTTAAAACATCTTTAATACGTTTCTTCCAGAAGTCGTTTTGTATTTTTCTTTTATTTGATTGTCTCAAAGCTTTAGAAGCTGATCTAGTATTTGGCATAAGCGGTTGTATGATATAACATAATATCGTTAAAAGCAAAGGTCTTCTTGGATAAACCCACATTATGAAATTTATAAAAAAACTGATTAGCAACCTCACAATAGAAGAACTACGAGGTAAACTTAACTTAGTTGGCAAAGCACAAACAACAATTATTTCAGCCGCCTTTGTTCTGTTTGTATCTAGTGGGCTGTCAGCTGCGCTTGGTCTTGTCAAAGGAAGGCTATTAACTGCAAACTTCGGAGTGTCAGAAGAACTTGGCATATTTTATACTGCCGATCGAATACCAAACCTAATTTACTCCGTTTTAGTTGTAGGCGCATTATCAACTATATTTATCCCTGTATTTACTGAGCTGATCTCAAAAAGTAAGAAACAAGCTTGGGAAGCAGCATCATCAATAATAATAGTAGGTTTTGGCTTTTTTGCGATTATAAGCCTTATTGCTATGATATTTGCCCCACAAATAATAGCGGGCTTAGCACTTGGAGAATTTAGCGAGCAACAGATTATGTTAGGGGCCGATCTGATGAGAATCATGATAGTAGCTCAAATAATACTGGTACTTAGCAGTTTCACTACATGTATACTGCAATCCTTCAAACTTTTTCTTGCACCAGCAATGGCACCTGTAGTCTACAACCTAGGAATGATATTAGGTGTGATTTTTCTATCAGATAAGTATGGGATGTATGGACCTGCGTACGGAGTGATAATTGGTGCTTTACTACATTTTGCCATTCAACTGCCGGCTCTCAAAAAACTAGACTTTGACTTTGAGTTAAAAGTTGACTTAAAAAATAAAGGTATTCGCCATGTTTTTAAACTAATACCTCCCAGAATATTGAGTGTGGTTCTTAATCAATCTATCTCCACTATTAGTAACTCATTGGCAATTTTGGTATCGACGTCATCTGTAGTTATTTTAAAATTTTCAAGCCAGCTACAGTTCTTTCCAGTACACTTGTTTGGCGCATCTATGGCAGCAGCTTCTTTACCGGTACTATCAGAATTAGCCGGACAAGACAATAAAAGTTTCAAAAAGGTATTTATAACTACACTACATCAAACACTCTTCATGGTACTACCAGCAAGTATGTTGTTACTAATATTGAGGATGCCAATAGTCCGACTAGTATACGGTGTTGAGAATTTCCCATGGGAAGCGACAATAAAGACAGCCTATACTCTAGCCTTCTTTAGCGTTTCGATATTTTCACAAAGTGTTGTCTATTTATGTACACGTGCTTTCTACGCCCAAAAAGATACCATTACACCTGTGAAACTAAGCGTTCTATCGTTACTAATAAATACCTTCGTTGCAGTTTACCTGGTCACAAAAATGGATTTCGGGGTCTGGGCTATAGCGCTATCCTATTCACTAGCGTCCCTGATAGAAATGTCACTCTTAATTTATTACTTATCGAAAAAACTTGACGGCTTCACATTCGAGGAGCTGTTTGTCCCTTTTATAAAAATAGGTTATGCCACAGTATTTATGGGAATGTTTATATATACACCACTTAAGATACTTGACCAGCAGGTTTTTGACACTTCAAGAACAATTAACCTCCTGGTTCTAACTATATTGGTCGCGCTCGCTGGATCTGCTTCGTACATTGTATTTACCAAGCTCTTTAATGTTGTAGAGATTGAATTACTATACAAACTATTGAGAAAGTTCAAACTTAGATCACCTGAAAAGGCAATTCCAGCTACCGTAGTTTCAAGTACTTCCGACAACATTTAGGCAGCACTAGATAATAGACCTATAGCTATTTCCGGGTTATAATCCCCACACTTCGGAGCAAAAGGTAATAGGTAGAAAAACAAATGGTAAGAGAAGCATCACGCGTTGGAACCTGGTTGATTGCGGCAGTAGTTGGGTTGCTAGTGTGATATGACAGTTGTGCGCAAGACAAAGCACAAGAGGGATCAAATCAGGTAGATCTCGCCGTAATAGATGGGGTGCAACCCAAAGATCCGGTGGCTGATGCATCTTATTTTGAACCACTTTTAGCTCAAATAGAGCAACTTCAAATACTTTACGAGACTTCAACTAAGGGGGACTCAGATGCTTAATTCCAACTTGTTTGATGAAACTACATTTTACGATCGATTTAAAAGTGATTTGAACAATTGTAAACAAGAAGTGATTATCGAAAGTCCTTTTATAACAATTAATAAATCGCTAGATTTAATTCCTAACTTCAAAAAGTTGTTACTCAAAGACATAAAAATAAGTGTAATCACTAGAATGCCAGAAAAGCATAAAAGAAAAGTGATAGAACAATCAGAAAGAATTATCCAATAATTTGAATATATTGGAGTACAAGTGTTTGTTACAACAAATAATCACCATAGAAAGTTAGCAATACTAGATCGAAATATATTATGGGAAAGCAGTCTAAATATTCTATCTCAAAACAATAGTAGAGAAAATATGAGAAGAATAGAAGGAAGAGACCATGCTAAAGAAATGTTTGATTTTTTGCAACCTGAAAAGTTTATAGAGTAAGGAATTTAAGCTAACAATATATTCAAGCCATTTTGCACTATAGGGTATAGTGTGGTATAATTGAAAAATATCTTAAATCAAGATTAGAAGCAACAACGGAGGCGAACGGATGTTATTTTTGAACGTTTGTGGAGTCATGTTCGGGGCAGCTGTCGCTGCCATAGAGCACGGGTATGGCACGAAGGCTGGGTTTATAAGCTCATGCGTATTGTCAGCAACGCTGGCAATACTTTCCTTAATCTTGCTATAACAGCTGGAGGTTGTAGAAGCATTAACTTTTGGATTGTTATTGCATCTCTGCAATCTCAAATTTTTTAAATCCAAGGTTGTTGCTTCTACTACCCATATAAAACTTTTAAATTTAATTTCTTATATATTAAATTACTCAGAATGAAAATGGTTCAACCTTGGCTTAATGGACATTTTTGTTGGTGAAAAGAGTGTTTTTTCTTGTATTGAAGGGGAATAGTGCTAGTATCCTCTTAGGAGTAAAAAAAGAACTATCCTAAATGTACTTCTTGTGGCTTGAATTGTATTAAGTGGGGTAAGAATAGATTTAGGTGTTCTAACTGTTTTAAAACATATTCCTTAACTAAAATTCGTAAAAATACTAATCTCTCCTCTAAAACTTTAATCCGTAACTTCCACTCCTTTCTTGATCTCCCTCCAAACCCTCCTAAACTTAACACCCCCAAACATATTAACCTTAAAGTAGATGCCACATACTTCGGTAAGTCGGGCTGCTGTATTGTATTTAAAGAAAATAAGAATATTATCTACTGGCTCTATGTTAACCGTGAAAACTACCTTAACTACACAATATCCCTATCAAACCTCATTCAACTTGGATATATAGTAGATTCCATTACCTCAGATAAACACCAATCCCTGCTCGCTGTTGTAAGAAAATACCTCCCTAACACCCCTCACCAATTATGCCTGGTTCACATCCAAAGACGCTGCCAAACTCTCCTCACTCAAAACCCTTCTTCTCAAGCAGGTTACGATCTCCTTAAACTAGTTAAATTCATTAACCAAATTAATAACCACTATGAACAACAAATATTTCTTAAATGGAGTGACCATTACAAACTAAAATATAAAGACTTCCTTAACCACAAAACATACTCCACTAAACCTAATGGTAATAAAACTTGGTGGTTCACTCATAGAAATACCCGTAAGGCTTTCATCCACCTTAAATCATCAACCCCTAACATGTTTTTCTACCTGGATAATAACGATATCCCTAAAGATACCAATGGTTTAGAAGCTGAATTTACTCACCTTAAACAAAAATTAATTTCTCATAGAGGTTTAACTAGAAATAGACAGATAAATTCTGTTTGTTAGTATCTCTCTTTTAAGTCAAATAGTTAAAAATCACCCACGTTTTTGTCCATTAAGCCTAGATTACACCGCCAAAGTTAAAGAAGCAGAAAAGATTCTTAGACTAGCCGAAAATATAGGTGATACCTACGAGAAAGCATCTTTCGATGAAAAGCGACAATATCTGCAATATTCATAAAAAGGCTGTGGGTTAAAAACGGTTATATTGTTAGTTTTGAGCTAAACGACAATATAAAACAGCTTATTAAAGGGGGTTCCATTCATGTAAACACATCTTGGGGTCCCACATGTGCCGACGCAGTAAAAACCTTTTGGAATGCTAGTATTCTTTGTTACTCAAACGAAGAAGCGATAGTGAGTGCTTGCAAAGGCAAGGGGTTTCAAGAACTAATTAAGACAGAATCACTGGCTACATTCATTTGGCATGTAAATTCCATATTGGAAAGCAGTCCATAATTTATTATCCTCAGTTCAGATTTGGGTGTATTTCTCATAACATCCGCTATAATAGTCGAGATATGAATCAAGACAATATCCGCAATTTTTGCATAATTGCACATATAGATCATGGTAAATCTACTCTTGCAGATAGATTGTTGGAGATGACCGGTACTATAGATAAACGCGTTCTCAAGCAACAAACCCTAGATAGCATGGAACTTGAGAGAGAAAAAGGTATAACAATCAAACTCAAAGCTGTTGAGATGAACTATACTCACAATGGTGTACCATATCGACTCAATCTTATAGATACCCCTGGACATGTGGATTTTGCCTATGAGGTCTCAAGATCACTTGCCGCCTGTGAGGGAGCTATCTTAATTGTGGACGCGTCACAAGGCATTGAGGCTCAAACTGTTTCAAACATTTATAAAGCTTTGGAAGCAAATCTTACAATTATTCCAGTTTTGAACAAGATCGATTTAGCGGGCAGTAATGTCGAAAAGGTCACTGAAGATTTAGTGCATGCCTTTGGATTCCAGAAAGAAGAGATACTCAGAATTTCGGCAAAAACAGGTGAAGGTGTTGAAACTTTACTAGGTGAAGTAATAAAACGTATCCCCCACCCTACTGGAATGGAAGAAGCCCCACTAAGAGCCTTAGTGTTCGATACCTTCTATGACGATTTTGTTGGGGTTATAGCAATGGTCAGGATAGTTGATGGAAAATTAGAAAAGGCAGACTTTCAGCAAAAGCGCAAACTTAAATGTTTAGCTACTCATGAAACTTTCACACCAGAAAGTTTCGGCATCTTGAAACCAGGCCGAGTAGAAGCTAATCAACTAAACACGGGAGAGGTAGGATACATTTCAACTACACTGAAAGACATAAAAGCTGTTAGAGTCGGTGACACCATTTCATTCGAAAATTTGGTAGATGCAAAACCTTTAGAAGGATACAAAGATGTCAAACCATTTGTATTTGTTTCTATTTATCCCATAGAGAACAACAGATTCCCTGACCTACGAGAAGCACTGGAAAAGCTTTCTCTTTCCGATGCAGCACTACAATTCGAACCAGAAAGCACAAGCGCGCTGGGATTTGGTTTCAGATGTGGTTTTTTGGGTCTTTTACATGCGGATATTATCCAAGAGAGGTTAGAGCGAGAATACAATTTAGAGCTAATATCTACCACACCAACAGTAGAGTACAAAATCAGACTAACCGGCAATGAAGAACTATCCGTTAAAACAGCCTCCCAGATGCCCGAAGTAACAAAGATAAGTTACATCGAAGAACCTTGGATCCTTTTGCATATTGTATCTCCCACAACATATACAGGTAACATTTTGACACTATGTGAAGACCGTCGTGGAGTTATGCGAAAAATGGAATATCCTACGGAACAAACTATTATATTCGAATATGAACTTCCATTAGCTGAGTTGATAAGTAATTTTTTTGATGAATTAAAGACAGTATCTTCAGGGTACGCAAGCATAGACTATGACTTTCTGGAATATCGTAAAGCAAATGTGGTGAGACTAGATATTTTAGTCCAAGGGGAACTCGTAGAACCACTTTCACAAATAATCATCAAGGATAACGCAACAGAATTTGGTAAGAAGTTTGTTTCCAAGCTGAGAGAAATTCTACCTAGACAACAATACAAGGTCGCTCTACAAGCTGCTATAGGTGGCAAAATAGTCGCACGTGACGATTTGCCTGCAGTAAGAAAAGATGTGTTGGCAGGAATTTCAGGAGGACATCGTGAACGAAAAGACAAGCTGTTAGAGAGGCAAAAAAGGGGTAAGGAAAGAATGAAGAAGTTCGGCAAGGTAGTAATTACTCAAGAAGCGTTTAGACAAGTTTTGAAATCAAAGTAAAAATTCGGTAAGTAACCTTCTTGACACTTTTAGCACTCTAGCTATAATAGTGATAGTATGCTTTCTAACCGACAAATACAACTTTTAGAAGCAATAATCAGTGAATACATCTCCAGTGCTGAGCCTGTTGGGTCAACCCTTATAGTCGAAAAATACAATATGAAATGCTCCCCTGCTACAATTAGAAATGAAATGGGTAGATTGCTCGACCAAGGATTTTTACAGATGGTACACACTTCATCTGGAAGAGTTCCTACAACAGAAGCATACAAACTCTACTTAGAGCAAATGATGGAGGAGGACGAGCTTGATGTTCTGCAAGAGGTGGCACTAAAACAACGGTTGTGGGCTAATAGATATGAGTTTGAAAAAATGCTTCGACAAGCTGTTTTGGCGTTGTCTGAAATTACCAAGGAACTGGCGGTTGCAACAACAGACGACGGGTACGTGTTACACGCGGGTTCGGTTAATATGCTCGATTACAAGGAGTTTTGGGATATAGACATTACACGTACAGTACTTACCCTTCTCGACCGACACGAATTAGTGCAAAACATATTTGAGAAAACATCGGATAACCATAACGAAGTGAGGTACTTAATAGGCCGAGAACTTGGTAGTGAACTTCTACAGGATTGCGGAGTGGTTTTTGCTCCATATCATGTAGGTAAAAGGTCAGGATACGTTGGCGTGCTTGGTCCCGCTAGAATGAATTACCAAAAAGTAATGCCTGCCGTGAGATATACAAAAAGCCTGATTGAAGAACTAGGTGGCTCCTGGTAAGTTTAATTAAATTCCGGAAAATTATGAACAAAGATAAAAACAAAGACAAAGAGGAAAATAAAAACACCTGCGCATGTGGAGGAAACTGCTGCCAAGAAAAGGATACTAATAAGCATGACTGTGGTTGTGAGGATGATTGCGGATGCGACGATAACTGCGCTTGCGAAAATAACACTGCAGAAATCATCATAGAACTAGAAAATAATTGGAAGCGCGCTTTGGCCGATTACAAAAACTTACAAAAAAGAGTACTCGAGGACAGGGAAAATGATCTACGTTTCCTTAAAGCGTCAATTCTAATGAGATTGATACCAGTACTAGATAATTTAGAAATGATGGCGGTACACTCCGAAGATCAGGGATTAAAGCTTACCATTAAGGATTTTCTTAGAGTTTTACAAGAAGAAGGTGTGAAAGAAATTGATGTCGACAAAAAAGATTTTGATGCAAAAACAATGGAAGCGGTCGAAATAATAGAAGGTCCAGAGAATAAAGTCCTTACAGTAGTACAAAAAGGATATATACTAAACAATTTAGTTTTGCGTCCTGCTAGAGTAAAAGTAGGAAAAGCATTAAAGGAGGAATAATGTCAAAAATATTAGGAATAGATCTAGGCACTACAAACAGTGCAATGTCAATCATGGAGGGCGGTCAGCCAAAAGTTATACCAAACGCTGAGGGAACTAACACAACCCCTTCTATAATTGCACCGTTAACAAATCTCGTAGGTATTCCAGCCAAAAGACAACAGGTGGTTAATCCTAAAAACACTGTATTCAGCGTAAAAAGATTAATCGGAATGAAATATTCTTCGCCTGAGATACAGGCTCTTAAAAAAGACTACCCATATGAGATAGTCGAGGGTAAAAACGGCATGGCTGCAGTAAAAATAGAAGATAAGATTTATACTGCTCAAGAAATTTCTGCCATGATTTTGCGTAAGCTTAAGGCGGATGCAGAGAAATTTTTGGGGCAAGAAATTAAGGAGGCAGTTATTACCGTACCAGCATACTTTAACGACTCACAAAGAACTGCTACTAAAGAAGCAGGTCAAATTGCTGGCTTGGAAGTAAAAAGAATAATTAATGAGCCAACAGCCGCCTCACTGGCCTATGGGCTTGATAAAAAAACCAATGAAAAAATCCTTATTTATGATTTGGGAGGTGGTACGTTTGACGTTTCGGTTCTCGAAGTCGGTGACGGTGTTTTTGAGGTTAAATCTACAAATGGAGATACACACCTAGGTGGCGATGACTTTGACAGGAAACTTATTGAATGGCTGCTTGGTGAATTTAAGAAGGACACTGGCGTTGATTTAGGATCTGATAGACAAGCAATGCAAAGACTCAAAGATGGTGCTGAAAAAGCCAAAATTGAATTATCCAGTACACTAGAAACTGAAATTAACATTCCATTTATAACAGCGGATCAAACTGGACCTAAACATATGAACATTACGCTTACTCGAGCTAAGTATGAACAGTTAGTTGATGATTTAATTCAAAAAACATTGAAACCAATTGAAAACGCGTTAAAAGATGCAGGACTTAATAAATCAGAAATAAACGAAGTAGTGATGGTTGGAGGAATGACTAGGACCCCAAAGGTGAACGAGATTGTTAAAAACTACTTTGGCAAAGAACCTCACAAAGGTGTAAACCCCGACGAAGTTGTTGCAATTGGTGCTGCGATTCAAGGCGGAGTTTTGGGTGGCGACGTTAAAGACGTTTTGCTACTGGATGTAACACCTTTAACATTAGGAATAGAAACACTCGGCGGTGTCTCTACCCCGTTAATAAAACGAAACACAACAATACCTACTTCGGCAAGCCAAGTTTTTAGTACAGCCGCCGATAATCAGACTAGCGTTGAAATCAACGTATTGCAAGGAGAGCGTGAGATGGCAGCAGACAACAAGAGCTTAGGTAGATTTATGCTAGATGGTATTCCACCAGCACCACGGGGTATGCCTCAAGTTGAAGTTACATTTGATATAGACGCAAACGGCATCATACATGTTAAGGCTAAGGATAAAGCATCTAACAAAGAGCAAAAGATTACTATCCAAGGTGGAAGTGGCCTAAGTGACGCTGAAATAGAAAAAATGGTTAAAGACGCCGAGTTACATGCGGAAGAAGATAAAAAGAAAAAGGAAGTAATTGAAGCCAGAAACATGTCGGATGGCATGATTCACACTGCTGAGAAAGCTTTGCGAGATGCAGGTGATAAAGTTCCAGCGGAAATTAAAACTGAGGTAGAAAAAAAAGTAAAAGCTCTCAAGGATATTTTGCAGACAGGCACAAAAGAGGAGCTTGAACAAAAATCTCAGGAACTAAGCATTTCAATGCAAAAGATCGGTGAAAATCTGTATAAAGCAGGAGATCAGGACTCAACAAACGAACCGAAACCGGATACAGACAATAATGACGAACCACTCGATGGTGAAGTCGTGGAATAAAGAAAAAGACCTCGAAAGAGGTCTTTTTTATATCATGGAGTTAATTCTCAACTGTAGTTAAGCTATCAACCGTGTAACCATTAGTATCTTGCAGTTCTAAATGAAGTTTTTCTCGGGTAGGAAGACCTGTAGTAGGATCTGTGAAGGTTTTTCTATATATTGAAAATATTCTGGCGTCTTCAGTTGTAATGTATAAAGTAGCCTCCGGGTCTAGGTTACGTGTAAATTCCCTGAAAAATTGTACAAACTTTTCTCCCTGGCTATCATATTCGGAAGGTTTCACATAGTAATAGGCATTACCACTATAGGAATCTTTATTTTGATAAGCATCTTTCATAGCAAAGTTCAAAAAAAAGGCTTTGTTTTCTGGCTCATCAGAGTCCTGTACTAATAACTCAATCACCCTATCCGCATATTCAATGAGATATGGAGGTTCTCCAGTGTTGTTAGTTTCGTCAGGAAAAAAAAACTTTAGCATCATAGTCTACAATGGTATCGTAAGCAGCAATTCCAAAATTTCTTCTAACTATTCGGACATCAAAATCGTTTTCAACTTGCTCATATCCAAAGTAGCCATGATCAGGATTAAAAAACTCTGAATCCTCATCCGGTAAATCTGATAACTTTAGTAGCTCGCTTGATATAGCCATGAAAGAATTCTGGCACAACTTATGACTAGCGAACAAAATAGACAACTGCTAGAATACGATATGCTATGGCAAGTAAAAAAGACTATTATGAAGTTTTAGGTATAACAAAAAATGCCTCATCGGAGGATATAAAGAAGGCTTATCGAAAGTTAGCTAGAGAACACCATCCAGATATGGTAAAGGATACCGACAAAAAACATGCGGAGGAAAGATTTAAAGAAATAAATGAGGCCTATCAGGTTTTAGGTGATGCAGAAAAGAAAAAAATGTATGATCAGTATGGCCATACAGCGGGACAGCAAGGAGGTTTTGGAGGAGGGCAACAAGGTCAGTGGGGTCCATTTTCTTACTCTTATGGTGCGGAGGGACAGGGAGCTAATTTTGATCCAATGGATATTTTTGAGGAATTTTTCGGATTTGGGCGTGGTTTTGGTGGACAAAGACAACCACGAAAGGGAAAGGATTTAGCGTATGACATGTCTATAGAATTTGCTGAGGCTGTTCACGGAGCTATCAAAGAGGTTACAGTAGAAAGTGGTCCAGTTAAAATTAATATCCCACAAGGAGCTCGTACAGGCACAGAGCTTAGATTTCAGGGCAAAGGTATGAAGGGTCCAGAAGGTGTTCCAAACGGAGATTTATTTATAACTTTACGCGTACCTACTCCAAAAGAGTTTCAAAGGGCTGGAGACAACCTGGGAACATTAAAAAACATTGACTTTGTACAAGCAACGTTAGGAGATACCATAGAAGTCCCGGTCGTCGATTTGAACCAAAAAAGCGGTATTGGAAAAGCAAATCTTAAAATTCCGGCTGGAACCCAATCCGGAACACAATTTAAAGTAAAAGGTAGGGGTATGCCCAAACTACAAGGACGCGGACAGGGAGACGTAATAGTACAAGTCAATATAGAAATACCAAAGAGCATAAGTAAAAAACAAAGGAAATTACTTGAGGAGTATAGGGAGAATTAACTTTGTTAAGAAACATTTTCTTGCAAGCGTGCTAGATACGAGTTTTGAAAACTTTCCTTATCAAAAATACCTGCTTCGGGATTGGTAACAAACGTACGAAATAATTCTCTATCTGAAAGTGCTCGATCAATAAATCGCACTTGATCACCCTGAGATCTTGGTGCGGCTAACTTCGCATATGACTCTAGCGCTCTTGTAGGGTCGTTGATATCACTTTCGACAACACGAAGGACCGTTTCCAACATGTTCGGCAGCAAGTATTTCGAGTTCAAAAAAGCCCTTTCAGATAATCCTGCACCAAACCGAGCAATATCCCTGGCAAGCAATTCACATTGACGTTCCTTCACTATGTCGGTTATGGTAGGGGGGTTACCATTCGCAGCCTGTCTCATATGCTGCACAGCTATGTGGGCAAAGTCTCGTCCCTTTGGGTATATCAAATACTCTCCATACAGGGTTCTAGTGTCATTTATACCTTCTTGTCGTTCTCTTTCCAAACTCTTTGGGGCTGCTTCATATGATCTATCTTGGCGACGCGAGAAAAGATTAGTTAAAAATGACATATCAAAATGATAGGCCATTCAAAAACCAAAGTAAATAGTCAAAACACAAATTGACTTGTTTCTTGCCTTCATGCTATGCTGACCTAGCGTTAGACTGATAGTAAAGTTTATATGAAATGAAATGTAGAAGGTGGGAGTAACCCGCCTTTTTTGATAGAATAGTTATTAGTTATTAACTAGAAAAATATGGCAATAACAGAATTTAAAGCAGCATTAAATCAAGTTGCAACAGAAAGAGGAATATCCGTAGAGGACGTATTGGAATCAATACGTACTGCATTAGTCTCAGCTTACAAAAAAGATTACGGTGAAGACGTAGAAATTGAAGTTGAACTGAATCCAAACACTGGTGAGGCAAAGATATTAAAAGATTCCAAAGATGTAACTCCTGCGGGGTTTGGAAGAATTGCTGCACAAACTGCAAAACAAGTGATTTTACAAAAAATCCGCGAAACAGAAAAACAGGTGATTTTTGATGAATTTGAAGACAAGGTAGGTACACTACTTACTGGTGTTATTTTTAGAATCGAAGGTAATAGAGTAGTTTTGGATCTAGGAAAAGCTCATGGTATTTTACCTCAATCTGAACAGGTTGAGTCTGAAAATTATAGAGTTAACCAAAGATTAAAAGTTTACGTAAAAGACGTCAAAAAAGGCACACGAGGTACTGAGATAATTGTAAGCCGAGCCGACGCAGAGTTTGTAAAAAAACTTTTTGAACAAGAAGTCCCTGAAATCGCTTTAGGCACCGTAATGATAAAAGCTATTGCGCGCGAGCCTGGTTCTAGAACTAAAATGGCGGTAGTATCCTCCGATGAGAAAATCGATCCAGTTGGAAGCTGTGTTGGACAAAAGGGCGTTAGGGTACAATCTATAATCGCTGAATTATTCGGCGAAAAGATAGATATTATTCCATTTTCGACTCAAATAGAAAAATTTATTGCCGCAAGCTTATCACCTGCGCGCGTAACCGATGTTTCTATTGATGAGGAGGAACACAAGGCTACGGTTTCGGTACCAGAGGATCAGCAAAGCTTAGCTATAGGTAAAGAGGGACAGAATGCCAGGTTAGCAAACAAATTAACCAAGTGGAAAATCGATATAAAAGGAGCAAAAGGCATATTTGATGTTGAGAGTGGAAACACAATAAGCTCGGGTAAAAAAGAAGAAAAAGCAGCAGGTGTCTGGGATGCCGCAATCGCAAAAGTGGCCGAAGAATCAAAGAAAGCTGCAGACTTAAAAGAGGCACAGGACAATACAGAAACAGCAGATGTGGCAGAGGCAACCGAAACAGTAGAAGAAGCTGAGTAATGTTAAGTTTTAGAAAAATGCCGTTAACAAAATGTCAAAGAACAACAAAGGCACACAATCAAATGAATATTTTCGCGCACCCATTGTTACTATTATGGGCCATGTTGATCATGGTAAAACCAGCCTTCTTGACTATATAAGAAATGCTAACGTTCAATCACGTGAATACGGGGGAATTACCCAACACATCGGAGCATATCAGGTAATACACAAAGAAAAAGCTATAACTTTCATAGATACCCCTGGACATGAAGCATTTTCGCAAATGCGCGCCAGAGGAGGTAAAGCTGCGGACATAGTAGTACTAGTTGTTGCAGCAGATGACGGCGTACAACTTCAAACCATAGAGGCAATTAAGCATGCAAAAGCGGCAAACGCTACTATCATTGTTGCAATAAATAAAATCGATGTGGCAGGGGCAAGCCCAGATAAGGTGAAACAACAACTTGCCGAAAATGACGTGATTGTAGAAGATTGGGGTGGGGATATTCAATGCGTAAATGTGTCAGCAAAAAATGGTGATGGTATTCCTGAACTCTTAGACACACTACTGGTCGTAGCTGAAATGAAAGAACTAAAAGCAAATCCTGACGGAGAGTTGGAAGCAATAATAATAGAAGCAAAGCTTGATAAGAAAAAAGGTGTAACCGTAACTAGCATTGTTAGAAACGGCTCAATGAGAGTAGGACAAGAAATAAGCGCTGGAGGTTCTGAAGCAAAAATAAGATCACTGATGGATGACAAAGGCAATCTAGTAAAAGTAGCAGAACCTGCAGATCCTGTAGAAATCTTGGGATTTAAGAATGTGCCAAATGTGGGTGATTTGATAGTGCAAAAAGGCAGTGAGCTTGCGGAACTGTCTATGGATGACAGTAGGGTCGAGATAGTTGGTCAAGAAACCAAGAAGACCATAAATGTAATGATAAAAGCCGATACCCAAGGAACCTTAGAGGCTGTAAAAGAAAGTCTTGCCAATTTGGTCACTCAAAACGCCGCGGCCGATTTCTCAATTAAATTCATGAATACATCAACTGGAGACATCAATGACTCAGATATTTCGATGGCATCCACAACAAATAGCGTAATCGTTGGCTTTGCCGTCGGGCTTAAGACTTCAGTTAAAGAGTTAGCGGATACGCTCAAAGTATCTGTAAAAACCTATAAGACAATATACGAACTCATAGACGACATAGAGGCATTGCTTGAAGGAACTGCCAGTCAAGAGGAAAAAAAGATCAGAGGACGTGCTCAGGTGTTAAAAATATTTAAGTTACCCTCTGGCGACAATATCGCCGGGTGTAAGGTTATCGCCGGGGCATTAAAGCCTGGTAGTAACGTCGCAGTATATACAAAAGATCCAAGCGATGTAACAGAAGACGATACTCCAAACTATGTTGGAAAAATCAAGAAAATTAAACATGGCAAAGGTGATATCGAAGTAGCAGGTAAAGATACAGAATGTGGGCTACTACTAAAGCCAGCTTTTAATGACTTAGCAATAGGAATGTGGATCGAAGTTAGGTAGCAACTTATCATTTTGACACTATGGGATTATCTAGTATATAATCCCGATGTTTAGAACAAAATTTCCAGCCCAAAAAAATTTCATGCAAATAGAAGACTACGATAAACAACAACTACTGTCATTAATTCATGAGGCTAAAGATATTGCAATAATACCCTCCAAGGTATCAGGTGCAGATTCATTTTGCGCCAGTGCTGGACTTTATCTAATGTTAAAAAACAAATATGCAGCTGCACCAAATGGAGAAAAGAAGAATGTAAAGTTTTTGTTTGAGGGAAAAATACCTGAGTCTTGCGAGAAACTTCTAACAAAAGAGGATACTACGACAAACATTCAAGACAGGGAACTACTGATTTCGGTAGATTACTCAGAAACTAGCGCTTCAAAAGTTCAATACACTACTGAGAATGACATTTTGTATCTTAAACTTGGGCCAATACCCAAGCACTTTGATACTAACAGAATAAAGTCAAAAATTACTGGGTTTGATTTCGATTTAGTTTTTATTGTAGGTGCACAAGAGCTAGCAGATTTAGGACCAATATATAGCAATTTACGGTCCGAGATTAACAGGTCTAAAAAGGTAAACATCGACATCACCAAAAAGAACACTAGATTTGGGGTAATTAACATTATAGATGATACTACGGACTCACTAAGCACATTGGTTTTCAAGAATTCTGCTTTATGGGAACTCACTCCTGATAAAGTAGCAGCGAAAGCTCTACTTGCCGGAATAGTTGATTAACCGCTGTACAGATGCTAGAATGAGCATTGTCTATGGATAAGAAATCAAAAGCAAAAATAATAAAAGACCATCAGTTGCACGATATCGACACGGGGTCCCCTGAGGTACAGGTTGCGGTTTTGACCGAAAGAATTGATCAACTTTCCGAACATCTTAAGAACCATAAAAAAGATAATCACTCAAGAAGAGGACTTCTCCAAATGGTAAACAAAAGACGTAGACTCCTTACCTTTTTAAAGAAAAAGGATGAGGAAAGATATCACAAGGTCATGGAAAAACTAGACCTTAAGTAGTAAGAGTAGTAAGTTGCGGTAAATAAACCGCGGATAGTGGATATTAGATTAGTGTTTAGATCTAGAAATAGTGTATATAACGATTTTGTTGTATGTAGTATCTCTTTATCTATACGCGCTGAATATCCTAAAAAATAAGTAAATATGAATACAAAAATAAGGAAAGAAATAAATTTCGCAGGTAAACCTTTGGTTCTTGAAACCGGAGAACTTGCACAACAGGCCAATTTGGCAGTTAAGCTAAGTTTGGGTGAAACCGTTGTACTTGCCACGGTAGTATCGGGTGCTTTAGACCCATCGAAGGACTTTTTCCCATTAAGCGTAAACTACGAAGAAAAAATGTATGCCAGTGGCAGCATAAAAAGTTCGAGATTTGTTAAGAGAGACGGTAAACCAACAGACGAAGCTACAGTAACTAGAAGATTGATCGATCATGCTATAAGACCATTATTCCCTAAAGATTTTAAAAACGAAGTGCAGGTTGCCGTAACAGTGTTATCACTTGACCCTGAAGCCGATCCAGAAGTAGCTGCGATGTTAGCGACTTCAGCGGCATTACACGCTTCAAATATACCCTGGGCAGGACCTATGACCAGTACAAAAGTAGGCATGATAAATGGAGAATATGTGATGAACCCTACAAACAAACAGTTACACGATGAGACCGAGTTGGATATGATGGTTTCATTCGTAGGGAATGATCAAAAATTCTTAGCAATTGAATGCGAAGCAAATAATTTACCAGAAAACAAAATTTTGGGGGCGATCGAATTCGCAAGAAACAATGTTAAACCGGTATTGGAATTGTTCAACGACTTTTCAAAAGAGGTAAACCCCAAAAATACAAAATTTGAATATGACTCACAAAAAGCGGATGAAGAATTAGTAAAAACTGTAAAAGCCGATATTGAGGAAAAGTTGATAAAACTTGTTGAGAACTTCAAAAGCAAAGCCGAGTATACAGCTGGCCGTGCTGAGCTAGTAAAAACACTTGTTGACAGACATGGCGAAAAATATGAAAAACATGTGCTAGAAGCAATATTGTTTGATATCGAGAAAAAGATTGTACAAAAAAATGTTCTCAGTGAGGCACGTCGTGTAGACCGAAGAGGACTAGAGGAGCTTAGAAAGATAAGTTGTGAGGTAAGTGTTTTACCTAGAACCCATGGAAGCGCGATTTTTAATCGCGGAATTACACAAGCTTTAACGACAGCCACTTTGGGCAACCCATCTGCGGAGCTTTTGGTACAAGACATGTATGGTGAAAGAAGCAAAAGGTATTTACACTACTACAACTTCCCACCTTTTAGCACTGGTGAGGTCGGAAGATTCGGCGGAGCTGGAGGACGTGAAATTGGACATGGTATGTTAGCAGAAAAGGCTCTAAGACCAGTGATCCCAACACAAGATGAATTTCCATATATGATAGTTTTAAACACTGAAATATTATCTTCAGATGGCTCTACATCTATGGCAGCTACTTGTGGATCAACTTTAGCGCTCATGGATGCAGGTGTACCCATAAAAAAAATGGTAGCTGGTATTTCCGTTGGATTGGTCGCAGATGAAGAAAATTCGAAATACGTTTTAATGACTGACATAGTAGGTATGGAAGACTTTACTGGGCACATGGACTTTAAGATTGCTGGAACGGACAGTGGGATAACTGCTATTCAACTAGATATGAAAGTAAAGGGAATTCCAATGGAAATACTACCAAAGGTTTTTGAGCAATCAAAAGAAGCACGACTCCAAATACTTGAGGTTATGAAAGCAACCATTGGACAACCTAAGTCAACCCTAAGTAAATATGCACCAAAGATGATGACTATAAAGGTACAACCTGATCAGGTCGGTATGATAATCGGATCAGGAGGCAAAACAATTAAGGAAATCCAGGAAAGAACCGGCACAGAGCTAGGGATCGAAGACGATGGAACTGTATTTATCTCAGGTGTTTCTTCAGAAGGCGTCGAAGAAGCATATAGAATTGTTGAGGGAATGACTAAAGAGGTCGCACGTGGGGAAATATATGAAGGTAAGGTAGACGGGATTACAGACTTTGGAGCTTTTATCGAAATCTTACCAGGAAGAACCGGACTCCTACATCTTAGTGAAATAGCTCAAGGATATGTCAAAAATGTAGAAGATCATCTGCAAATTGGAGACATTGTAAAAGTAAAAGTAATCGATACTTCGCGTGATGGAAAAATTTCTTTATCTATGAAGGCTTTACTACCAAATGCGGAAGCTGATGGTGAAGAGCGAAGCCGCGGTAGAAGACCTGATCGCGATAGTCGTGGTGGTAGGGATGACAGAAACAGCCATCGAGGACGTGAGAAACGCGACGACAGGTTCAGAGGCAGGCGCTAACGAACCTCCACACCTACATACTTAGATGGTATTAGAGTGATACAATTGAGTTGATATGGCAGAAACCGAATTTCTATTTGAAGAGCTAAAAGACCTGCACGATCTGCTGGATCATACCGTAGGCATGCCTGAGGATCTCAGAAAAAAAGCGGAGAGAATGATTCAACGACTAGATCGCATGGCTAAACTTGGACATTATACCCAAGATTTTGACACCATCTCAAGATATATTGAAACCATCTGCGCCTTACCATGGAGCGCAAGAACAGAAGATAGACTAGATCTTGCGAACGCTAAGAAGATGCTAGATAAGAATCACTACGGCATGGAGAGCGTTAAACAGTTGATGCTTGAATACCTTGCCTCAATGATTTTGATAAAAAAACGCAGTGATAATCCCAACGATGCAATCACAAAATCCCCAGTATTACTTCTCGTAGGTTTACAAGGTGTTGGTAAAACAACACTAGCTATTTCTGTTGCAGAAGCTTTGGGTAGAAAATTTATTAGAATTCCTATGGGTGGTATTGGATCTCCACTTGCGATTAGAGGACATAGCAAATCTTATCCTGAATCAGAACCAGGATTAATCATGAAGGGTATGATAGAAGCTGGTGTAAGAAATCCTGTTATGCTACTTGATGAAATTGAAAAATCTAGTGGTGATGAAGGATTAAGCGCCGACATTTTTGCTATATTGCTGGAAATCCTTGACCCCAACCAAAACCACTCGTTTAGAGATCACTATGTAGACTACCCATTTGATCTGTCTGAGACACTATTCATATGTTCAGCAAACAATCTTGGAAAGCTTACAGCGGCGCTCTTAGACCGTATGCAGGTAGTTAAAATGCCATCATATACAGACAACGAGAAAATTGTTATCGCAAGGGAATACCTGTTCCCACATATTTTGGAAAAAACCGGTCTTAAACCTGAGGAGTTTCAAATCGACCCAAATCTTTGGCCAGGAGTTGTGAGACCATTTGGGTTTGATACGGGGATTAGAAGCTTGGGAAGGACTTTGGAAAATATGGCTAGAAAAGTGGCAAAAGAGATAGTAGAGGGCAAAACAGACAAAGTATATATTACTACTGAGAACTTGAAACATTACCTTCCACAGGGGTAATACGGCTGATGACAAAAATAGAGCTTTTGGATCAAATTGAAAAAGAAATAAAGGCCTGTAAAAAGTGTAGATTATGCGAAATGGCATTGAATGCAGTACCTGGAGAAGGTAATGCAGATTCCAAGATAGTCTTTATCGGAGAGGCACCTGGAGCACAGGAAGATCAAACGGGGCGACCTTTTGTTGGACGGGCAGGAAAATTACTTGAAGCTATGCTTAACAAAATTGGGTATGCTCGAGAAGATGTTTGGATTGGGAATGTAGTCAAACACAGACCACCGCAAAACAGGGACCCACAACCAGATGAAATCTTGTTATGCGATCCTTATTTAACTAAGCAGTTAAGTGTGATTAGACCATTGTTAGTTGTGACTTTAGGTAGGTTTGCAATGAGCTATTTTTACAAAGATGGAAAAATAACACAAGATCATGGTAGATTAATTAGGCTAACAAATTACAATGTCTATCCTGTTTATCATCCAGCTGCGGCATTGCGCAAGAAAGATTTTGCGAAAGAGTTATTAAAAGATTTTATGAGGATTCCAGAAGTTTTAAAGGACTGTACCAACGAAAATACGAACAATCCTTTAGGGCTCTGAAATAAATTTATGGGACAAATGTTCATTAAAAAAACACAAGACAAACCGGAAGTTAAAATAGTAAGTTTTAGCGGCCAAGAAGGTGCCACAGGCAACATGACCGTGTATGAATGCGGAGACGACATAATTGTTGTTGACGTGGGAATATCTTTCCCAGACGACACAATGCCCGGTGTTGATCTTGTGATACCAGACTTTACATACATTCTAGAAAATAGACATAAAGTGAGAGCAATATTGGTCAGCCATGCTCATGAAGACCACTTAGGCGCAATACCATTCCTGTTGCGCGAACTAGATGGCGTACCAATTTATGCATCAAAGATTGTTCAGGAGTTTCTAAAAAAAAGAATAATCGACAAAGCCTCGGAGGTAATTCTTAACAACACGAGTTTTCATTTGTTGGATGAGACTACAGCAGAAGAAACTCTCGGAAACTTTAAAATTTCAGCTTTTAACGTTAACCATTCGGTACCTAATGCATTGGGAATATCAATTAATACGCCACAGGGGCGCATTATTCATATGGCAGACTTTAAGATTGACTTTCATCCTGTTCTAGACAAACCAATTAACCTAGAAATCATAACCAGATACGGAAAAGAGGGGGTGCTGTGTTTACTCTCTGACTGCTTAGGTGCTGACACAAAAGGAAGCTCTGAACCTGAAAGCACCATGAACGACACTTTTGTAAACCTTTTCAAAGCAGCTGAAGGAAATCAGGTAATGGTTACATTGATTTCGTCTAACATTGCGAGAATAAAACAGATTATTGATGGGGCAATGAAAAACAACAGAAGGGTTGTATTGGGGGGAAGATCAATTGATGATTCAGTAGCAATTGGCAGAAGACTAGGATATCTAAACTACTCAGATGATGTGTTCGTATCAGAGAAGGATTGTACCAAATATCCACAAGGTGACCTTGTTTATATAGTAGCTGGTGTTTTTGGACAGTCGGGTTCCACCGCAGACAGAATTGCAAACCGGGAACACAGATATATAACGCTTGAAAAAGGATGTAGATTTATAGTCTCCGGCGAACCGGGGCCTCCAGGTGCAAGAATACCTATGGAGACTATGCGAGATAAATATGTTCTCGAGGGAGCTGAAGTTATATATCCGAAAATTTACGATAACCTACATATATCCGGACACGGGCATAAAGGGGATCTGGAAACTATAGCATCTCTCATAAAACCAAAGTACTTTATACCAATAGGTGGAAGTGTTTCACATATGAGAGCTTACACAAACATGGTAGCTGAAATTGGCTTCAAAAAGGAAAGTGTCTTCGAACTACTGGAAGGAGAAACTGTAATATTTTCTGAGCATGGTGCAAAACGAGGCCAAAGACTTGAAGTCAAAACAGTTCTAGTTGACGGTAAAAGGATCGGCGAGGTTGGAGCTATTGTGATAAAAGATCGCGAAACATTATCTACTGATGGAGTTTTTGTAATAGTCGTACCAGTATCCAAACAAGATAAAACTTCCCTCGGAGGGGTAGAAGTTATTACACGTGGCTTTATATACGTAAAAGAGTCAAAAGCGCTTATGGGAAGAGCAAAAGATCTAGCAAACAAAGTCATAGATAAATATCAAGGTGATATGTCAGACTGGGGATCTGTGCAAAACAAAGTAGAAAAAGAAATCGAAAAATTCCTATTCAAAGAGACCGGCAACAAGCCAATGGTAATCGTACACAGTATCACAGTGTAAGTTACTAAGCGGTAAAAATGGCAAAAAGAGGTAGAAGAAAAAAATTTAGAGTCCCGCTAAATATTCGACCAGAAACTATCAGATCTGCAATTGCGATATTTCTGATGTTACTTGCTGGAGTAATAATTATTTCTTCAATTTTAGGTGAATATGCTGGTAACTTTATACTCCAAGAAGTTTTAAGAACCGTATTCGGATATTCTCAAATACTTCTCGCCCCGGTACTTTTTATAAGCGGCTTAGTTCTTATAGGCTCAATAAAATGGCAATTTGCAGACTTACGGGTGTTGTTTGGGTTTGCATGCTTACTAGTAGGAGGCAGCGGATTAATGCATTCGTTTTATTCTGGTGACAATGCCTTGGAGGCAGCAAAAAACGGCACTGGCGGAGGATACCTAGGGTATTTTATCTCGGAAACGCTCAGCAATCTTATCAGTATTTACGGAGCTATTTTAGTTTTCCTAGCATTGATAATATTGGCACTTGTTCTAATGTTTGATAAATCTCTCGATGAGTTGGTAGCAACCTTTAAAATTTTTTCTCTGCCAGAACGACTCAAGAGACTTTCGCGTATGAAAGAACAAACCGAACTGGAATCTGAAGATATGTTTGGAACCGAGGAAGAACCACAACTAGAGGAATCAAAACCTGAAGAGAAAAAACCCGAGTTCGAAATCATACCTAACCTGGCAGAACCTACTGAAGAGGATGCTATAGTAAGCATTGAAAGCGCAAGAAATGAAGCAGTTTCAACGCTGGTTCCAACACTCCCCTACTCTGATAAGGTTTACGAACTTCCACCTTTGGACTTGTTAGATGATCCTCCAAACACCCCAATTGATAGAGGTGACGTTAATGACAGAAAGAAAATTATCGAAGACACTTTAAGATCTTTTGGTATTGGGGTTACAGTAAAAGACATGAAATTTGGACCTACAGTCACCCAATATGCCCTTGAGGCAGAGGCAGGAACAAAAATTGCTAAAATATCAAACTTACAATACGACCTCGCACTGGCACTAGCCTCCCCAACAGGATCGGTGAGGATTGAGGCACCTATACCTGGGAGATCATTAGTCGGCATTGAAGTTCCTAACAACAGCCGAGCTGTCGTCAATTTCAAGGAAGTTTTAGTTTCCGAGGCTATGAAAACAAGCAAGTCCAGATTAGCACTCGTATTGGGCAAAGATGTGGGAGGTAGAACACTTGTTTATGATATTGGCAAGATGCCGCACTTACTTATCGCAGGCGCTACCGGCTCTGGTAAGTCAGTTTTCATACACAATCTTATGTTTTCGATTCTATATCGTGCAACACCACAGGAATGTAAATTTATACTTATCGACCCAAAAAGGGTAGAACTAAAACATTATGATGGGATCCCACACTTGTTATCACCTGTTGTTACAGACATAGACAAAGCACCTAGTGTATTCAAATGGGCTGTACAGGAAATGGAAAGAAGATACAAATTGCTTGAGGCAGCAAAAGTAAGAAACATCTCGGATTATAATAAAAAGTCCGGATTCCAGGCATTACCATATATTTTAGTAATTGTTGATGAACTGGCGGAAATAATGGTGACTGATCCAGCAGCTGTTGAAAAAAGTATTATACGGTTGGCACAACTAGCTAGAGCTGTAGGTATTCATCTTATTTTGGCACTGCAAAGACCCACCACCAACATAATCACTGGCCTTATCAAAGCGAATATACCTTGCCGTATAGCATTTAATGTTACAAGTGGTACAGACTCCAGAGTTATTTTGGACCAGGTCGGTGCTGAAAAACTTTTAGGTATGGGTGACATGCTGTTTGTACCACCTGACGACTCCAAGCCAGTAAGAATACAGGGGGCATATGTGAATGATAAGGAGATCGCACGTACTGTAGACTTTTTAAAGAAAACAGGAATAGAACCTGATTTTACGGAAGAAATATTCAAAGTTGAGGATACTGCGAAAAGTATCTCCGTAGGAGGGGATGGGGTTGATGATTTATTTGACGAGGCTGTAGAAATTGTACAAGCCGAAGGTAAAGCCTCTGCATCGTTGCTCCAAAGGCGATTGTCGATTGGATACTCGCGAGCCGCCAGAATCATTGACGAGATGGAGGCAAAAGGAATAGTTGGACCTCAAAAGGGAAGTAAACCAAGAGAGATAGTACACCGAGGTACAACTCTGGACGAAATAGGGAGTGATTTTTAAGGAAAAGGTTTATGACAGAAAAAATTGTTACACTGCTTGAACAAGAGGCTAAACTAACTAATAGAGAAAAGCTGGTACACTAGAAAATAATGAGGTTTATCAACCAATCATTGATGCAGCAAAAGCTACTGCAAAAACACTTTCTACAGAACAGGAGCTTGATCATAGAGTAGCAGGTAGACTTATTACCTTAATAGATAGTAAAGTTATATATGATTCTTCGGACGAGAATTAATGTTATAGTTATTCTGTGATGAAAGGAACTGCCCAATGGACGTACAATTATTTTTAGTAATAATACTTTCGGTTTTAACTTTTTCAATCGTGATTGTTTGCGTTTACGTTATTGTAATTCTCAAAGAATTCAAAAATACAATCAGCAAGTTTAATAGTACCATTGATAGTGTACAAAGTATTAAGGACAACCTTCTAAGCACTTCAAGTATTTTAGGTATGATCGGGACAATATTCGAAACTATCAAGTCGGTAAGATCCATAAGAACTATCGCAGATTACGAAGATGATGACGACCAAGAAAACTGAAATGTCGGAAAAAAACACTAGTACATTTACTCATGGAATGCTCTTGGGCACTGTTATAGGTGTAACTATAGGAGTTTTTCTTTTTCCCCCACAAGGTAGCACAAACAGAAAAAAACTAAAAAAGATCAAAGACAAAGCAAGTGAAAAGTTAGCAGAAGTTAAGCCAAACGTAGACGAGGTTGAAAAGATAGTAGCCAATCAAATAACAAATTTGACAGCTTTTGCACTAGATAACATTGATAAGAGAAAGAAAAAGGACAATAAGAACGCTGCTAAACGGAATTTCTTCAAAGCATCCTTTTAAGTGCTAAAATTTTAGTATGGATATTCAAGACAACAATCAAACGGGTATTCCTGCTTCACAGCAAGATGATAGCGCTCAAGATGACACACGCCACCTACAGCCAGATGTCCCTGGGTCCGCAGAAGGTACAATATTTCTAAAATCGCCCGAGCTTCAAAACATCAAAATAGAAAAATACGCAGAAGCCACACCAACCCCTGAAGTACCCCCTCAAGAAAGTATGCCAATGCCAGAGGTATTAAAAGCACCTGAAGTAGAAGTGCAAAAAGTGGAGACTATTGCTCCAGAACCTATACCAACCCAACCAACACCACCGATGGTTACATCTATCGTAGAAGAACCCAAAAACACTGTTGATCTAAGAACTAGCCACGAACCACTACACAACGTACCCAAACTTGCAGACAAATACACAGTTAAAGCTGACGAAGATGAGAGTCTATTTATAAATGAGGTAGAAAAACAACATGAGCATCAATGAAGTACTGTTCAATCTCTTTTTTATAACCCTATATATAGTCATATTAATTGGTTTTTTCTGGGGAATAATAAGCTGGCTTGTAAACTGGAAGCGCAAGAAAAATCTAGCTAAAACACAGTATAAACTCACGTTTTTGCAAATAAAAATGCCACAACAAGATGAAAGTGAAATCGAAGCAATGGAACATCTACTTTCAAGTTTATCGGGACTACGAAAGTCTTCTTTTTCAGCATTCCTGTCAGAACAGAACCGAATTTCATTTGAGATTGTCTCAAAAAGCAGCGGAATAGGATTTTATGTTGTAGTTCCGGACGATTTGCTTAATTATCTAGAAAAACAGATAAACAGTGCCTACCCTAATGCTGAAATAGACATTATCGATCCAAACGAAATTTGGGATCGTGGGGCGTTTACAGCAATAACTGAACTTAAGACCACTGGGGAAACATTTTTTCCAATAAACACCTACGAGGATTTAGGTAAATCTGATCCACTGAGCGGTATAACTTCTGCCTTAAGCAAACTAAGAGACGACGATGTAATAGCAATACAATTTTTGGTATCTCCTGCAGGAATGGGATGGCAATCAGCTGGCAGGAGTTTTGTTTCAAGACTTAAAGTGAAAAGCTCAAATCAAGAATCTGGTCACATAGTTGATACATCAATGTCCGAGGGTGTTGAAAAGAAAATAACTAAGCCAGGATTTGAAATAAAAATTAGAATCGTATCAATCTCAAAAAACACGCAAGAGGCTTATGGTCACCTAGAAAACGTAGTAAATGCATTTGAACAGTTTTCAAATGTTAAATATGCAAGATTCCGACGAGTAAATCCGATGAGAATAGGGTGTACCATCGACGATTTTATATACCGTCGAATGAGACCAAAAAACTTCACAATTCCATTGTTTAATATAACTCTATACAGAAACACATCCACTCTTAACACACAAGAACTTGCTACGATAATTCATTTTCCAGGACAAAACATAAAAACTCCTAATATAATCTGGTTGCAGGCACGTAAAGCTGCAGCACCTACTAATGTTCCAAAGGAAGGACTATACCTTGGCGAGAACGTGTTTAGGGGTGTAACAACAAAAGTTCACATGAAACCTTCAGATAGAAACCGCCACTTTTATATTATTGGCCAGACAGGTACGGGTAAATCTGTCTTTATGAGCTCTTTAGCATTGCAAGACATATACAACGGACATGGCTTGGCATATATAGATCCGCACGGTACTGAAATAGATAAGCTACTTGAGGAAATGCCAGAGCATCGAATGCAAGACGTAATATTGTTTGATCCTTCGGATACTGAGAGACCAATGGGTATAAATGTACTAGATGCAGGGGACGAAGGGGAAAGAAATATGGCCGTAAACGCCTTCATAGCTCTATTATACAAGTTATATGACCCTAATCACTCCGGCATAATAGGACCGCAATTGGAGAGAACTGTAAGAAATATGATGTTAACAGCAATGTATGATTCCGAGAGTACGTTAGTAGATGTTATGAGGTTAGTTATAGATGCAAATTATTCGAAAAAATATCTGCCGTTAATTACAGACCCACTAGTAATGAAGTATTGGACTGATGAGGTTGCAAAAACCAGTGACTTTCATAAGAGCGAGAAAATGGGTTATTTCGTATCTAAATTCGACCGGTTTGTAACTGAGAAAATGATGCGAAATATTATTGGACAACCAAAATCAGCAATAGACTTTCAAAAGATTATGGCCGAAAGAAAGATACTTTTAGTTAATTTATCAAAAGGTAAAATTGGCGAAGAAAATTCAACATTCTTGGGGCTATTACTGGTACCTAAGCTGTTGCAAGCTGCACTCTCGAGAGCAAAAATAATAGGGAAAGAAACTTTCCCAGACTTTTTCTTATACGTAGACGAGTTTCAAAATTTTGCTACACCAGACTTTGCTACCATATTAAGCGAAGCGAGAAAATACAAACTTAATCTCACCGTGGCACACCAGTTTATTGCGCAATTACCACAAGAAATAAAAGATGCGGTTTTTGGTAATGTTGGCAGCATGGGAGTATTTAGGATAAGTCCAGAAGACGCTGAATTTGTATTGCCAC
Organism: uncultured Candidatus Saccharibacteria bacterium; assembly: GCA_964643995.1. Taxonomy (GTDB): domain Bacteria; phylum Patescibacteriota; class WWE3; order UBA101185; family UBA10185; genus CAZXUJ01. The sequence goes on from CAZXUJ010000001.1 coordinate 337,743, forward strand.
AGTTTGAGCCGACTTTTTCAGTAAACGATATTATAAGGAACCCTGTGGGCAACTGTTATTTAAAACTTTTGATCGACGGCTATCCAAGCCCACCATTCTCGTTGAAAGTAGATTGGGAGAAAATCACAAGTATGCCAAAGAGCAAAGAGAGGGCGGCACAAATAGTGGGATTATCCAGAAATAAATATGGTGTGGCAAGAAGTGAGGTAGAAGCCTTCATAAATGAACGCTCCGGGCTGAACACACCACCCCCACCGCCAAAACCAGACCCCAAAAAACTAGTGCCCTTTTAAACTAGCTATATCTGCTTTGCAATTTATATTAAAATTAGACATAATCAAACTAAGTCCGAAGGTATACGATGTTAGGATTACCATTTAAAAAAGAGAAAAAACAAAAGAGAGCTTTCCTGACTGTAGATATAGGGTCACAAACCGTTAAGTGTCTGGCATTCAAAAATACAATTGATGAAACCGACATACAACATCCAGTAAAGGTAGTGGGAATTGGAAAAGAGTGGCTAGAGCCATGGAGTGTAAGGAGTGGAACGATAATTGAAATGGATAATGTGGTCAAAGCCCTGGATGCAGCAATTTTTAAAGCTACAGAGGAAATAGAAGAGGCTATTGATGACGTGATATTCGGGGTTAGTGGAGATGTGAGTACATGTATGGTCACAACAGCGAGAGTTCATAGAAAAAGGCCAGATAAAGAAATTACTACCAAAGAACTCGGGGAAATTGAGGCAAAGTTATTAAATACAGCGATAACAAACGCACAAAGTAGAATTTCAAAAAAAACTGGGGATATGGAAACAACCTTGGAACTCATCACCACAGCGATAGTATCCTCGAAACTCGATGGCACCGAACATACCTCCCTGGAAGGCGTAGTTGGAAGAACAATTGAAATAGCATTGTTTAATGTTTTTACACCAAAATATTATCTGAAAACACTGGAAGATCTAGCCTCAATGCTGAATCTTAATATCTTAGCTATAACATCAAACCTCTATGCTATAAGTGAAAGCCTTAAAAAAGGTAAAAAGAATAATAAGCTAGATTGTGTAATTGTAGATCTTGGAAGCGACACAACTGACATCGCAGTGTCGTTTGGAGGCGGTATAGTAACATCAAACACCTTAAATATGGGTGGGCGGCAATTCACAAGACATATTAGCAACAGAACAGGTTTAAACTTCGCCGAAGCAGAAAAGAGAAAATATGATTATACGTTCGGAAAACTTGACGAGAAAAGTAGCGAAGAGCTAGAAGTTTATTTAGAAGAAGTGACAAGTATATGGTTAAGCGGCATGGAGTTGTTATTTAACAACTTCGAAGGTGTAAAGACATTCTCATCGGATATATATCTGACAGGGGGTGGCAGTAAACTCCCACTTGTAGCAGATTTTTTGAGAGAGAAACCCTGGACTAAGTCCATACCATTCAAAGAGCCACCTACGTTTACTAAGTTAACTGCTAAAGATATAGCCCATGTTTTGGATGCGACTGGTGAAGCAGATAAGGAAGAATACATTATACCCTTGGCATTATCTTCGATATACTTAGAACTGATGCCAACGAAATAAATATGACAAAGATCGAACTAGAAATACATGATGATATTCTTTCCGCATTAGAGAAAATCAAGAATGTTGACGACCATGGTATTGAACTTATAATCCCAGAGGGATCAGTACTATTCGATAATATCATCAATCTAAAACTACTTGAAAAAGAAGCGGAAAAAGTAGAAAAAACTCTCCACTTTTCAACAACAGACAAATATGGTCTTAACATCATCGCGGAACTTACTAGTGAGGATTCTCCTGAAGACCTCACGGCAAAGGAATTCGCCATGGATGAATCTCACCATGAAGAGTCACGATCAAGAAGAGAACCCAAATTTCACGGCCAAAATGCCTTTGCCTCAATAACAAACAGACTTAAAACACGCAAATCAAAACTCTTCAAACTCCTGCTCATAATGGCAATAATTTTAGGTTTAGGAACTTATGGCGCAGTATACGCACTACAAACTGTACCAAAGGCTAACGTTAAAGTAATAGTGAATTCACAACCCTTAACAAAAAGTGTGCAAATAAAAGTGATTAAAGATGGTAGTTCGAATGCAGACTCGAAAATTCTCAAAGGCCACCAGGTAGATACTGTAGTATCAATAACTGAAGTAACCCCTGCCACAGGTGAAAGACTTATTGGAGAAAACGCTGAAGGAAAAATTCGTATTTTCAACAAAACTATCACTGAAAAAGAGTTCAAAAAAGGACATCTTGTCAGAATAGAGGAAGATGATGAGGAGTTGGAGTATAAACTAAAGGAAACTGTTACTGTACCAGCAGGAACAGAAGATCCAGACACACACGTCTTCACACCGGGAATTGCCAATGCCAACGTAACAGCAACAGATATTGGCGAGGTATACAACATAGAGGATGGAAAAGATTTAGAAGTCGACGACGAGGACACTTCAGATTTTATTGCTGAGAGTGATAAAGATTTTTCGGGTGGTAAGAGTGAAAAAATTCTTGTAGTAACCGAAGCTGACAAAACTTTACTCATAAACAATGCATTGAAAAAAAGTCAGGAAAATATAGAAAGTAACCTGGAAGCTAAAAATTCTACAAGCAGAAAATATATCAAGGGATCATTTAGCTCAAAAGTAGTTAAAGAAGAGTTCAGTCATGAAATAGACGAAGAAGCAACTGAACTAGAATTAAAGCAAGAGTTACTTATAACTGGTCTGGCATACTCGGAAAATGAACTAGATCAGTTACTTTCCAAATTGGTAGAGGGACTGATACCAGACGGGTATACCCTATCATCGCAAGATAAGGAAATAAAAGTTGAAGTTTTGGGTAATACTGAAACGACAGTTGCTTCAACAGATGAAGCAGATATTCAGGTGACAATAAAAGCCTTTGTGATAACTATTATTGAGCAAGATGATTTAACAGCACAAATGGTGGGAAAACCAATTGAAGAAGCACAAAAAATACTTGGCGGTATAAAGAATATCCAAACGTATGAGCTTAACGTGTCACCAAGCATACCGTTTTTACAGAAAATGCCGACAAATCCAGAAAACATTAATTTGACTATTGAAAAACAATGAAGACTAAATCCATAGAAAATACTGTACTTGGGGTGGATTATGGTGGTAGTAATATCGGGTTGGCTTTAGGTAGAAATGGTTTTTCGATGCCATTACATGTGATCTCTGCAAAAAACGAATCATTAGCACTACAAGAAATAGGCAAAATAACTTACGAAAATAAAGTGGACAAAATAGTCATGGGGTTACCCCTAACTGCGGAAAATAAGGAAACAGAACAATCACTGCTGGTAAGACAGTTCGCGAAAAAACTTAAGATTCAGCTTAAAAAACCTGTTGAATTTGTGAGTGAGTATCTGACATCCCAAACAGCTCTAGAAGGTTCAATAAGTATGGGCACCTCTCAAAAGGGACGAGGTAGTATAGATCACATTGCCGCCGCAATAATACTGAAAAACTATTACGACAAAAACTAAAAAAACTAGTTCTTTACTTCAGGAAGATCTATCTTGACTTCTTTAGATCCACATAGCAAGCACTCAAAGTTTTCACCTGGCAACAGGCAAGAAGGGCAGATATACATACCATCCTTGTGTATGAGCTCATTACTTTCGCAGGTATTGCAAAGAAACATGACATCATCTCTAGATATTTGACCACACTTTGGGCAAAGAAAATTAGTATGCGTCTCCTCAGGAGTTTCCTCCAAATCAGTATCCTCGAAGCTTTGATCCTCGTTTAAATTATAATCCATATGAAGAATCGTAACACACTTCAAAGATCTTGTTCAACATGTTAATCTTATGCTATGGAGATAATCCAATTTGTCATGTATGGGTACTTGGGAATAGGCTTTTTGTATGCACTATATATTCTGCTTTTTCAAGGGGACCGTTGGTATGCATTTCCAATAAACCTTGCTCTTGGACCGATTTTTCTGGTTTATAACTTCATGGTTTTATATAAAGAAAGAAAGCATAGGGAAATTTAAAAATGTATAAAAGAATCTTTGAAGGAAAAAATACAGCAATCTTTGACCTCGATGGTACAGTAATAGATTCTGAGTACGCTTGGTACAAAGCTTTTGAGACTGTTTTGAAAACAGCAGCTCCTGACGCACTTATAGATGCAAAAAATATCATGTTAACTTCTGGAGTACCTATCATGGATAAATGGTTTTCTTTGATGTCATCCGGAATTGTAAGCGGTAGCAATAATGCAAAGACATTGACCGAAACAACTATAACAGAGTATCTGAAACTTCTCCAGCTAGGTGCAATACAAATTAGAGAAGGTTTCTGGGAACTCGCCGCGGAATTAAAACTACTAAAAGACTTCAGACTAGCACTCGTAACAAACACCTCAAGAAATGTAGTAGATCTAGTTTCTAAAAACCTATCCTTTGGAGCAACATTTGACTTAATCATATGTGGAGACGAAATCTCAAAACCAAAACCCAATCCTGAAATATATCTCAAAGCCCTAAAAGTACTCAATATCAGAGCGAAAGATGCTTTAGCCTTTGAGGATTCTGTAACCGGCGTTACCGCTGCTACAAAAGCTGGTATTGATACAGTGGTTATATGGGATGGACGTATTCACGAACAGGACTACCCTATGGAAGTGTTGGGATACGTAGCAGACTTCACCCCATTCCCCGGTAATCTTGATAAAACTATAAAAGATATAATAAAGGACTACGCACAGAGCAAAAGTTAAATCCTAAAATCACATAAGTGAAATTTAGATGAACTGTATTTGTAATTCTTCAACTGTACAAAATACAGGTCCTCTCCTGTTTTTGTTTACGAGCGCCCATAGAGCCTTTTTCTCCCCCTCTAGATCCATTTCAATGTGACCATTGTTGTGGTACATGATAGAGTGAGTTTTAACTCCATGCTTTCTAGCGTGATATTTATGAAACACATTGTATATGGCACTCTTTAAATTGCCTTTAATGTGCATTTTCAAGCGTGTATTGTTCTCCATCGCTCCTTTTAATTAAGTACTATTCAAATGATCCTTTTGTGGATCTGACAATTATACCAAGTCCAGGGTAAAATGCAAGTTTTAGTTTAATTTGAGGAAATTAGCCCTATAATACTTTAGTTGCTCAATAGATTCTTGAATATCCTCCAAAGCCCTATGTGTTTCTTTTTTCTTAAAATCAGGTATATCAGGCCGCCAACGGCTACATAACTGCTTTAGGGTGGTCACATCTAAGTTTCGATAATGTAGAAAACTGTTTAACTTAGGCATATGTTTATAGATAAATGATCGGTCTGTATGAACTGAATTACCACATAATGGTGAAACACCTTTGCTTACATGAGATTTAATAAACTGCAAAATAGTTTCTTCAGCTTCTTCTGTACTTATCGTTGAATTTCTTACACTATCAATGAAACCTGATTCAAAAAAACTGTTAAGTACAGCATCTGTACAATCAATTTGTACTATAACATCATCGGGTTGATGAATAATTATTTCTGGGGCTGTAGCTACTAGTTCTAGATCTTGAGTAGTGATTATGCAGGCTATCTGAATTATCTTCTGGATTGCAGGATCAAAGCCGGTCATTTCAAGATCAATCCAGACTAAATTTGTTGCGGGATTTGAATTCATAAATCCTAAACATAATAACATAAACGAAATAGGGATTACTTGGTATAATCAGAAAAAATTTATGGAAACAATAAAGCCTACAATTACATACGACGATTTTGCAAAGCTGGATATCAGGGTTGGTTTAGTCACAAATTGCGAAAATGTTCCAAAATCAGATAAATTACTGAGACTTGAAATAGATTTTGGAAAACTTGGTACAAGACAAATTCTTACGGGAATGTCCATGTGGTATAAACCAAAAGATTTCATAAATAAGCAATTTTTGTTCATTGTCAATCTTGAACCTAGAAAAATGATGGGGCTTGAGTCACAGGGCATGCTACTATCCATCGGCACTGATCATGAACAAAAACCAATATTTATCCAACCTGCTGCTGAAACTACCAACGGTGAAGGGATCTCTTAAATTTTAAATGCGTGCAGAATACTCTCCAAAAAAATATTATATAAAAACTTTGGGTTGCCAAGCTAACGTTGCGGATTCAAACACCATTTGTGGAGTACTAGAGGCCCTTGGTTTTGAGGCAACAACACAAATTCAAGATAGTGACCTTGCAATCGTAAATACTTGTTCAATAAGGCAAAAAAGCGAAGATAAAGTTTACGGGATGGGGAAAATATTCTTGGGCGAACATGCCCAAATCGAACCAGAAAATAAACCGTTCGTAGTCATGGCAGGGTGCATGGTGGGATCAGTGACAGGGGAACGTCAAAGATATCAATTCGAGGAACTAAAGAAAAAAACTCCATGGGTTGATGAATATATTAACCCTTCACAAATAATGGAACTGCCAACGATACTACAAAAACACCATATATTAGACAATTGGGCAGTTAAAAAATTTGATCCGGAAAATATAGTTACGGTTCAAAATGATAAAAAAAACGCTTTTGTAAATATTTCCTATGGATGTGACAACTTCTGCACATTTTGCGTTGTACCTTATGCACGAGGTAAAGAGATCTCAAGGAGTGAAGAGGCTATTTTGAAGGAGATAAATCATCTGGTTTCACGAGGTTTTACCAAGATCACACTCTGTGGACAAAACGTAAACTCCTGGGGACTGAATATGAGGGACAAGTTCGAGATCAGAACTGGTAGCGACCAAAACTTACCATTCGCACAACTACTTAGAAAAGTTCATGACGTTGCGCAAATCGAAAAAATAAGCTTCTTGTCGTCTAATCCTTTTGATTTCACAAATGACCTAATTCAAACACTAAAACTACCAAAAATATCAAACTACCTTCATATGGCTATTCAGTCAGGGAGCAATGAAATATTAAAAAAAATGAACCGAAGACATACCATTAAGGAATTTAAGGATTTGGTAAAAAAGCTAAAAAAAGCTCGCCCCGATATTGAGTTCGGAACGGATGTCATTGTCGGATTTCCGACTGAAACCGAAGAACAATTTCTGGAAACGGTGAAACTTTTTCAAGATGTTAAATTTAATGTGGCGTTTATATCTATCTACTCACCAAGAAAAGGGACGCCAGCACAAAAGTTTTTTAAGGATGACGTCCCGTTCAAAGAGAAAAAAAGACGGCACGCAGTACTAACTAAAGTTTGGCAGGAATCCTTAAAATAGACAAAACTATGATCAACAAACTTGTTACAATAGTTGGACCCACCTCAAGTGGTAAAACCTCGTTAGCACTAAAGCTATGTGAAATATATGGCGGATCTATAGTATCTGCTGACTCTCGCCAAGTTGTGAAAACAATGGATATTGGAACAGGAAAGACACCTTTGACAAGTGGTAAAAGGTACTCAAACATAGAAATTGTAAAAGATCATTGGAAGATAAACGGCAATAATATATACGGATATGATCTTGTTTCGCCAGATGAAAGTTTTTCAGCATGGCATTTCGCCAAATTTGCTAGAAACAAAATCAATGAGCTTCTGGAAAAAGACGTTACTCCCATTCTAGTAGGTGGTACAGGTTTTTACATTGACGCTACATTAGGTAAGGTAAAACTAAGCTCAAAATCTACATCACCTGAGTTACGGAAAAAATTGAACGATATGACGTCTACAGAATTGCTAGAGTACTTTACGCAATTAAAAATAGACAAAGAAATTGATATGCGTAATAGGGTACGTATACAAAGGGCAATAGAGAATCATTTAAACCTAGAAACCACAGAAACATTTCCAGAACTGGAACCTGTTCAGTTACTAGAATTAGGACTTACTTCTGGTAGAGAGTACTTGTTCGAGAGGGTGGACAAATGGGTGGACACAATGTGGGAAAACGGGCTCGTAGAAGAAACAAAAAAACTTTTGAAGATTTATGGGAAACAAAACTCAAAATTAACCGGAGTAGTTTATAAAACCGTGCTGGCATATCTAAATGGAGATTTGTCGGAAGAAGATGCTAAACAACGGACTAAATTTGACCTACATGCATATATACGAAGACAGCAAACATGGTTTAAAAAGAACGAAAATATAGTTTGGTACGATATTGCCGATACTACCTATCCAAACAAAGTAATTGACCATGTAAGTAATTTTCTAAAATGCTAAAATAGGAACAATGGACAAAGAAATTGTTATAAGCATAAAAACTATACTCTTCACATTAATTTTGGGCATTAGTGTTTATCTCTTTATAGTTATGAAACCAGTTATACTGACCGTACTTATAGCAATGATAATTGTTATTGCAATGGAGCATCCGATAGGCATCATAATGACTCAAAAGTTTATGAATAAGCCCGTTTCCAGAGGCGTCGCCGTAATAATATCCTACTTCACATTAGCAATGTTAGTAATTCTGGCGTTAGTCATAGTGTTGCCACCAGTAGTTACACAAGCACAAAAACTAATGATAAGCTTATCCGACTTTGTAAAAAGCATTCCTGGGTTTGAGCAAGCTAATATAGGCGTGAAGGATCTTTTTGGAGACCTATCAAAGGTGTCCGAAAATTTTTTCACAACGACGTTTTCATTCTTTTCGGGCATAACAACTGTATTGAGTTTGTTAATAATTTCCATCTACATGTCGGTAGATTGGCCAAACATCAAAAAGAAAATATTTTCTTTTTTCAGAGGTAATCTCAAACAACAGGTTCAAGATACATTTGACGAGATAGAACTAAGTATTGGGCACTGGGTTAAAGGACAACTTTACCTAATGGTCATAGTAGGATTCATGAGCTTTGGAGGTCTAGTACTGTTTAGAGTCGAGTACGCACTGGCCTTAGGACTGATTTCAGGATTGTTGGAAATAGTACCCGTACTTGGACCATTAATAGCTGTTGTAATAGGCAGTATTGTAGGCTTTTCGGACTCTTTCACAAAGGGAGTACTTGTTGTGGGGCTTTTCACACTTATACAACAAATTGAAAACAATTTCTTGGTTCCTAAGGTTATGCAAAGGGTATCGGGATTCAGCCCATTAGCGATACTTATAGCATTACTAATTGGAACGAGATTACTAGGAACAATCGGGGCAATAATATCAGTACCTACGATGATGGTGGGCGTTGTGATTTTAAAACAAGTTCTCAAATATCAACCAAACAAAAGTGAATAAATCATAAGCAGGAAGCGAATAAGCCAGATTCTGTTTCAAGGCCTTGCGACCTCTAACGACCATCTATCTATGCTCCATCTTCGTACCTCGCCGAGCAAGCTGTTAACGGTACTGTCGTGGATTGCTGCGGGTGGGATTGCCCGTTTCAACTTTCTCCATACATGAGTTTTGCATCAAACTTAGGAAAAAGCTCGTCTCTGTTGCTCTCAAAACATGTCCATTCATGCTTTGTTCCTTAAGCTTTCACCTTTGGACACCAGCAGTTTCCTGTCGGAGCTTACACTCCGTTCCCTGCTCTATGCAGTCTGGACTTTCCTCCTCTTTATATAAAAAAAAGGCGGCCGTACTGCTTCCTGCAGAGGTATTCTACCACGCGGGCAACTATACGTGCTATAGGTTGAATTTTTACGGTTTTGGAGGTAAAATACGCGCACTCTATCTTATTTACACAAGTCACAGTTTAAGGAGATCGACATGAAAGAAAAAGAACAGAATCGACAGAGTAACTGGATCCCTTGGGTTTTGGTAGGAGCTTTAGGGATGTTCATCATTATGAGGGCATTAGGAGGGGGGTTCAACCTACCAGCCACTACTGCTGGGGCGCAAACTGTGCCAGTAGTATATGTGGCACCAACCGCCACCTCCATTCCACAGGTAGTTGTGCAAGCCGCAGCAGATCCAATCGCACAACAAGAACTAGCACCAGATGCCTCGGCTGGAAGCAACTCAACTAATGGACAAACAGGTGGGGAATCAGACTCAGGTGCCCTGACAAACGTAGATGGCAATAATGTCGGGGACACGATTGGAGGTGATCAAAACACAACTATCATCGTGAACGCACCAGTGGCAGAAGCCGCCGCATTGTTGGCACAAACAACAGACGTTGACGCCAATGCGACCAACGGACAGCCGTTATTGCCATGCGCCAGGATGAACACAGTCGGATCGGGTCAGGTGCTATACACAGTCAAGGAATTTGAATCCATGACACAGCCCATTGATCCCCGGACTTCGGCTGGAGAATTCCAGCGCATCGCTGAGGAACAAGGATCGGAAGCCACCGCGGCGAGGCCTGCCATGCAGTCTTGTCTTTTGACAGCAGAGGCTGTGGCGGAAACAGCGTGTGCCTTCGGTTACACATACGTACTGTTTCGCCCTGAGACGGGATTATCGGGATGGTTTTGGGTTGGCCCACAGCCACACGGCATCGCAATTGCGAATGCAGTAGTGGCTTGCGAAGGCTAACAGAAGTTGTTTTACAAGTTGAGATAGAGTAAAAAAAAGAGAATTCTACGCCTAACACTTAGATCATAAATTTGCGAAAGCATAAATCTGAACTAGTGTTAGGCACTCTCCCTTAACCTTAGGCACTATGTTAAAATCATTCCATGACTCCTGAGCCTTTGGATCCAAACAGATTCCATGTTTTAAATAGAAATCAGAAGGTATTGATTGGATCTGTTACTGCTTTTATATTTCTTGTTATTTTGCCGATGTTAAGCTTTGGCTACTATAAATTTGCCGTGTTAAGACCTAATCAAAAAACTGATGATACGACTTTTGAGATCGCTAGTGGCGAAAGTGTAGCGGAGATTGCAGGTAATTTGTATGCACAAGATGCCATTAATTCGGAGTTTTTGTTTAAAGTGTATGTTGTTTGGAACAAGCTAAATCTGCAAGCTGGCATTTACAACATTCCTGGAGGTGCATCTACGGATGAGGTTGCTAAACTACTTCAACATGGCACAAATGACAAAAGCATTACATTTATTGAGGGTTGGAGGGTTGAGGAATATGCCGATGCTGTAAGTGGTTATTTCAACAAAGTAGATTACGTAGAATTTGTGAAATTGGCACGTGAACATGAGGGCTATCTGTTTCCAGATACCTACTCATTTAGTGCAGAGGTAACTGTAAATGAAATGATTGAGGTTTTGAAACAAAACTTCGAGGCCAAAACTGCTAACATTTTTACTCCTGAGAAACTCGCAAAAGTGGGGTTAACCAAAGAACAAGTAATAATATTTGCATCTATCGTCGAGCGAGAGGTTAACACAGATGCAGATATGCCAATTGTTGCTGGAATACTTGTGAAACGTTGGAAAAACGGTGAACTTGTTGGAGCCGATGCAACAACACAGTATATAGTTGCAGCACACAGATATGGATGCGCCATTGGAACTCAGGAAGTATGCCCTAACGCAGAGGATATACCAAACATTAACTGGTGGCCACATGATTTAACACAAGAGGAGCTAGATACGGTAAACGAATACAACACACGGGAGGTGGTGGGAATACCACCAAGACCGATTTCAAACCCTGGTCTTGAGAGTATAAATGCGGTGCTAAACCTGGAAGATACTACTTACAACTATTACCTTAACGACGAAGATGGAACTACACGTTATGCCCAAACTTTGGAAGAGCACAGCCTTAATATAGAGAAATACCTTAGGTAAAGCAAAATATCCTAGTCCAAAAAACCTTAGGAAACAACAAAAAAATATTCGATTGAACTTCTGCAACGTCCCATAGTGGTATAACGGAAGTCTTATTGTCAAATGTTTTTGGAGGTATTCAGATGAACTGGACACGAAAAGAATGGTTAGCTGTCGTAGTAATGATGGCTGGTTTGATGGCCATCTGGAATTTTTTTGGGACCACGGCAATGTTTCGGATTGGTGCCGCTGGTGTGGCCTTCATGGGGCTGGCGATCTTTTTAAAGGGCTACAAAGCCTTTAAACACCCCGAGGCAAGAAATGAGAATTGGAAAGTAAAAGACGATATGGAGTGGGGCAAAACAGCTATGATCGTAGGACTTGTCCTATGGGTGATCGCTGTAGTGCTTGCCCTATACGTCCCAATACTGTTCAATCTCTAGTGGCAGTGACGCTGTTTTGTTCAAATTTACAATATCGAACAACAACAAAACAGCGTCCTGCCTAATCTCTTACACTTTAAAGATCGATTTCCAAACTTCTATCTATCAATTCTTTTGTAACAATAATCCCTGCATATTTATAAGCATCAACAGCAATCATAATTGGAATATCTGCCAATAGTGCTAAACATATAGCATCCGTGAGTTTAATGTCGATTTCAGACTCAGTTTCGCCAATTATTACCTTTAGATAAGTATAAAATACATCATCAAGATATTTATAAACGGTTATTCCGGTTATTTTAGCCCCAAGTGCTTTAATAGTTCTCAAATATGAATCATGTACATGAGGGCGAGAAAGGCGTATTTTTTGTTTGGCGAGCAGGATTGAATCGCACGACCACCGATTAACCTTATAAGGTACAAGTACCTTGAGACCATAATTAAACAAATAAACTGTAAACAATTCTTGTTTTTTATCTGCAGGCACGATAGCTAAAATATTAAACTCTAATGAATTCATAATACTTTCAATTACATATTTAAATGCTCTCGTGGTTGGGATTTTATATTAAGTTTTCATGTATAATTATTGTGTTATGCTCAACCTGCTCAAAAATGCTCACGACAAAGCTGAAGGATTAGAAGGCACCCGACTAGCTATCGTCCTAGCTGTTACGTTTATCGTTTTCCTAGGGATAGGTGTCACTATTAATTACTTTACTAACAGTTCATTAAATAATGATGAAATTTTTAACAATCGTGACAGAGATAAAGATGTAACAAAATATGTTGAGGAAACTTTTGAGGAAGGCATAATAACTTATGTGGACCCTAATTTTTATCCTAATGAAGGTATTTCATTTTACCTTGCAGATCACACTGGTAAGCAAATAATATTATTAAAAGCACTAGACCAAAAACTCGAGGTTTCAGAGGGCTTATCAGTAAAAGTATACGGGAAGAAAACCACGACCGCGGATAAGAAAAAAGATGTACTATTAGTTGAAAGAATTGTTGTTAAAAACTCCAAATAATATATGGCACAGATTGAATATCAAAATATTACGAAAAGCTTCGAAAATGATTTTACTGCGGTAAATGACGTATCTTTCAACGTAGATCGTGGGGAGTTCATTTTTATAATTGGGCCATCTGGAGCAGGAAAATCTACCTTGGTTAAGATGCTGATTCGTGAGATAAAACCTGATGCAGGGCAAATACTGGTGGACGGGCAGAATATATTTGATGATGCTTCAATTGATCTTCCAAGCTTAAGAAGAGCAATTGGTGTAGTTTTTCAAGATTTTAAGGTTTTACCATCAAAAACTGTGTTTGAAAATGTTGCTGTAGCACTGGAGGTAGCAGACACTCCAAAGCACATTATCAAAGAGGTCGTACCTAATGTTTTAAACTTGGTTGGCCTTCAGAATAAGAGCGATGTGCTTTCTTATAAATTGTCTGGTGGAGAAAAGCAAAGATTAACAATTGCGCGAGCCTTAGCACACGAACCAAATGTTTTGGTTGCTGATGAACCTACAGGGATGATAGATCCACGCGCTGCTGAAGAAGTTATGAATATTTTGTTAAAAGTTAATTCTCTGGGCACTACAGTAATGATGGCTACACATAACGAACAAATTGTTAACGAGCTCAAAAAAAGAGTCATACGCGTCGAACAAGGAAAAATAGTATCAGACATAAAAAAAGGAAAATATGTTTAATAATCTGAAAAAAGAAAAGTTGTTGGCAATTTCAAACATTTCAGTGATGACACTAACCTTTTTAATTCTTGGGCTCTTCGTAAGCATAGTCGCACTATCGCAAACCGCCTTACGTAATCTTGAAAAGCAGGCTCAAGTTACCTTATTTTTTAAGGACGACTTTCCAGAACCTAACATTTTAGAACTAAAAACGAGGTTGGAATCGGATGAAAGGGTTTCTTCGATTAAATATGTCTCAAAAGAGGATGCTTTTGTACTTTTTACTGAGCTAAACAAGGACGATCCAATTCTTCTAGAGTCAATTTCTGCAAGTATACTACCCGCTAGTTTAGAGATAAGAACACGCAAATTGGATGAGCTCCCAGTGTTAGCTGAAGAGCTAAGCACAATCGATGGAGTTGAGGAAGTAAAATATTTTAAGGACGTTATAGAAGCATTCAGGTTTTGGAGTGGGTTTGCCTACACAGTGGGCTTCACAATGGTAGCTGCATTTATTTTAATCTCCTTCGCAGTAATCATGATCACATTAAGGCTTACGATCAATTCAAAAGGTACGGAGTTAGAAATCCTCAAGCTTGTAGGCGCCTCTAACGAGTATGTTAAGAAGCCTCTTATAAAACAGAGTGTAACTTTTGGAATAGTTTCAGCATTAATAGCGTCATCAATATTATTTTTGCTTGCGGTAATATTGCAATTAACCGGAGCCTTCACGGGAAAGATCGCTTTGGGATTTTTACCAGACGTTTTGATAAGTACAACTATTTTTACGTTACTTTTGAGCTTTGTACTTATTGCGTCCGGTTTTACCCTAGGGTATTTTGGTAGTATCACAGCAATCAGAAAATATCTTAATTACTAATTATGAAGATTAAAAGACTGCTTATAGTGTTAATACTGATGGTACCTTTTTTGGTTTATTTAAACCCAAACGTTGCAGCCCATATTGGGGGAACTGAAGAAGAAGGGGATGACTCCGAAGTAGTAGAGAATCTAGAAGAAAAAATTGAGGAATTAGAAAAAAAGCTAGCAGAAACAAAAAGCAAAGGAGCCTCCTTACAAAGAGAAATCGATTCATTTAACTCACAGATTCAGCTAACAGAGCTCAGAATTCAACAATCGCTAAACGAAATACAAAAAAAAGAAAAAGAGATAGTCAAACTTGGTGGTGACATTGATGATCTTAAGGGCAGAATAGTTAAGCTTAGTGACTCAATTGGGCAACAAGAGGAAATCCTAAACGAGAGATTGAGGGCACGGTATAAAACCAAGGAAAATTCTCCAGTAGTAGTTTTATTCGGTTCCGACACCATAAATCAAATCATTCAAAAATCTGAATATCTACGTGTGATGGAAAAGCAAGATAAAAGACTGCTAGACCAGATGAATAAGACAAAAAGCGCATATGGGTTACAAAAGGACCTGTTTGAAGACAAAAAGGAAAAGGAGGAAACTCTAAAAACCCAGTTGGTAGCTGAGAAGGCCAGCTTGGAGCAATACGAAAGTGATTTAGAAAGACAAAAAAGTGAAAAGGACTCGCTATTACAAAGAACACAAAATGATGAGGCAAAATTTCAGGAACAGCTCGCAGATGCCCAAAGAGAGCTAAATCAGATACTTACAGCAGTTAGCGTCCTAAAAAATCAGGAACCTAGAGATGTTGAACGGGGGGAACTTATCGGAATACAGGGAAATACAGGCTTTTCATCAGGAGAACATCTTCATTTTGGTGTTTATAGGTATTCCTCGTTCGAAGATATAACGGGATGGAACTGGTATTACTCTAATCATGTCAACCCTTCAAAGAAACTGGAAAGTCGTGATGTATATTGGAATACTGGTTGTGAATCATCAGGTACCCGCGAGGTTGGTGAAGGTGATTGGGATTGGCCAATAAAAAATCCAACAATTTCACAAGGTTATGGGTATACGTGCTATTCAAATAGCTTCTATAACGGCAATCCGCATCCCGCATACGACATGTATGGGGCCTATGGATCACCTGTATATGCAGTTGACGATGGAAAAGCTTATTTTTGCGAAAATTGTCTAGGGGATGGTGCGAACGGTGTGTTTATCTTTCATGACGATGACTATATGACGGTATATTGGCATCTGCGTTAGGTCTATTTTTACTAGAAAAAACGTTTTGATATTTTTTCTCCTCCAGAGTTTAATGGTTATATGAAAATGATCATTCTCTTTCTTTTAGCAGCAATGTTAACAACACCTCAAACATATGCTAGTGAGATAAAAATTGGCATAAAAAAAAATGTCATGAATTTTGATAACGAGATTTTCACTAGCGTCGCAGGCGAATTTGAAACAAACAGATATGTTATCAGGCCAATAGAGGAACGCGGCGTATATATAGAAGTGTATGACGGAAACAAAAACATATGGGAGTCTAACTCAAGCTTATGGAATGAACAGGTACTTATAGAAAACATGAAAAAGATAAAATTTCGTGATAAACCTGACGAGATGTTTAGAGTTTATTTTGAATTACTTGATCTTAAGACTAGCAACAAATACGTTTCAACAAAGATACCAATTTTTTCCAACAAAGAGGAGATTAACTTCTTGAACGCACTTAACCAAAACCTCAAAAACTCTGATTGAAAAATGTTAAAATCAAAACATGAAGTGGGCTCCAGCAATAGTAATGTGCGTCATAATATTTGCAATTTCCTCGATACATGGAAACACAGTTAATAGTATAGGTTTGGGGAGAGAGAGCTATCATATTAATGGACACTTTGTTTTGTACATGTTGTTATGTATAGGGTTTTTCAAGGCCACGAAAATTTATATAGGGGCAACGGTTCTCTCTGGGTTATATGCGCTGAGTGACGAGTTTCATCAAACTTTCGTGCCTGGAAGATCTTGGGAGAACTTTGACCTTATGGTAGATGGTTTAGGAATAGCATTAGCTATAGTAATAGTATGGAAAATAATACATACACAATCGAACAAGTTAAAAAATTGGCTACTGAGTTAGCTAGAGACATAAGACCTCAGGATGTGTTAGCGCTGTATGGTGATTTAGGAAGTGGAAAAACAACTTTTACGAATTATTTGGTGCAAGCACTTGGTTTCAAAGATCGGGTGCAAAGCCCAACATTTGTACTTTTACGTAGATATACAGAGACACCCGAAAGTAACGAGAACAATATACACGTAATTAACCACCTAGATCTGTATCGACTGAATGACAGTGGTGACCTTCATGAGCTCGGACTTAACGAGATAGTTGAGGAGCCTGCTACAATAACAATAATTGAGTGGCCAGGTATAGCAGAAAATTTGCTATCAAAAAACACAAAAAAAATATTTTTTGAGTACATAGATGAAAAAACAAGAAAAATCAAAATACATAATAAAAATTAACACTATAGAGAGGCATATAAAAGTGATAGAACTTGTTGAGATAAGTGAAGGAAAAGAACAGCTGATTGATAAGATAGAGGGTAATTTTGATGTGGTCAACGAAATTAAAAAACTGCTAGTAAAAAATAAGCTTCGCCCTGAAAAAATATATGAGTATATTCCCAATGTTGGACCCGGAACCTCTTTCACGGGCACAAAAGTAGGAGTTACAGTCGCTAACGTAATCAACTGGGCATTGGGGAAAAAGAAGCTGGATGAACTTTACAACCCAATTTATATCTCAGAACCTAATATTGGTTAGGAGATGTGGTAAAATGTCGTTGCTATGAAAGTTTTAGTTACTGGAGCTGCAGGCTTTATAGGCTCAAACCTTTGTGAATATCTACTATCTAATAATCACGAGGTTATAGGTCTGGATAATTTTAACAACTATTACAGTCCAAAAATAAAAGAATATAACATAAAGAGCTTCTCAACAGATAAACACTTTAAGCTGTATAGAAATGATTTACTGGATAATGACACCTTAACTACGTTATTTGAAGATGAAAAACCCGAGGCTATAGTACATTTAGCCGCATGGGCAGGTGTTACCAGGTCATTAAAGGAACCGGTTACCTACGTAAGAAACAATCTCGAAGCCACAGTTAATTTAGCTGAGTTAGCGGTAAAATATGGAATTAAAAGCTTCGTGCTAGCATCTACCTCATCGATATATGGCGATAATCCAACACCTTTCACTGAAGACATGACCACAGATCATCCTCTAGCACCCTACCCTGCTACAAAAAAAGCATGTGAAGTTATGCTGAGTACCTACCATAGAAATTTTGGATTAAATGTCACAATATTTAGAATTTTTAATCCTTTAGGACCAAGACAAAGACCCGATTTAGCACTATCTATACTAATAAGGTCTTGCTTATATGAGGACGTGGCTTTTCATAAATACCAAACAGGTACTGGGCGAGACTATACATATGTAAAACACATGCTAGAGGCCATGGAACATGTAATAAAAAAGCCTTTAGGGTATGAAATTCTAAACTTGGGTAATTCGAAACCAGTAATCCTCGAGGACATGATTGCTACTATAGCCAAAGTTACTGGGAAAGAACCTCGCATAATCGAAGCTGAAAAACGTCAGGGCGAGATGGAACTTACCTATGCCAACGTCGAAAAAGCTAAAAATATGATAAACTACAACCCGTCTACGACCATTGAAGAAAGTATTAGAATTTATTATGAATGGTTTCTTGCCCAAGAAGAGTGGTATAAGAAAGGACAATATTAATGTCAGAAAATAAACACAGAAAACTAGTCTCTATTGTACTTCCTTGTTATAACGAGGAAAAAAACATAAACAGGATGTTTGATCAGATAGCGGATGTTATGAAAAATCATGCCTACGATTACGAAATCATTGCAGTAAACGACGGTAGTAAGGACAACACATGGAATGTTATCAGTGAGTATTCAGCAAAAGATTCAAAAATAGTAGGTATAAATCTGATGGGAAATTTTGGACAGAGCAGTGCATACATGGCTGGATTTGATAATGCCTCGGGTGACTATGTTATAACCTTTAATGCTGATTTAGAGCTTCCAACAGAAAGTTTGATCCAGGTAATAAATTACCTGGATCAAGGGTATGATTTTGTAAACGCACATAGGACAGATCGATGGAGTGCGGAAAAAGCTGCAAGACAAGTGAAAAGCGGTTATGCCAATAAAATAATTACTGCTATATCGGGAATCGATATGAAAGATCGAGGGTCAGGGCTCAAAGGTTACAAAAAATACCTTTTACAAAATCTTAGATTGTACGGAGAAATGCACCGATTTATACCCGATTATCTCTCGGTGTATAGACCAAAAATGATCGAGTTCGAAGTTAAGTTCAAAGATCGTGACTACGGAGAATCTGCATATAAAGGCAACAAGAGAACCATTAAAGTTTTACTAGACTTGATAACATTGGCATTTATGCTTTCATTTGCACATAAGCCATTCAAAATGATGCCAGGGAGGCTTTTTAGTTTTACGGGGGCTTTAATCTCTGGAGCCGGATTTTTAGGACTAGGGTACCTTACTATATTGAAGTTGATGGGAGAAAGTATCGGGGGGAGACCTTTGTTGATACTCTCGGCGCTGTTGGTAATAGTCGGTATTCAGTCAGTAATGATGGGCTTAATTGGCGAACTTATGATGAGAACTTACTTTGAAGCATCCGGTAGAAAAACTTACGCAATAAGAGAAAAAACCAACTAAAGTCCTTGTTACAAAAGCTTATTTTTAAAGAATATATAGAGAAATACTACTGAAGCTACTACTGTAACAAACAAAAGCCACAAGTAAGTAAAAGCTGGAGAATTACATTTCCAAGCCTCCTGAATATCAGGTGCGGCTTCGTGTATAGGACTGCGTAATTCTATACAGATATCTTGTTGCCACTGTGGCAATTTGTTTATGTAATTGTCTATTTTGTTCATATCTTTTTCCTAACATCCTAAAAATCTTTACGTAAAGAAAAGGTGGTTGCCCGCAGATGTCCCTATTGAAACATTTTTTTCACTGCAATCTCCTTTTTGTTGAGTAAGCTCTTGCGAGGATATACTAAGAATAGCTATAGGTCACGTACAAGTTCGCGTATTGTGTGGCGATAGTCATAAAACTTGTTTCTTAGAGTTGTTTCAATAGGCAGCTCGTGATTCATGGATTCGGCAGAATCAATCCACACACGGTTTGTACCATCGATGGGAGGTTTGAGCCCCTTGTACCAATAAAAGGTGTAAAAAGATAATACAATGTAAAATGATACTAGCATTGGGTATATATAATACTTTTTGTTTACATGTAAGTATTCATAAGTACCCAACATAAAAAATGGTAGTCCCCAGATTATATGAGTCCTGTTGAATACAGGTGTAAAAAGGAAATAGAGTGCAAAACAAACTGCAGTGAGAATGTACTTGTCTCTGATATCTCTTTTCAGCAACAAATACAACGTAACCAAAGGCCCCGCAAATAAAGCCAGAGACGAGTAGAAACTAGCGAAGCGCACCTGATAAAAATTTACTCCATAATCCTGAAGATAATAAGTGATAAAAGAGAGGATTGGCCTACCTTGTATGGTACGTTCTGCGTGAACCAATAACGTCCCTTTAACATAAAAGTAGATATCCGCTATATTTGTTACAAAGGGTAAACTTATAAAAAGGAAAACACCAAATATTGCTAGTAACACTTTTCTCCAGTCCTTTGAGTGATAAATGAATATTGGAAGTAATATTATCGGGACCAGTTTTATAGATAGCGCTAGGCCGTAAAAAACTCCTGAGGCATAGTCTTTCTTGCCCAATAAATAAGTTGCCATGAAAAGAAAGAACACCTGAATTGGATCAAAGAGTGTGTACTCGTACCGTAGCAGAAAGTAGGGATTAAAAAGCCAAAATGTGGCGCAAAACAAACCCAACCATGTATTTCTATTATAAAAATAGCGCATTAGAAACACAGCAACACCAAGATCAGCAAGAAGCGTGGGAATTTTCCAAAAAGCTGCCAACGTCAGCTCATTGGGCACAAATTCATTAAACTGCCAAAGAAAAGTTAAAATGTATAGCAGGGTTGGGAAATATGCGTAACCATGGTCTAGAGATGCGACTCTGAACGAAGATACAGTGTAAATGTATGGATTAACCCCCACAAGGAATTCTTCAACTGCACGGGTATAAATGTAGTGATCACCACCCTCATGATCAAAGATGTAGAGTCTTAAAATTGTGCTTACAAAAAGCAATGCAAAGAAAGCAACAAGTGGCAGAGATTTAAGAGACAAATTTTTTCTGAACCAATTTAACATGGCAATTTAATTGTATCTTATTGATATAATTTACCAATGGCAGCTCCAATCACACACATAGTTTTAACGAAGATAGACTCTATTGAGAATAGATAAAAATAGAGTGCCCCGCATTGACTATTGTGCTAGGATGCAGTTAGTATTTAATTGTGCCCGCTAGAATGTATATGGAAAGTAAAATTATAACCTTTGACCCTGAACTTAAGCATCGTATATTAAAAGCCTTGGGGAAAACTGTAGACTCTGAGGGCTTCATTGTGCAAGCGTCAGATGAAACCAACAGGGTATTAGACATATATGGAGAAGAAGTAAAGGTCGCTGAATTTGGTGGATACAAAGAGGGTTCCGAGCTGTTTGTGAAATCAGACATAAGTGCCCTAATTAAGTTCTATGAGGGGCATTTAAGAGGTCCAAATGTCTCTGGCAGACTTTCTTAAATCGTTTGAAGCAATCATTAAGTTTGATAACAGCAACGCACGAAATTTCCGGGATATAAAGTTTTTTAATTTCACCAAAAACGAAACAAACATCACAAATAATGTCCTGAATTTTAATCCAAAGGATATGTCTGATCAGGAACTAAGTCAGTTCTTGTTGAAAGCCAAAGAGAATGGTTTTACAATAGCCCCTGCAGATACAAAGTTGTTAAGTCTATCTGAGACATATGAAAGCGATTCTTTTAAAGAAGACGTTTTATGGTTTCAGGGAAAAATACCACAAGCAGATTTAGAGACTCTTAAATCAGCCTTTTTTCTAAAGCAAAAACTCGTAAATGATGAGCCCACTGCGGAAATGAAGGAAGGTATTAGAAATAGATTTGGGGCAAGAGGCTCAACAATTTGCAACCTTTTTAGTGCCCAGTACTTCAAGGAGCTTATCAAACCCTTGTACGAGGCATGTGAAATAGATACAACTTTGGGTAGAAAAACGTTTGATTTGTACTACGAGACATTAATAGAGGATTTCCCTGAGGCATTATTCATTTCTACATGGGAGCCCGAAGGAGCTGTGAAGGGTAAGGTTCTTTCCAAAATGGCGTATAACAAAAACTATGGAATCTATAAGTTACATCTTCACACAGTAGGTAAAACTAATATTAAGAAAGTACTTTCGGTCGCAAAGTCAATCTGTGAAGAAACTCCTGAGTTTGAATTTAAAATTACGGATGATAAAGGCCACTACATTAGGCTTACGATGTTTTATAAGCAGAGTTAACTTACTCTTAGCAGACCCACCTACTTGGCGTGTAAAATCCAATAATGGTTATACAAGACAAAAAACCCGAAAGGTAATAAACCTACGCCAAAAAGCAAAAGCAGGTAGGGCAGTAGTGAAAGACACAATTTGCAGATATATATTCTTGAACATAAAACTCGGAGTTGATGAAGTGCTGTCGTACCAGTTAAAAGAGCCATTTGATACATTACTGAAAAGTAAAGATATACATTCTGGTCGAGCAGTACGGTCATGGAATTTTATATTCTCTAGGCTAGAAATGAGACAAAGGAGACAGTATAAAAAAGGGAGTGTTTTTTTTTATCTTGTAGCATTATTGTGCTCCTGTATTACTTCAAGGAATTTTGTTCCCTCTATTATTAGTACGTTTTTAAAGTTTCCTTCTAGCTTTCCGACCTGCTTAAGATAATTAAAGTACCTCTTTAACCTATAGAATAGTTGGTATTTGTCCCCTCCGATTGGTAGCACTATTCCTATCTTTCCCATTACAGATGCATTTAATATATCGCCAAAAGCACGTTTTGAATCTTTAGTGTTTTCTATTTCTATTGCAATAAAACACCTCGGATTTTTATTTAGGACACTCATAAAATCTTGAAAGCTCATGTACTCATGTCCCTCAGCAACATGCGAAACACTATATAATTTTTCTAACAGATCTTTATGAATTTCGACCATTCTCTCAAATTTGTTGTTATTTACTGCAAGATTTTTGTCTATATTGAAAGGACCTAATGCAATATCCACCCTTGGTGCATAATAATCCCTACTATTAAAGTCATCTAAGCTGTTTTTTGCAGCATTCCATTCTTTCACAACACTATCCGGTGCATGTATTTTTTTGAGCTCTCCAAGTATTTTATCTGTGTATTCCTTTGTTTTCATAAAACGTTTATCTTATTAGAAGCTTCGAAATTTCCATATATGCAATACTGTCTGGATCGATACTTTCTACTATAGATTTTATATTGATACTTATCTGTTGGTTTTCATCTAAGGATATTAGGTCGAAAAAATTTTTAAAAATATATTGCGCAGTATATCTAGATAATCCTAAATCCTGCAAAGCAATAATAAACATATTTGTGGTTCCATACTCTATATATTTTGCCCAATTAGGACCTGCTTTGTCTTCACCAACAATGTAAGACAATGTTTGATGATAATGGTTGAAGTATTTTTCTAGCGTAAATCTAAGAATGTCTTCTATGTCGTTAAGAACACCAATTATTATACTGTTTATGTGTTGTTCGTTATTTTTGTCGAATACCCCTACTGGTTGGCCATATTCGTACATGGTTTTTTCGTTTTCAGAATACCATTTTATTGTGTTTAGAATAATTCTGTTTATGTTTGCTCCTCCTATCCATTGGTTCATTAGTGCCCCGTAGTAGGTTAATTTGTTACTATTATCAAAGTTTTTTTCGATATGTTCCAATTGGTATAAGTCATTAAGGTACTTAAGTACATTCATACAAATTGGGTAGTTGATACTTGTTTCTGGAAGCGTTACAGGGTTACTCTTTATTGTAGTATAAACTTTGTTTTGTATATCAACATCTATCCACTCGTTTGCGCCCAAAATAGTGTATGGTACAACAATATCTTTAACCTTTTCTTCTGCGATAGTCAGTATTTTAGATGAGTTATATGTTTTGATTTTATTGAGGGTGTAACTACTTGTTTCTCTCTTAGTTCCTATGGTGTCTACGCATATTATGTTGCTTATATACTTAATCTGTTCTTTTTCAGATTGCGTGCCGGATATTGGATTACCCTCAAGAACTTTAGTTAGCTTTATTCTATTCCTTTCGAGTTTATCAGTTATAGTAGGTTCAACGTTTATATCTTTGGAGGGTGGTTTTTCTAATGATGTATCTTTTTCATTTTGTATGTAGAAAACATTACCAATTAATTCTATATTGGTTCTACCAGCTCTTCCAGACAGATTCCAGAAATCTAGTTCATCCAGTTTAGCCAGGCCTTTTTTATTAGATAGAATGAAAAGATTAGTTGTTGGCAAATTTATACCTTCAAGTAATGTTGACGTAGTGAACATGTACCTAATTTCATTTTGTTTGTATAAATCTTCTATTATTAATCTAATCTCTTGAGGTAGTTTTCCATAATGGAAGGCTATACCTAAAGACAAGAATTTTGCTAAGTAATAATCTTTATGAATATATCCTTTTATCTTATCTATTGCAGATTTTAGTTTTGGACTTGGTTCTACTTTTTCTACACGGCTAACGTACTCCGCCAGTTTCTTTGCATTTTCAACAACAGAGGCTACGGAATGACAGTAAACTAAACTATTTGAATATTGTCCTATTTTATGTACTAGTTCAATATAGTTGGTTGCAAAGTCATTCAGATTGTCACTAATGCACCTAAACTCCCCCTGCATATTTTGATATATTATGTTTTCTTTGAAGTTGATTTTAAAGACATACTGCGAAACCGTGTTTTCATCAATACTAAAAGACTTGCCTTTGTTTTTTGAAAATAATTCTAAATAGACATCTGGGTTTTTTACAAAAGGTGATGCAAAGTATAGATTTATTGCTGGAAATCTGTTTATAGCTTTTTCAATTGCTCTAAATGTAACTATACTCCGCACATCGTTCTTTGTTGTGATCTTATGTGCTTCGTCAACAAAAAGAAAACCCAATGGGGGGTTATTTTCTTTGTTAGCTAAATACCTAATTAATCTCTCAGGAGTTAGTACGAGTAACAGATTTGAGTCTTCCTGAGTATTTATGATGGAACTTACACTTACCTTATAATTGAAGCGTTTTAATTCTTCTCCTAGTGAGGCATTTATATCTTCAACGTACTGATTTATTAGAGCTTTTGTAGGTACCAATGCCACTATGTTTTCTTTAGGTGCATTATGTAACACATGCCGTATAAAGTTCTTGATTAAAAAAGATTTACCAATTGATGTTGGACCAGAAAAACTAAACATCTTATTGGTAGTTAGCATGTTGTAAATTTTTAACTGAGTATCTGTAAAATATAAAGATTCTGTGTTAGGTACTGTATTACGAAGTTTCTTATAAGTTTCGTAAATCTCTCTTTCAAGTGGTACTTTTGTGTAATTATCTTTTTCTCTTCCTAGTACATTTTTTGCAGGGAAGTTACCTAAGTTCGTAAATGTATTATATATACTTGTATTATGAAATGGATCATTTGAGAGCCTATTAACAGTAGCGACAATATTTAGCGCAATGTTCCTAAATTGGGATTCTTGAGTTAGAGATAATATATAGGCGCATCTCAACAGAAAGTCAAAATCTAGTTCCAAGTCACTCACTGATAGTTTTTCCAACTCAAACAGCTTCGAACTATATAGTAATTGCATTTGTTCATAGGCGTTTGTAAATTGCTCACTATTAACAAGCTCATTGGCCAATTTTTCTGCAACAGTCTTACTCATTACTTAATTTTCCTTATTAATTCTTTTCTTGTATTAGAAATATCCGATAAAGGAATTATGTACAAATAAACATTATGAAAGTTTAGCTCTTTATCCTCTAATGCCTTTGCTATAGTTTCTTTTTTTGACAATACTTCATTTTTAATCTGTTCTCTAAGTGCTACAGTAAATTCCATAG
The DNA here is from genome assembly GCA_964643995.1 of uncultured Candidatus Saccharibacteria bacterium. Classification (GTDB taxonomy): domain Bacteria; phylum Patescibacteriota; class WWE3; order UBA101185; family UBA10185; genus CAZXUJ01. The sequence goes on from CAZXUJ010000001.1 coordinate 363,704, forward strand.
TTCCTTTGGCTTGCATCTCCTCGTCAAAATCTACATTAAACCCTAGTAAAATGCCGAATGCATCATCTGTTGGTATGTTATCTTTTGATAATGCGGGAAAGAGTATTCGTTTAACTATTTTGTATTCATTTTCGCTAAGGCACTCTTTTATAAGGTTGGCATTTATTAGCCCTCGTTCATATGAAATTTTTCCCTCGGACTTTAACAGTTTTATAGACTTTACAGCCTCACTAATTCCACTTACTAGAGACTTGTGCACTTTTGATTCTCCGTAGATAAGCTGGTATTCCTCCTCCGATATTTTTAATAGATGAATACCATCAGAGCCTTTTACATAATCATTACCGGCTGTTTTTAATTCTAATTTAGAGATAATTTTAGGCGCCTCTAAATGACTTTCTAAAAAGCAATATAGGAGTAATTCTCCTAGTTCCCCATCATTAGATGCAGCTTTTCGCAGCTTTTCCTTTGCTCTATCATTTAGTTCCCCAAACCTTCCCTCTTTTACAAAGTTTTCAATTTCTTTTCTAGAAAGTGCATAATTGATCAGATTATTTGATAGCTCTGGTATCAAGGTGTCGTAGTCGAATCTACTATTTCTTGTTTTCAAGATAAATAGGTCCAGTTTCTTATTGTCAGTAAGTTGGATCCCTTGTAATTCATGATAAAACAAGTTTAAGAACTCTTTACTTGACCGGATCGACTTATTTATAGGATTTGTACCCATAGTTGCATTATACATCCAATTAGTGGCTGTATTGAGGTATATTTTAGTGCTACTGTGCTTTTATAAGCATAGTTAGTTTCTCTTCTGTTTCATAACATCTTAATCTGCCACTCAAATATCCAACCCTATAACTAATACCATCGCTCATTAATCTCCAATTTGTATCCTCAAGGGTTTTGTTCAGAAGTTTTTTAAGCTGTTGTTTGCTGTCATATTCTTCTCTGTCTGATTTTTCATCTTGGGTAATAAAAGGTACAACAGCGTATTTACCTAATTCTGGCTTCTCAAATTGAAGTTCAATATAGCCTTCTTTTTCCAATGCCTCTTTAACAAGCTTGTTAAGCTCCACGACTTTTAGTTTTTTAAGGCTCATGGCTTTTTTATAAGCTGGATCTTCCTTCTTTTCTTTGTCTTTTTTTATATCGCTCATAAGATTAGAGAGATTTTCTGACCATAGTACAGCTTCATTACCTTCCTTTTCATTAAAACAAAATTCTTTTCTAAACTTTTTAAGTAATTCTTTATCTTTTGCTTCCTCTTTTTCCCGTTCTTCTCTCCATTTTTTATGATCATCAACTTTAACCTCTTTGTAATCGCAACCTGTGCATTTATGTGTCCAAGTAGTTTTATCTTTGTTATCGTCAATCTTTATTGAAACATCTATCTCAGAGCCACATTTTTCACATAATGTTGGGTTGCTTTCCCAAACTTCTCCATCATCATAATAGGCTTCTCTTTTGTGACATCTTGGGCATTCATACATAAACAAGACTCTAAAATTACTATCTAAACCTCTTTCCCAAGAGTCTTTGCTTATAACATCAAGCAAAACGTCACAGTCTTTGCAGTAGTATTCTCCTGAATCTGCATTATCATAAGTTTCTTGTTTTGTTCTATCTTTCTCCATCCATTCATTTATTGTTTTTTTCTTGCTTTTAAATCTTGTAACTTTAATTGAATACAAGGTCATGTTTATTAAGCGTAACCAGTCATTTTTACGTTTTTCTTCAGAAATATTTTCTTTGTTTGGTAATTTCATTGCTTCGGGTAGCTTTTTGTAAAGGGCTTGGTAGTAGTCGAGGCATTCTTTGATTGTTACAAGGTCATGGAGATCGATATAGTATTGTTCTGGTTTGATAAATGTTTCAGATTCTAGTTTTTTTGCCATACTTAAGCATTTGCAAAACTAAATTGTGCATTTGCTCTAATCCCTGAAAGTACCCCAAAGATTAAATCTCTTTCTGCGGGCCCAAATACTCCGTCTATTCCTCGGTCGTCAATAAAGGTGAATGGCTGATCGTATAGGTCACCTGGCTTAACAATTCCAGTAGCAACGATATGATCTATGACTTTATCTAAAAACTGCATTTGAGCCGCATTTAGATTATGTTTTTGCATAAACTCACTAAAGGCTGCTTTTGCTATGTCTCTATCCAGTCCAACAAGACTTCGTATAAATTCTCCAACTGTTTGTCCTTTGAGTGCATTCTCGAACTCAGTTTTATCGATATCATAGTTACTGCTGATTAATAGTGCTTCAATTTCCTGTATATCCATCTGATCTAGTTTTTCATTATTCTTAATTTTCTGTATTGCAGATACAAACTCATTTTCTCTAATGATGGATTGCACCCTTTTCAAATAGTTGTCCCTGTTAGGTGCGTCTTTAACTACCCCACTTGAAGTGACGGTTGAACCATAAATAGTATCCGTAAAGTTTGTGTAGACTGCCTTTCTGTCTGGTGGATCAAGAAGTTTGATTAAATCTCGTAAATCCCTACGTATCTCTTCTAGATCTTCGGTAGTTGGATTAGACCAAAAAGCCTCTTCTTTGATTTTGTTTATAGTAGCAATCTTTTCAGCAACTGCAGGAATATTGGCTTTCTCAAATAGTAGATCTGCTAATGTCATTACTCTTTTCTTGCTATTAGTAAGATTCTTAGATTCTTTAAGTGATTCAACTTGCAGATTTAACATGAGGGAATCAAATCTTCTAGCAAATTCATCGTCATCTACGACAAGATTTGAAAATGGAGCAATGTGTTCATTAACATCCAACACATCTTGTTTACTTAGATTTTCCCAACGATCACGACTACTAAATTCATCAATATATCGTTTGTGTTTGCGTAGACTAAAACTCATCGGAGCCATCTGAGTTACATCTTCATGTAGGATATTTAACAAGCTAAGTCTAAAGTCTTGCAAAGGTTGATTTTCGCTATACTTTCCTCCTTGTAGTTCATGCGCCAACTCAACTCGTCTTTCAAAAATCAATTGTGACAGTGGTTTCTGAGTTGAGCCTTTAATCCCCTCAGGATTGACTTTAAAGAATTCAAAATTTCCACAGAAATCAAAAATCAAAAATTCTTTCTTATCGCCTTCTGGGCTATCCGGGCCAAACAGTTTTGGACATAAGCGAGTACCACGTCCTATCATTTGCCAGAATTTTGCTTTGGAACGAGTAATTTTGAAAAAGACCAAGTTAACAATTTCAGGAATATCTATACCGGTATCAAGCATGTCTACCGAAACAGCAATAAAAGGGCTATCTGGTTTATTTTGCTTAAATTCGTCAATTAAGGTATGAGAATAGTCGGCATAGTTATCGATCACTCTTAGTGCTCTGCCACTATAATGTGGGTAATTTTTGTTAAATCTCTCCTGAATAAACATGGCATGTTCGTGTCTTTTTGCAAAGATGATGGTTTTACCCAACCTATCACCACCTTCAACTTTTATTCCATTTTCCATTAAGTGCGCTAAAACCTGATCAACAGTATTTGTGTTGAATACCCAATCATTAAATTGAGATGGCGCAATCATCAATGGTAGTTGTCCGTCATCATCCTCAAAGGTCATTTCATACATTTCTTTCTCTTCCTCGCTCAATTCGTCATATGTTAGACCTTCTGTTAAAAATTTGAGGGGTACATCAATCTGTTTTGGAGGTACTAAAAACTTATCTTCAACTGCCTGATCTAGTTCATATGAATAAGTTGGGTTGTGGTCTTCTAGTCCAAATAATTCATAAGTGTTGTGATCAACCTCAGCTTTTGGAGTAGCAGTCAAGCCAATAAGTAGTGAATCAAAGTAATCAAAGATAGCACCATATTTCTGATATACACTCCTGTGTGCCTCATCAATGATAATCAAGTCAAATCTACCAATACCAAATCTCTTTACTCCATCCTTCTTTGATTCATCAATCATATTCATCATAGTCGGATATGTGGAGAAAACGATGCGAGAAGTTGTATCTTCCTTTTCTTTGGTGATATCGATTGTAGTGGCTTCAGGATACAAATCATTAAAAGCCTCCTTAGCTTGAGTTAATAGAGCGTTTCTGTCTGCTAAGAATAATACGTTTTTAATCCAGCCTTGCTTCATCAGTAACTCCACTAGAGCAATTGAAACTCTAGTTTTACCCGTTCCCGTTGCCATGACTATCAATGATCTTCTTTCTTTATGTTCTAGTTGTTCCAATACACTTTGGATTGCTAGTTTTTGGTAATACCTTCCAGCAACTTCATCATTGACCTGTGCTTCCAACAAACTCTTGCGAGTTTTGCGACGATTGATCATTGTTTGAAGCTGATCCTTAGTGTAAAAACCTTGAATAGGTCGCGGCGGATACATATCATCTTCCCAAATCCAATGATCATATCCATTGGTATAGAAGATTACTGGCCTTTGCCCGTGTTTCTTTTCCAAGGCGTTTGCATACAGTTCTGCTTGCCTTTGTCCTTTTTGAGCATCATGAGTTGTCCGTTTAGCTTCTACCAAACCTACTGGTAAACCATCATCTCCCCATAAAACATAGTCTACGTACCCAATACCTTTGTTGTTGGGCATACCCTCCACTTCGTATTCAGCTACATTTTCACCTTGTGGATCCCAGCCAGCCTCTTTTAGTAACAAGTCTATAAATAATTCTCTAGTTTCAGCCTCAGAATAGTCTTTTTGACTAACTTGTTTCTTATTCTTTTCCTTAGTGACTTGTATTTGTGTACGAAGTTCTTTAAGTTCCTCTTCATATTCAACTAACAGTAACTTCTGTTGTTCAAATTCTTTACCTTGTGAATCGAGCTTATCTTGCAATTGTTGTAGTTCTTCAGCATTTTTATCAGCCTCTCCTTCACGAGGAATAAAGGATTCTGAATATTGCGGCAATTCTGGTTGCTCTTCACTGTATTGCATAGCCATCCATTCGCAGAAGTTGTAGAGATTTCTCAGAGAAGCTAGCGATTCTTTTTCACTAATTGGTTTTCGGCTATGAACAGCTTGATTGCCAATTTTGCGGATGTAGTTGATCAAGTGAAAAAGGTTATATGGCAATAATCTTTTGAAACTTGGTTCATGCATTAGGGCAGCCAAGTGTGTTTCGTAAGGTTGCTGCAAATCAGAGTCGTGTAAATACAACCAGTTGATGATCAGCTCTACAGTGCGTCGCGCGTAAAACACCGAAGTGCGTGGTGCAGTAAACGTATGCTGTTCTGTTTGTAAAGCCTCTTCATAAATCTGCGGCCAGTTATTTTCTAAAAATGTAAAGTTTGATTTCATAAACTAAATGATTCCACTAATGCAAATAAATTTTTAATAGCAGGATTTTCCGAAAAATAAAAACGATTATCCTCAAGATTCTTTCTGAGAAAGAATTGATAATCTACCTCATTCTCTGTAGATATTGTCATCACAAAATCTAGATAGGGATATTTTAACTTAATTTCTTCATCAATCTCATAAGAATCAAGATTTTCATCATATCGAAAACCAAATCTTTCTAATAAATTATTCCTATCAACATCTAAGTGATAGGCAAATACTCCAAATAACGGGATATTATCTTTATCCAAGTTTTTGATAATTTCAGCATCTTCATTTGCCTTTTTAAGATGTTGATTGGTAAGCCTACTTTTTATTTCCAACACTAGTTTGCAATAACGCACATGCATAACAACATTTCTGCTATTCGGTGGATCCAAGGGAGCACTAATTGAACAAAAAATGCTGTCGCATTGGGGACTGTGGGAGTCGTTGTCATTAAATAGTTCACCACTCTTAACAACTATATTTTTGTGTCGATTTAAAATTAAATCTTTCAAAAAGTCTTCCCTAACTGTTCCTAGGGTTGGTTTATGGATAAACTCACTAGAAACTTCATATTGAGCTAGAAGAAGTTTTTGATAATACTCAAAAACTGCATTAGACATTTAGACCTCCTATAAATGCTTTTTGCAGTAGAGATCTAAATAATATATTGGTTACCTCTTTCGAGTTAATCATTGATTTTTTATTATCATCAATTGATTCAATTAACAACCTATACCTAGTCTGTAACTCAATAGGTGGTGTCAATACGCTTATTTTTAATAAATTAGTTTGATTAATACCAGAGATTGTTGACTGAGTAATGTAGGGCTTAACATATTTATTTTTTGACCTTGTGTTGTTAAAAAACTGCAGTAAATATTCACTATCAATTTTTGTTTGATTGGGTCTCACTCTAATTAGTGAGGATTCAAACACTAAATCATTGTTATCAATATTCCTAACAATGCTAGCCTTTGCTGCACCTTCAAGAACCAAAGATCTTCGTGCTATTAACAAATCATTATTATTTAATTGGTATTTTTCCAAATCATCCTTTGTTAACTCAACAGACTGTTCAACCTCAGGTGTTACAACATCAGAAAATGCATCTGACATATGCACCATGGGAGTTCCCTCAACATTGTATTTTTCTTTTGGTAGGTATAAGCCATTTTTTGTATCTTCGACCAATTTATCCAAGGTAATCTCATCCCAGTTTTTAGGATTAGAGGCGGGATCTCCAAAAATTTCATAAAAAATAGCCTCTTTTAGTTCAGCCAATTTTTCAATTGTTTTTTCTCTTTTCTTTTGCATAGCATCGGCCTCGTCCAAAATCTCCACAATTTGCTGTTGTACTTTAAGTTGAGGAAGGGGGACTTTAATTTTTTTTAAGTATTTAAAATGACGGCTATACCCGTCATTAGGAAGATTTAATGTATGAAAAAAATAGTAGGCATACTTTGGCTCAATCTTTTTATTGCAAGAAATAATTTTGGTACCATCTGCCCCAGCCGCAAAATCAAAATCGATATATTTAAACTTTCTAGTGTGATCCCCAAAAATAATTAGAGGTTGTGATGCTTCAATAATACCAATATTATTGTTCGTATAACCACCTATAAGCTCATCTCCCTGATCAACGATTGGATAAACCCCCTCATCTATATAAGATGATTTCTTGAACTTTTTTGGAGGTGTGATGGTATCAAACAAGGCATCAAAGGTAGCAATATCCCAAGTATTTGGCAGACTAGAAAATAATGCTGGATTTTGAATTACACTATTTATCATAGGTTAGTTTTTAATCTCTTTAGACTTTCCTGAATTTCATATTCAATTTTTTCTAAATCCTCAATAATCCTCTTTGGTTCTTCATATTCCACGTCTTCATACTCAATCTCTTTATACCGATTTATTGAGAGGTCATAGTCATTTTCGCGGATTTCTTTGACTGGCACTACGAAAGATTGATCGGTTCTTACCCTGGCTTCTTCATCTTTAAGATTATGATAGCGTTTGATGATATCGGGAGTGTTATTTTCCTCATGTTTTTCAAGATCAAGCTCTTGGCGTTTATCATCAAGCGAATACCCATCAGCCTTCATGTCATAAAACCAAACGTTATCAGTACCGCCTGAGTTGGTCTTTGTAAACAGAAGCACTGCAGTAGAAACACCCGCGTAAGGTTTGAATACACCAGATGGCATGGATATTACTCCTTGAAGCTGATGATCATCTATAAGAAGTTTTCTAATTGCCTTATGCGCATTGGAGCTACCAAACAACACACCATCGGGAACAATTACTGCGGCACGGCCACCAGTTCTAAGTTGTTGGATAAATAATGCAATAAACAACAACTCAGTTTTCTTAGTTCGGACAATCTGCAATAAATCATTTGCTACCACTTCATAATCCAACGATCCTTTAAATGGAGGATTGGCTAGAATCACATCATATTTGTTTCTTGTTTCTGCTTGGCTTTGAGATAGTGCATCCTTGTCAGTCACGTTGGGGTTTTCGATACCGTGAAGCACTAAGTTCATCACAGCAATACGGATCATAGTACGATCAAAGTCGTTGCCATAAAACATAGTGTTGTTGAAATGATCTCGCAATTTATCATCAGTAAATATTTCGGGATAGGTATCACGGACATATTCACTAGCTGCTACTAAAAATCCTCCAGTTCCACAAGCAGGATCCGCAATCTTGTCAGTTCGCTTTGGTTCCACCAACTCAACCATCATTTTAATAATGTGTCGTGGAGTTCTAAATTGACCGTTTCTACCTGCCGTCGCTATTTTTGAAAGTAAGTATTCGTACACATCTCCCTTGGTATCTCTGTCATGCATCTTGATTTCATTGAGCATGTTGACGACCTTGTCCAACAGGTTTGGGGTAGGAATCATGAAGGTTGCATCTTTCATGTATTGGGTATAGGTGTCCTCTGTTTTGCCATTTAGGTTTTTTATAAAGGGAAAAACATCCTCAGAAACAATCTCATACATCTTTTTGGGCTCAAGATCTTTAAACCTAGACCAACGCAGTTGTTGTTGATTATCAGAAAAGATTGGCTTAGTTATTTCAGTTTTTTGTGCGTTAGCCTTATTTTCACGCAGTGTGTGGATTTCATCTAAACGTTTAATAAAAAGGAGATATGTGATTTGTTCTATGACTGTTAGTGGATTAGAAATACCACCTGTCCAAAAAGCATCCCATACTCTGTCAATTTCTGTTTTTAATTTTCCTGTTAACATAAGGACATTATAACTCGTGATTTTGTTGTAGTCCTGCAATTTATACAATATTAGTTAGCGGTTGCACCCCCTCTTGTCAAGTAGGGGTTGGTTTGACAACTAAAAACAAGTGTTGTACTTTATAATTATTGAGAGTTGAATAGTAAAAAAATACCTACCTCTTACTTCATAGTAAGCAGGTTATGCTCGATATGTATGGGGCCGAGCGTTAGGAAGTAATCACTTCGATTATTTTCTGGCGTTCGGCCCTTTTTTTGTTTGTATGAAAGAAGAATTAAAAATAATAAAAGTTAATATTAAGGACTTAAAAGTTGCAGATTATAACCCTCGAAAGTGGGATAAAACAAAAACTCAAAATTTAAAAGAAAGTATTGGAAAATTTGGGCTAGTTGATCCCTTGATTGTTAATTCTGCACCAAGTAGAAATAATGTTGTAATTGGTGGCCATTTTCGCTTACAAGTTGTCAAAGAACTTGGCTATGCAGATGTACCAATTGTCTATTTAAATATTCCAGATATTGAAAAAGAAAAGGAATTGAATGTAAGGCTTAATAAGAATACAGGTGATTGGGATTACAAGTTGTTAGCCGAGTTTGACTCCTCCTTACTAGATATTGTTGGTTTTAACAGTGAGGAGCTAGACGATATCTTTGGTTTAGACGAAACCCCAGAAGAGTTTAATCTGCAAAAAGAGTTAGAAAAATTAAACATTCAAGAAATTTCTACAGTAGATGGTGATATCTATCAATTGGGTGAACATCGCCTAATGTGTGGTAATTCAACAATAGAAGATGATGTCCTAAAACTCATGGACGGCGAAAAAGCGGATATGTGTTTTACAGACCCTCCATATATTCTCGACTATTTGAAAGGTAAAAAGAAAAGCGATAAGGGTTTTGGACTAAAGAAAAATAGAAGGTATTTAGGTACAGATTCATTGCCTGATGATTTCACTGAATTATGGATGTCAAACATCTCAAAAGTACAAAAGGATGACTTCTCAATCATTGTTTTTGAGAATTGGAAAAACATAAGAACTATCTGGGATGCAATGGAAGATTACTGGAAAGTTAAAAACATGATTGTTTGGCATGTTCCAAATAGGACACAGGGGTTTTCTGGAAAATACAGATTTTTCTCAAAGCATGATATTGCAATGGTTGGTGCGTCTCCAAATTCTGATATTCCTTTTAATCTAGAAGAAGAAATTGAGGGTCTACAAAATGAGTATGAAACGGCACTATATGCAATTTCTGGTAAACCTCATTGGGAAAGTTATAAAAAGGGTAAAAAATACCAACCAACAGATTATATTGATCATCCTGTAGATGATGCCAAACATTCAGGACAAGGTATCGTATTTGGTACGAAACCAATAGAAATATTAATTCCCTATATAAAAGTTTTAACTAAAAGAAATGATTTAATAATTGAGCCTTTTGGTGGTAGTGGCTCTACTCTTATTGCCTCTACAAAGATGAAAAGAAGATGCTATGTGATGGAAAAATCCCCCGTTTATGTAGAAATAATAAAACATAGATGGGAAAAATTGACTGGGCAGAAAGGGGTAAAAATACAATGAGCAAATTAATTCAAAAAAGGCAAAAGCAAGAAAAAGAAGCATTAATAGAACAATTGAAGAAAACCCCAATAATACAAATGGCGTGCAAAAATGCAGGTGTTGGGAGAGCAACATACTATCGCTGGAGAAACCAAGATTACAAATTCGCACAAAAAGCAGATGAAGCATTAGAAATGAGTGTAAGTCTTATGAATGATTTAGCTGAGTCCCAGCTTATATCAGCAATTAGAGACAAAAACATGACTGCAATAATCTTTTGGTTAAAACATAGGCATCAAGGTTATTCCACAAAAGTACTACTTTCTGGCTCCCTTGAGACCTCTATAAAGCTTTCTCCTGAACAACAGAAAGTATTTAAAAAAGCCGTACATTTAGTTTTTGGTGAGAATTCAGATGTCGAATAATACACGAAAAAAAGACTTAGATATTGTTTACGAAAGAATCCTAAGCGATAAAGCTTTTAGAATTAAGACTACTTCTGAGATGCACAAGTGGTTTTTTGTTACCTATTTTAGTGAATATGCAAAGTACAAGATTGCCCCTTTCCAAGAAGAAATGTTCAGATTAAGTGAATTGGATGATACTCCTCTAGTTGTTATCGAAGCGTTCAGGGGTTGTGGAAAGACAACTATATTAGTTCTTTCGTACATCTTGTGGGCTGTTTTAGGTAGTCAGGGGAAAAAACACATCTTGATTGCTAGTCAAAGCTTAGATAAAGCAATGAGTACCTTAAGAGATATAAAGACCATTCTTGAGACTAATAAATTGCTTATAGATGATTATGGGCCCTTTAGAATTCCTCCTGAACCTTGGAAAGAAAAATCGCTACACCTACCAAAGTATGATGCAAAAATAGTTCCTATTTCAGTGGAAGTAAGTCCAAGAGGCTATATACACAAAAGCAAAAGACCTGACTTAATAATTATTGATGACCTCGAAAGTATAAATACCATAAATTCAGTTGAAATGAGAGATAAAGCGTTTAAATGGTACATGGAAGAAGTTGTTCCTAGTGGTGATGTGGATACAAAGATTGTAATAACAGGTAACTTTTTACATTCTGATTCTTTAATAAAACGCCTGCAAGTAATGATTGATAATGATGAGCTTGACGGCATTTATAGGCGGTATCCTTTTTATGATTCAGATAATAAACCTTTGTGGTTTAGTAAATTTCCTACATCTAAAGAAATCACCGCTTTAAAGAAAAAGGTTGGAAAAGATTCTTGGCTAAGAGAGTATCTGTTGGAGGATATTCCAGTCGGAACTAGCCCAATAACTAAAAACCTAATCAAGTATTACTCTGATTTACCTACTCAAAACATTGCCAAACAAATAAAACTACAGTATGTGGGTACGGGAGTTGACCTCGCTATATCCAAACAATCTACTGCACACTACACAGCTATGGTGTCCGTAAAGGTATTTTATGTAGGTAACAAAGTTAATGTCTATATCCTTCCAAATCCTATAAACGCTAGATTAACTTTCCCAGAAGCATTCGATACTGTAAAAAGAGTTTCCAAAGCATTAGATCCAAATGGGGATGCAACCCCAATAATAGTTGAGACCATAGCTTATCAGGAGGCAATGGAACAGGCTCTAGTGCAGGAAACATTTCCTGTTAAAGGAATAAAACACAATTCGCTAGATAAAATGGCAAGATTAAGTTTAGTTGCAAATTTTATGGCAGACCATAATATCAATTTTCCAACGTCTGGTTCTGAATTGCTTATTTCTCAACTTTTAGGTTTTGGTAGTGAAAGATACGACGATCTTGCTGATGCTTTCACAATGATCATGACTGAAGTAATGGAAAGATGTAGTTTTAGACCATACAACTGGGATTACAAACCAAAGCCAGCACCCCCTTCTAAAAGTTTATTTAGTGACTTACATAGAGATATGTCTGATCCTGTAACAAAAGGACTAATAGACATGAAATTCTAACCTTTTGAGGTATAATTGCCTTAGAAAATTAAACAGCCGCGAAGAAAATCCACTATTTTGTGGTGCATGAAACCTTAAAAGGGGCTACTCTTCAGGGTTTCATGCTTCGCGGCTGTTACTACAAGGGTAGTCCCTTTTTTATGTACAGTTGCAAAAATAACTACAATTTAAAAACTTGCCTATATTTAAGTGGTCTGTCATCAATCATCTTGAAAAATAAATTTATATTGTATGGAGGTGATTAATACGGAAAATAATGAAAACAAACCAAAAAAGAAAAGTAAGTTAACAATGTTGGGTTATATAATCGGTGGATTATTCATATTTGGAGGTGTCAGTTTCATCTTTTCAAAAGAGACTGGACCGCTGGTTGGTTTAGGGTACTTAGCTTCGGGTTTAGTTGTATTTCCTCCGTTTTGGGAGTTTATGAAAAAGAAATACGATTTTGTATTATCTAGACCACTAAAAATTATGGCATTTTTAGTTCTTATGGGAATTACAGGAGGTTTACTGGTGCAGAGAGCTGATAAATATCAAGAACCTAAACCTACTGTAGAAAAGATTACCAACGTTACGTCGCCTACAGTAAAAAAGGAAGTTAAAACTACGCCCAAAATTGTTGAAGAAAAACCCAAAGTAGAGCCTTTGGATATAGCTATTACAAGCCAGATCGTTAAAAAAGTAGATGGAAAATGCAGATACTTTTTTGATGTAAGGAACACTGATGTAAATGAATTTGAAGGTTCTGTAGAAATTGCACTTATGAACTCATCCGGAAGTACTTTAGGCAGAGAAACTTTCAACACCAATAAACCTATCCAACCATCTTTAGGTTCAACTGTTTATTTTGATATAAACACTTGTCCAGGGGGAGAATTAGGAATATCAGATTATTCATACAAGGTTATGGTTGGGAAAGATATAGTAGCTGAGGGTAAGAAAAGTATTACTTCTAAGTATGAGAACTTGAGTTATTGACCATCTTGGAAGAACCTCTCTGGAGGTTCTTCCACTTGGTTGTTGTCAATTTTTGATAATGCATTTGAGAAGTCGGTTTCAACTTGTTTAAGTATTTGTTTCAAATCCTCTTTCACATTTCGTCTGAATTCATTTTGACCTTTTAGCCAAAAATGCTGTGTTGTATTGAAATCATAAAAAATTAACTCACTTGTTTCCCACATCATCAATAACATAAAGTTTGCTAATGATAGGTTTGCTAACGTTCTATATGAAAGTTTCTCTGTATACCCGCCACCTACAATTAGGGTGCCTTCATGCATATTGTAATGTGTTCCGATAACTTGCCTTGATGGGTGCGTAACTTTACTCAAAATTCCATACATAGTGCCTGCATCTTTAATTACTGTTTTTAGATAACGTATACAATCGTTGCCGCTAACTTTATTTTTTTTATATTTTTCAAATATTGTTTCATCAGCATGAAATGCGAATGCCAAAGCAAGACTTTCAAACGCAGACCGCATTAGATATTGAGGTTCTAGCACATATCCCTGCTTACTTAATTGAATGGCGCCAATCATGGTGTTACAGGCTTGCCAAATTATCGCTTGTGATTCAAACAACTCATCAGATACCTTTTCCTGTTCTGTGTTTACAATGATATCTAAGATTTTGTATATATGCGTGAGGATGAAGACATTGTGTGCTAATTGAACTTTAAACTTTTTGTTGACTTCCTTTTGAGCATTTTCCGAGTACTCATACATAACTTTAGTTATTAATTCTGCATAATGTCTTAGCTTAGGATCGTTGTGTATTTTATCGGTCATAGTGCAATTATACTTGGGAAAAGGAAATGCAGGTGAAGTTGTTTTTTCTCAAGAGTTCGTATTTCCAATAGACATTTAGTTTTTATTGCAATATTTTTGTCATATCTTCTAATAGTGTTTGGCAAAGTTTTTTATTCTCATCTTGTTGCTCTTTTGTAAGAATGTATTGTTCTTTTGTTTGAAAATCCATGAGAGCAATAGTTTCGTTATTTGCCTTAAAATACACAGGGTTTAAAACAAACAGTGAATGTTTTACTAAATTTAAAATTTTATTGAACTTCTCTAAATCACTAATGATTCTTAGATGCTCTTCTGTGGTAATACCTACCAATTGTAAGTCTATAGATTTAAACTTAGTAAGGTGTTTCCCTAACATGCCTGAGTTTACGGGCTGTTCAAACATTTCCAACACTTGCGATAAACTTAGTATAAGGCTATTTCCTAAGGACAATATTGCTCCCATATACATCCATACTCTTTGTATATATTGATCCGCAATTGTTGGTCCATCAGTTGTTTTTTGTATATATATCATCTTCAACGATTTTAGCATTTTAAGTTGCCGTGTTATTAAAAGTATGTCATCCATTGTGTAGATGACTAAAGCAAAAGAAGAATTAAAATACTGTCTTTATGCTCGCAAAAGTTCGGAATCAGATGAACGGCAAGCACGTTCAATAGAATCTCAAATTAATGAAATGCAGGAACAAGCAAAGAAAGAAGGATTGAATATCGTAGAAGTTAAAAAAGAGTCGCACAGTGCAAAGATATCGGGGACACGACCTGTATTCTTGGAGATACTTAAAGAAATTAATTTAGAAAAATACAATGGGATTTTAGCTTGGTCACCAGACCGATTGAGTAGAAATGCAGGAGACTTAGGAAGTTTAGTAGATTTGATGGATAGAAAGAAACTTGTTCATATTAAAACTTATTCTCAATCTTTTACCAACAACCCAAACGAAAAGTTTTTACTTATGATTTTATGTTCCCAAGCAAAGCTAGAGAATGACAACAGATCGCTACATGTTCAAAGAGGTATTAGAAACAAATGTGAAATGGGTTGGAGACCTTGCCCTGCACCTATTGGCTATATTAATTACTCCCATGAAGGCACTAAAAAAGTGATGCTTGATAAAGAAGCAGCTCCCTATGTAAAGGAACTGTTTGAACTTGTAGCCCATGCAAACTATAGCGGAAGAGATTTAAGAGAACATCTAAAACAAGATAAAAATCTCCGACGACTAACTAACAAGAAAATATCTTTAAGTATGATTTATACAATATTGAAAACGCCTTTTTATTACGGTGAATTCGAATATCCACAAGGAAGTGGGAAATGGTACAAAGGTGCTCACGAACCCATAATTGAAAAGTGGCTATTTGATAAAGTGCAAAGGAAATTAGTCACTTCAAAAAAATCGAAATGGGGTTCAACTTTCTTTTTATTTAAGCATGTATTCAAGTGTGCTTATTGTGGAGCAAACTTTGTTGGTGAAGAAAAACATAAAATGCTCAAAGGTGGAAAGAAAAGGACATATACATATTATCGCTGTTCCAGGCAAGTGGATCCGAACTGTGAGGAACCGTATGTAAATGAAAATGAATTAATTGGTGAGTTAATCAATTATGTGGGATTGATAGAAAATAAGAGAGACTCAAACCTACATCTAAACAGTAAAATCAGAGGCAGAATGGATAAATTTACCAAGTTAAGAATGTCTTTACTTGAAGGAAAGAATATAAAAGTCCACGAAAAAGTAACATTTACGGAGTATTTCAAATACATTATTTATAATGGAACTAAAGAAGAAAAACAGGAAGCAATTGAAACACTGAAACTACCGTTATTCATTCACAATAAGACTGTTTACACACATCCGTTAGGATAAAACATCAAATATTTTCACTAAGTTCAAAAACTTCCCTTTTCGAAGGGAGAGGTAAGGGACTTTTCCCAAAAACAACTTTTTTATTTGTCCCAAGAGAAAATTTACATGAATCAGGTTTTGAATAGTTATTACCATCATTAACAACATCAATTTCTATTGATTTATCTAGTTCCGGCCAAATTCTAGTAAGCACAAAAGTTTTATTTGGTTTTGGAATAGGACCTATAAGGTATACTGCTGGTTTTGGCTTTATTTCCCTAATTTCATCATGAACCTTTTTGTGATTAATATGTACGTTGTTCTTTGTGATATTGCAAAGGATTATAGTCTTGTCGTCATATGCCTTTTTCGCAAGCTTAGGTGATAGTTTAGTATTTATAAGGAAAGTACCTAAATCGAGCGACTCTCTTTCTGAGTATTCAACTACTTCCACATCCTGGAGATTCATGTGTACTGGTTTGTCGTCAGACTCTACTAGATTCATTGTTACTATATCTGGAGAGTCATTTATAGCTTTGGGTACCTGCATCATGAAGTGCAATCTTGTAAACTTGTTAATTCCTAGTAGCGCTATTGCTACAACTTTTGCTTCTATAACTTTTTTAAATTCTCTGGAAGTTAATACTTTGTCCCCATACGTTTTTAGTAGTTCATCGTAATAAACCAGAACTAATCTAGGGGAAACCCAGCATTTCTCTTGTGCATTATAATAATCTAGTGACATATCTGGATGTTAGCATAATTGCCGTCAACTGATGAGTTATACTTAGTTTATGGATAAGAAAGTTCTTATTGAAAAACTTAAAAATGCTAGATCGACTATGGTTTTGGAAAGAACCCTCATTCAAGTCTTTGAAGATATGAACTATAAAAACAATCATATAGATTTTGAGGCTTTCAAGAGGGAGCTTGGCTCTGACATCGCAGTATACATCTCAAAAACTTTGGGTGATGGTAGGGGTATAGTAGAGATTCTTGAAGATCACTATAAAAAATAGATGTTGTTGTAAACTAAACCAAATCAAGCAAAACAGCGGTTCGTGAGTTAAAAAATCAATAGGGGTTTTATCAAACCATTAACGGGTAATTTAAGCATCATGGTCACAATGATGCCCATTCTGGTCGGGGTGACAGGACTCGAACCTGCGACCTCACGCACCCCATGCGTGCGCGCTAGCCAACTGCGCCACACCCCGACGTATTCGGCGGGATGGTAGTGATGTACTTATCACGTCACACCCCGACGTATTCGAACAGGTGAATAATACCATTTACATGACATCGCCAACCATATATGAAAAAATTAATGTATAGGAGGTGATAATAATGGACGAAAATATACAGCAAACAACAACACCAGCTGCGCCTAAAGTTGAAATAATGTATGCAACTTTCATGCAAAGATTTCTAGCAGTATTGATTGATGCAGTACTTGTAGGATTAGTTGTTGGTGTCAGTGGAATTATTCTAAACCCAATATTTGGGGGCGAGGATGGTATGTTTTACAACCCTCTTGGAATAGTGCTTGGACTTGGGTATGCGATATTCATGCTAACACAGTATGGGGCGACACTTGGAAAAAAGGCACTTGGCATAAAGGTTGTTAAACAAGAAGTTGGCGAAAATCTTAATCCCGTAGACGCATTCTTGAGAGAGGTGGTCGGTAAGTGTTTATCGAGCTTTTTCTTGATAGGATATCTTTGGATGCTTTGGGACCCAAACAAGCAGACATGGCATGACAAGATAGCAAAGAGTTTAGTTGTGAAAGCTTAAGGTGTTTGTAAAACTACTGGAGGACGTTTAGTAAGCTTTAGATGGAATAAAGGTCTTTCCTGCCCAAAGCTAAGTTTTTTACTCCAAGTTGAATCGAAATTTTTTAAAGTCTCTTTTTGTAGAGGGCTTATGGTTACCTCCTGAAAACCTACATTCAGAAAATTTGGGACGACGTTAGCCTTAACATACTCTAGACTCAAATTTTCCAAACCCAATCTGTCAACTTCGGTTGGTTCTGTTTCCTGCGCATAACCAAACAATATTTCTAGCTCGCCATTCTCTTTCAGTAAGTCATACAACTTTTTTGGTGCCTCAGAATCAGGCAACACTATAGAACTAAGCAGAGAACCCCAAGGCAATATAACCGTTACTTTGGTGGCGAGACCATAGAGCTCCTCAGGCAATAGCTCGATAGAACCTAAAACAAATAAACAATTATTAACTTTTGTTTTAACAGCTTTTTTGGAATATTTTTCTAGTTGTGCCTGGCTCGGATCTACACCAATAAAAAGGCCATCTTGGGTTTTGATAGCATTCTTAAAAACAAAACGACCATCACCGGTACCAATATCAATATGGACAGTATTAAATTTTTGGGTTAACTCGGCGAGATCGAGCCTTGTGATATCGCGAGTTGAACTACCTAGAATCAGTCGCATTGTTGTTATTATAGCCTTTTCAGCTAAAATAATCATATGATCCTCGGAAAACGTGTGAATAAAACATATTTTTGTGAACCCGTTCTAAAAGAGCTGGAGTTCAAAATTGGCAATAATAAGAAGATTGGGATTGTTGGAAAAAACGGTTGTGGGAAAACCACACTCTTAAAACTTATTGCAGGAGAAGAATCTACTACTGAAGGAACAATTGAAATTCAGAGTGAAATTGTAGGTTATATTCCACAAGAGCTGGAATTTTCAAAGGGTTTGGTAGGCGAATTACTTGAAGAAAGTCTAGAGGGGCATTGGGAATTTTACAAAGCTGAGATCCTGGTTAGCCAACTGAACTATGAAAACTTTGATGCTTACCAGGAAATAAAAACGTTGAGTGAGGGTCAGAAAATGAAATTAAAATTAATTGAGACACTTCTTAAGGAGCCCACAGTGCTACTTATTGATGAGCCAACCAATCATTTAGATATTGAGGGCATTCATTGGTTTGAAGATTACATTAAAAATCTACACAAGACGGTAGTTATGATTTCACACGATAGAACATTTTTGAACAATACCGTAGATGAAATCTGGGAGATAGAAAATGGTTCAATAATAAGATTTGTAGGTGACTATGATAACTACAAAGGCGAAAAACTTAAATTGATAGATAAGTGGGACCAGGAGTATGTACTATTTTTAAAGCATAAAGCAAAGCTTGAAAGACTACTCGACAATGCCAGAAAAATAAAGGGGGATAAACGAGGAAGAGCTGTGAAAGCTGCTAAGAAGAGAATTGACAGAGAAGTCACACAAAACAGCAAAGAAAAGTATTCCACCAAAATAATCAAGAATGTCGAATTTGATACCGATACTAGAAAAAGCAAGCTCATGGTACGGTTTGACCACATCACTAAAGATTATGGCGAAAAAAATGTTTTTACAGACTTATCTTTTGAAGTGCGAGGCAAAGAAAAAGTTTGGTTATTTGGTCCAAATGGTGGTGGAAAAAGCACCATGGTAAAAATGATTATGGGCGAAGAACAGCCTACTGCAGGAAACATAACCATTGGTGACAACATACGAGTAGGGTACTTTGCACAAAAACAAACTCACCTAGATTATGATAAAAGCCTGCTAGATCATTTTATTGAAAAAACGGGATGCAAGTACGATAAAGCATTTGGAATGCTGGACAAATTCTTGTTTGATAAGGATGCGGTAAAAAAACGTGTGCGTAATTTAAGTCCGGGGGAACGTGCTAGATTTGCATTTGCAATATTTGCATATGAGGATTACGACATGTTGATTTTGGATGAACCGACAAATCATCTGGATATTGATACCAAAGAAGTCATCGAGAAAAGTTTATCAAAGTACGAAGGAACGCTTCTTTTGGTCTCACATGATAGATATTTTGTTGAAAGTGTTGGTGTAGGAAAGCTGTTAAATCTACGGGAAGGAACTTTGGAAATACTTTAGAAATGCTTGAAAACGAAATTCCCAGAATCATTCCCATTTGGAAACCTGTTGGTGAATCAACTCACAGGATTGCTAAAAGTGTTTCTGAGGTTTACAACATCCTCTCGTCTCATACAGGAACATTAGACCCAATGGCAGAAGGTGTAATTGTTGTGCTAATCGACGAAACAAGGTTAAGAAAATATGAATATGCCAAGTGGAAAAAAACTTATGAATTTGACATTGTTTTGGGATTAAAATCCGACTCTTTAGACGGTCTTGGTATAGTAGAGATTGTAGAAAATAAGCAAACATTCAATTTCAAAAAACTTGAAAAAGTTTTGGATAGCATGCAAGGCGCATACACACAAAAAATACCTAACTACTCAGCTATTAAAGTAAAAGGTAAAGAACTTCATTGGTGGGCAAGAAATAACAGGCTAAGTGAAATAGAAATTCCAACAAGATCTGGTGAAATAGATGACCTGAAACTTATGGAGATAACACAGACGAGGTTTGGAGAAATTGCTTTGCAGACAATAAAGGACATTAGGTTAGTAGATGGGGACTTGCGGCAAGATTTAGCAATAGCCTGTTGGAAAAATATAGAAAATAAATACGGAGGTGAAAAAACAACAAAATTCAAGCTTAGGGTTCAAATGTCCAAAGGGTTATACGTAAGACAGCTAACTCAAGATATATTGGGTATGATTGGATTGATAGGGATCACTTTAAACATAAAACGTACACAAAACGGAAAGTACGCTCAAAACAACTGCTACACGTTGAGTCAAATAATTCCAATAACCAGGCCTCACAAATAATCGCCGGAGGCGAGAGATAAAATTTTCTAATCTCTCGCTCCTGGCCATTCGCTAATTATCAAAGGTTTTTCGTTAGGCAATAAATTCAACCATATTTCTTCAGTCACAAAAGGCATAAATGGATGAAGCAACTTCAAAGATGTCAAATATAAGTGACGTAAAACCGGTAAGGCTACCTGTTTATCCTCACGATTCTTTACATTTTCAATATAACTAGACGCCATGTCATCCCACATGAAATGATATATATCCTCCCCCGCTTGTGCGAATCTGTATTTTTCAAGGTTTTCGTTTGTTGAAATGATTAGAGAATTCATTTTGCTAAGCATTTCCCGATCAATGTCTTTGAGGGAATCAGTATCCAATCCGTTGAAGCTACAAAGAGTATTTCCAGTATCTTTTTGGTATGACTCCTCCATTAAACCCATGAATCTAGCCATATTCCAGATCTTATTTGCAAAATTCCTATAGCCTAAAACCTTATCATGCGGAAACGCAAAGTCTTTACCACCAGCAGTACCAGATATTAAGCCCATACGTAAGGCATCCGCACCAAATTCACTTACATAGTCCAAAGGGTCAACTTGATTACCCAAGCTTTTGCTCATTTTTCGACCATCCGATGCACGAACCAAACCATGTAAATAAACATCACTAAACGGTGGTTTACCTGTTAAGTAAATGCCAAACATAATCATTCTTGAAACCCAAAAGCGGAGTATTTCCCAGCCGGTTTCCAATACTGCCGTAGGATAAAAGTAGTTAAAATCGGCACTGTCGGGATAACCCAAAGTAACGAGCGGCCAATGCCCAGAAGAAAACCAAGTATCGAAGGTGTCTGTTTCTGGAAGCCACCTACCTGGCGTTTCAGGCTCTTTGTCACTTATTTCGTACAAAATTTCGTCTTCAGATTTCTCCCATAAAGGAACCCGCAATTGTTGTAAACCTGATTTAATCTCGTCAAAAGGGAATTCCTTTAATAAATCTTCAAGAGAGCCATTAAGTTGCCTACCATCTTTAGCAACAAAACTAAGAGTTACTAAAGACTCATGACCTTGTACGTTATACCAAACCGGAATACGTATACCCCATACAATCTGACGACTAATCGGCCAATCATGCATTTCCTCCATCCAACGATGATATTTTGTTTCTTGCCACTCGGGATAGATCTTAACCTCACCATTTTTTACAACATTAAGCGCCGGTTGTTTCAGGGATTTTTCTGGATGGTCCACACGAACAAACCAGTTAGGTAAGATAAGATTTTCAATTTGATTTTTGCATTTATAGCAAGTCGCAACAGAATGCTGGTACTTTTCATTAATATTTTCTTTTTTTAACAAACCCTTTGCAATTAGTATTTCTACAGCCTTAGCACGGGCTTGTTTAGCATATAAACCATCAAATCCAAGTTCGGTAGGAGAATTTATCATTTTTCCGTCAACGCCCACTGCAGTCATCAAGGGGAGTTTATGACGTTTAGCAGCTTCATAATCGTTCTTATCATGGGCTGGTGTTAACTTAACCACGCCGGTCCCAAACTCTGGGTCCACGAATGAATCAGCAATAATGGTCATCGATGCCCCCGTAAGAGGGTTTTCAAGTTGGCGACCAATAAGCCACTTTTTACTTTCATCATCTGGGTTAACTGCTAAATGTGTGTCAACATAAATTGGCTCAGGTCGGGTGGTCGCAACTTGCACAAATTCTGGTTCATTAGAATGGCTATCCAGTAAGACGTAATCAATATAGTAAAGCGGGGTGTTTTTATCTGTATACTCTATTTCAAGATCTGAAAGGGTTGTTCCGCAGTGTGTACAGTAGTTAACCATATACTCACCTCGGTAAACTAACTCATCAGCATGCATCTTTTTGAAGGTTTTATGCACAGTCTGGATGACATCATCGTCTAAAGTGAATTTTTTACGCGACCAGTCGAGACTTGGGCCTAGGCTTCTAACCTGAGCATATATCACGTCACCCTGCTCACGCACAAAATCATAGACCATGTTGTACAATGTTTTGCGGTCATAGTCCATCCTAGACTTACCTTCTTTTTTTAAATTTTTTTCAAAAACTGACTGAGTCTCAAAACCCGCATGATCAGTTCCTGGTACCCACAAAGCAGAATAACCCTGCATTCTTTTCCAACGAATCAACAAGTCCTCGATTGCAATCATCAAAGCATGCCCAACATGTAATTTACCGTTTGAGTTAGGTGGTGGCAAAACTATGGTATAGGACTTTTTAGCTGGGTCAGTTTTCGGAGTAAAATAACCACCCTCTTCCCATAGATCGTAGATTTTTGGTTCTATTTCTTTGTGATTGTATGTTTTATTCATAATTTTCCTTATTCCTCAACTTCTCCATCTACTGGCTTGGCTTCATTATCAAACGTAAACTTTCCTTCAGTTTTTTTCCTTTTGTAGTAATCAAGAATCATTGTTACAACCAAAAGCAAGTCCTCAGTGTAGCCCAAAGGCATTAACACATCAGGAATTAAATCAATAGGTGAAATAACGTAAACAACTACTAGAATTAACTTCCAATGCCTTTTTATAAAACTTTTTAGTTTCACTAAATTCATAAAAAATGCTCCCTTAAAAACAAAAAAACCTCTCACAACAGAGAGGTTCCATAATTAAATGGAAGGTACCAACCTTCAAACATACTTATTTACAGCTGTAACGGGCATTCCCGACGGAGTCTAGCAATAAGGCGCACCTTATGTTCTTTCCGCAGCTCGCTTGGTGACATTACTTCCAAGCTCAACGCTTTTTTGACTTATTTGCAATTTTATACATAATAGCGATTGTTTGCAAATATCACGTATGAGGAGGCTTGGTCATGTTAAGAAATAGTACGGTATGCCCACATTGTGGGCGAATTCTGAGGTATTGGTTTTTTGCACCAATGTGGTGCAAAGGTTGCGGATGGGATTTTGTTACCAATGTTTTCCGAAAAATTCGTGACAATGGAAAATGTGTTTGCGGGCATTCAGCCGCAATGCACAGTCTAAGTAACGGGGGATGTCGGAAACGTGATTGTTACTGCGACGGGTTCATATCAAAAGGCACAAATCTGTTCGAGTAACAAAACTCAGTGCTTGTGGGAAGAACCCAATTAGTATACCTACACGCACTGGTTATTTATTCAAAATTTTTTAGGAAATACATCAAAGCAATACCAACTAAAAACAATAATGTTGATATTATCGAACGCTGAAGGTCGTCATCCTTGCGCAGTTCTGGCAAGAGGTCAGACGTTGATACATAAATAAAACCCCCAGCAGCGAAAGGAAGCAAAAATCCTAAAAGTATTTCAGTGTAAGATGATAGAAAATACCCTGTTATTCCACCCAAGACAGCGGTTAAAGCAACAAGAAGGTTCATTAAGAGAGCCTTTCGTTTTTCGACCCCAGAATAAACTAGGACTCCATAATCGCTTATTTCCTGAGGCACTTCATGAAAAGTTAATGCCACAGTGGAAGCAATACCTAGGGGAACACTTACTAAAAATGTTCCTGCAATAATCATGCCATCAATAAAATTGTGAATTGCATCACCAATAAGATTCATGTGACCAAAAGTATGCTCTTCGCAAGACGCATCGTGACAATGACGCCAGTGCAAAAGTTTTTCTATGAGAAAAAACGTAATAAATGACAGTACTGTAATAAGAAAAACATTATCAAGTGCCATGCTTTCGGCTGCCTCAGGGAGTAAATGAAAGAAGGCACCACCTAGCAAAGTACCAGTAGATAGACCAACCAAATAGATTAAAACTCTACCCATCAACTTTGGACTTAGTGACAGGACCAGAATCCCAACCAATGAAAGAAGACTTATAAAGGTCGTTGTTAAAATAATGTAGGTCAATATGCTCATATAGATATATTTTATTGATAAAATGAATATATGCAAAATAATCTAGAAGTGGCTACGTTTGCTGGAGGATGTTTCTGGTGTACCGAGGCGATATTTAAGCGCATAAATGGTGTATCAAAGGTTTCATCCGGATATTCAGGCGGTGATATCGAAAACCCCACATATGAGCAAGTATGCAGAAAGGATACTGGGCACGCCGAAGCAGTTCAATTAGAATTCGATCCAAAAGTAATCGCCTACAAGGATTTAGTTGAGATATTCTTTAACACTCATGATCCTACAACGTTGAATAGACAGGGTAATGATGTAGGACCCCAGTATAGATCTGTTATCTTTTATCATAATGAACAACAACAAAGAGAGGCTAACGATGTCAAAAATGCGCTGGAAATAAGCAACAAATCTGCGAAACCAATTGTTACAAAGGTAGAAAAGTTCAAAAACTTTTACATAGCCGAAAAATATCATCAGAACTTTTTCGCCGAGAATCAGACATACCCATACTGCCAATTGATAATAGAGCCAAAGGTGAAAAAGTTTCTAAACGACTACAAAGATGTTACAAGTTAACGAAATTCATTAGGGCTTCTTTTGAAGTTGCGGCAAGCTCGCCTCGAGCAGCCATCTCCTTGATCTCATCCCTTGTACACCACAATGACGTCGTATGTTCAGGTGAATGACTGACTTCGTAACCGTCAGTTAGAGCTATTTGAAGATAAGTGTTGGCGGGTACGCCATCATACTTCCCACCCTTCATAACACGGGTACTTTGCATATCTAGCTGATCTGGGAGAGTTATTTGTAACCCTGTTTCCTCAGCTACTTCACGAACTATACTTTCTGCGACAGTCTCACCGGGGTCAATTTTTCCTCCTGGGAGTTCAAACTTACCGGCATCAAATGAACCTTCTGAACGCTGTAATAATAGGGCACATGTTTGGCCATTTACTTCACTTAAGATGATAGCGCGCGCCATGTTAAGTTCTTTTGGGGTTTCAACTGATGGTATTGTGTTTGGAGACACAAAAGCGACTTCTGGTAAGGGAGACACAATTTCATGTGTTGCTGATTCTGTTCTTGGTGCCATTAATAAATAATGCTATATATAATAAAAAATGTCTACAAAATTGACACTATTTGGGAGCAGGAATATAACTAAGTGAATGTCGGGGTGTGACGTGATGAGTACATCACTACCACCCCTCCTTCGTCGGGGTGTGACGCTGACGCTACCACCCCTCATTTCTTCGGGGTGTAGCTCAGTTGGTAGAGTGCACGATTCGGGTTCGTGAGGCCGAGCGTTCGAGTCGCTCCACCCCGACCAGTAAACTAATTTCATAGTGTTACATATTGCAATATATATTGGTGTTTAGTAATGTTTAGAAGTGGATAAACTTTCAAGTAAACAATTACTGATAAATCTCTCAAAATTCGTTGCCGAACTAAGCATAAGACTAACATCGTTAGAGAACAAAGTAGAAGTGATGACTAAAAGAACTGAATCCTATCCAAAACTATACGAAAACGTGGATAAGATCTTGAAAGAAGTGGTGGAACATAGGCAGGAAAGGGCTTTTATTTCAAAC
This sequence comes from uncultured Candidatus Saccharibacteria bacterium, assembly GCA_964643995.1. Classification (GTDB taxonomy): domain Bacteria; phylum Patescibacteriota; class WWE3; order UBA101185; family UBA10185; genus CAZXUJ01. The sequence continues at coordinate 389,685 of CAZXUJ010000001.1, forward strand.
AGACTGGCCTTACACGACAAACAACTTGCGAAACTAAGCTCCTCACATCAATGATATTGGCTAATATCAAAAAGAGACATACTACAGCTATAAATTGGTCTCGATAAGTAAACCAGAAGTGTATGTAGGCGTGGTTAGCTGCAAACATATACCACAGATAAGGCAACAACCCTAAAAACAATAAAGTAATAATTTTTGGTAATTGTTCACGTCGAAAATTGTGGAACTTAACAATCAGAAAAACGACCATAAGGATAATTGTAAGCAAGACAGGTGGGTTATTGCCTAAAAGATAGAATAGATTGTATTTGATGACTTCTTGATGGGCTAATCCAGCACTATCCATACTACCTGTTCGTAATAAGACATTAACTACCGCGGTAGAGATAGAACCTGGAATAACTAACTCAGCTAAAAACCACTTTGTAAGCCAAAACCCCGACCAACCAGAAAACCAAGACAAACAGTTAAGTAAAAGCTTTCGGTTAGAATAGTTCTGAAGCTCCGCAGATACTAGTAACAACAAGCCAAGCGCGAAGATAGGGGCACTCAGCAAATCAATAAAAACGGTCAATATTCCTGACACAAAGAAAATGATATATAAGTCTTTTTCTGGTCTAAAAGTATGCAACATATAGGTTACGATGATGAAGTTCAAAATAAAAATACCCGAAAGGTGAATCGACCAACCAACAAACAACACATCCACTGCAAGTAAACCTAAAACAATCGAGAAAAAAAATGTTTTTGTGGTCTTGTTCCATAAATTGTAAAGAAATACCCCTAAACTAAAAAGTAGCGAAGCAGTTAGTAAAATACGGATTTCGGCATAAGAAAAAAATACCAAAAGTGGTCGCAGATAAACAAGATACCCATGCCAATATCTAGAATATTCTACCGGACTAGTTAAACCACTATTATGTAATTGCTCTAGATTTTCAATTTGGTGTAGGTAATTACCATCAGCTTCTTGCCTAACATTGGCGAGAGATGAAAGAATCGGAGAAGTACTGTCAACCGAATACGCAGTATTTAACATTAATAGATCACCAAAATTATCATTCTGAACTTGTCGCCAAGTCGGTCCAATCTTCGGATACAAGCCTTCACTCTTCAATACTGGAATACTCTTACCAATATTATCACGCAAATAGCTCGAGGGAATCATACACGACAACACTAACAAACCAAACAATACCAACAATAAAACAACATAAACATAAAAAAACTTTAGTAGCTGGTTAAACATTTATAAAGTCATTATAAACGAGATTTTGTAGACGCAGTCATATCAGCAAGAACTACTAGGCCAAGGAAAATAGTAAACCCAATAAGTCCTGTAGTTAGTCCAATATGGAATTTTTCATGCATCAAAAGTATCGCTTCGGAAAAAGATTTGTAAGCAAGATATATAAAAGCGTAAGCAGCCAAGATGGATAACAAGGGACTAACAACAATTTTTTTTGTTAGAGCGGGTGAAGTGAAGATAAGAATATCGATTAAAATGTCTGCAAAGTAAATGCCTATCAATAAGCTAAAAACATTATAGATAGTCATTGCACCCATATAGCCTACAAGGTCGTCTAGACCAATTATAAAAGGCAGAAAAAATGACCAGCTGGCTAGACTCTTAAGTGACATTTTCTTGACATTAGGACTACCAAGTTCTGGCATCCAAAAGGTGAAAAGTCTAGTGGGATAATATAAAACTTCAAGGAGTGTAGTAGTAAATCTGCTAAAGTATTTGTTGATGTTTGAGTGTTCATCAAAGTATTCTTTACCCTCATAAGCTAGTTTTAGCATTACGCTTCCTGCAAATATTAACAAGGGCAATATTAGCCAAGAGATTTCTTTAGCGTAACCCCACAAAAACAAAACAACACTCACACCAACAAAACAACCCACACATGTGAATACATTCATGATAAAACGTGCTCTTAGTCCGGGGTTTACATTTTGCATGCGTCCTACTATCAAAGCGTAATCCACAGCAGTAACAAAATATAGAAAAAAACCAACAATGAAATCAAGCGGGCGCAAAATTAGCTGAATAGGCTCAGTTATAGAAGGATTAATAAAAAAAACAATAAAAAAGCGTGACAACTCTACAAAAGCGAAAAACAACACAATGCAAACAATGATAGGAAGCAATTGGTTAACGATACGCGTCTTAGTACTATTAGGCGTGGAGTCAATTTTCTCTATAAAATTATTTAGCTTTCGGAGAAGTTGCATAGTCTCTTCGTATTTATTGTGTCAAATATTACCAAGAAAAGTGTACAGTACAAAGAAACTAAGAGTTGACACCCCCTATAGACTTTGTACAATGACTTAAAGATAGGCAAAAATGAGATACTCCAAACTTTTCGGCAAAACAGTCAAACAAGCAAAAAAAGACATGTCTGCAACTTCACACAAGTTGTTGTATCAAGGTGGATTTATAAGAGAAAGTGTTGCCGGCAGATATTACATGCTGCCTCTCGGAATGCGAGTGCGCAATAAAATTATTGGGATTATACGTGAAGAAATGGATAAAACTGGCGCACAAGAAATGTTATCCCCAGTACTCCACCCTCTTGAATTATGGAAAGAAACCAATCGAACTAATACAGCAGGCTTTGAGCTCATGGTTGTAGCTGACAGGCGCGGTGGTGAATTTGCCTTAGGCGGAACAGGAGAGGAAATGTTCGTTGATGCAGTACGCGGATTTACACTGTCTTATAAGGATCTTCCTATAAATATCTACCAGGTATCTTCAAAGTTTCGTGATGAGATTAGAGTCAAGGGCGGTTTGATGAGAACACGTGAATTTACCATGAAAGATGCTTATTCCTTTCACACTGACGAGGAAGAATTCAAAACAGAGTATGCCGTAATGGCTAGCACTTACACCCAAATTTTTAAAAGATTAGGACTCGCTACAACTATGGTTCTTGCAGACAATGGCTACATCGGAGGCGAATACTGTCATGAGTTTGTAGTTGAGAATGATGCAGGGGAAAGCAGATATTTTGTAAGTGAGGATGGTAAATATATTGCACATGAAGATGTCGCCGAATTTATACGTAATGAAGTAAATGTTGATGATGAGATTTTAGACTTAGAGACTATTGAGCAACCTGAATGGGTTCAAACTATGGAGCATAACGAAAAGCATTACAAACTACCTGCGAGCAGATTTTTAAAGAATGTTGTTTATAAAAACCGAGTAACAAACGAGATAATTATTGCCGTGATAAGAGGCGACCTTGAGATCAACAAAACAAAACTTGAGCATGTTCTTGATGCAGTAGGACAGCTCGATGACGCTACGGACGAAGACCTACAAAAACTAGATACAAAAACAGGTTATGTTCATTCATGGGGGCATACTGCTAGATATATCGGAGATGTTTCATTAAAGACAGTGAAAAACTTTATTGGGGGACAAAAAGAAGAAAAAACCGACACTCGAAACGTTAACTATGGAAGAGATTTTTCATGTGAGATTTTAGCAGATATTGCCTTGGCAAAAGACGGTTTTACTGCACCAAACGGCAGCAAACTGATCGAGAAAAAGGGTATTGAGGTCGGAAATATTTTCCAGCTTGGACTTCATTACTCAACAAAAATGGCAAATGCTGTCTTCACTTCTCAAGAAGGCACAGAAGTCCCTTACTATATGGGTTGTTACGGAATCGGTATCGAACGAACACTAGCAACAATAGTTGAAAATCATAGTGATGAGCGAGGGATAATTTGGCCTGAAAACGTAGCACCGTTTAAAGTGCACTTAATTGGACTTAATCTTGAAGATGAGCAAATCCGTAGCAAGGCCGAAGAAATATATAACCAACTTACCAAACAAGGCGTAGAAGTGTTGTTTGATGACCGCTTTGAAAGTTCAGCAGGTGAAAAGTTTGCGGATGCTGATCTTATCGGATGTCCTTATAGAGTGGTGGTCTCAAAAAAAACAGGAGATCAAGTCGAAGTTAAAAAACGAAATGAAAAAGAAGCTAAATTAGTAGACCTAGCCAATATCTTCTAGATCCTCAATATATTGCAAAATATCCGGAATGTAACAGTCTCTTAAATAATCAAGTTCAATTCCGACAATTTTCTGAGGCGTGAGTTTTTTACCTTTCCAAATTTCTTCTTGCCACTTTTTTGCTGGGAAAAGGATGAGTGTCTCAAGCACTTTATCCCCTGTAAAAACCAAATCCTCATAAAGCTCGTCCCAACTGTTTTCAGCATAGTTTATGGCATCATCCTCTTCGTATGGATCTTCCCACGGAATTTCTTTACCCTCTTTGAAATCATCCAAAACCGCCACCATAAAAATCTCAGCCAATAAAATACGCTTCATTAATTGTGTGATCGTAAATCCATCAAATAGTTGCTCTTCGATTTTTTCAACCGGAAATAGCTCCAACAATTCTAGAAATTGTGCATATGTAGTTTTGTAGTCTTCAATTAATTCTTCGATCATAATTCACTATCAATAGAAACATTCGAATCAGCTTGTATGTCCGCGAGCTCCCTTTGGATTGGGTTAAAATATCCAGCAGATGCGATATAAATAGCATTATCTCCACACAGCCTCAAAGGTGGAATATACACTTTAATACTAATTTCGTCAGCAACAGCCTGCAAACGTGTACGAAGCTGAGTGTTTGCTGCAACACCACCACCAAGCAAAATGCTTTTTACTTGATATTTTTGCGCAGCTTTAATTGTTTTAGCCACCAACACGTCAACAACAGCATTTTCAAACTCACATGCTACAGCCTCGACAGGAGGGTTTTCAGTTTCAACTAATCTGCGAACGGCGGTTTTCAAACCAGAAAAAGAAAAATCGAAATCATCATCATTTATTTTTGGACGAGGTAGTCGATGTAACAAGGTATTTTCGGTACATCTTGCAGCATATTCAGAAATCTTTGGACCACCAAGCTTATATTTACTTATTCCCAAAAGTCTTGCAGTCTTATCAAAAGCTTCACCAGCAGCATCATCGACCGTACCACCAAGATATTCTAGATTTCCATGACCATGCATTAAAACCAAATCAGTATGACCACCACTAACTACCAGAACCAAAGCCGGAAATTCTATCTGATCTTCTTGTCCAACAAAATTCGCATAAATATGTCCTACCAAATGGTTTACAGGAATTAAAGTTTTGTCCCATGCGAAAGCCAACGCCTTAGCAGCATCAACCCCGATAAGCAATGATCCGATTAAACCTGGGCCTACAGTAACAGCTATAGCATCAATATCGTCCCTAGACATATTTGCCTTTTCGAGTGTTTGGGAGATTACAGGCAAGATATATTCTACTTGCTTGCGGGCGGCAACTTCGGGGACTATGCCACCAGTTTTTTCATGAAATTCACGAGAGGTAGCTAAAACGTCTGAAATTTCGTAGACACCATCTCTAACAAGAGCGGCTGCCGTTTCATCACATGATGTTTCTATTCCTAGTATGACCATAGTTTGAATTGTACTACAATAAGGCAATGCTTATTGACTCTCATTGCCATCTTCCTGACGACTTTAAGTTAATAGATCAAATTCTTGAGAATGCCCTACAAAACGATGTTAATTATGTTGTGAACATTGGGACGGATTTGGAGGAAAATGAAAAGGTAATGAAAACTTCGACCGCTTTTGAAAATGTTTTTGGTGTTATAGGAATTTATCCTCATAGCCACAGAGACAAACCAATAGACAGTTTGATTGTTGAGCTAGAAAAACAACTACAATCCAAACCCGCTCGCATAGTTGCAATAGGCGAATGTGGGATAGATATTACAGCATGGGAACAACAACGACCGGTACCGGATCAAATCCAACTTTTTGAGCAGCAACTAGAGCTTGCGAAAAAATACGCACTGCCTGTGGTAATACACAATCGCAACGGTAATGAGCAGGTTTTTAATGCACTCAAAAAGCATGAGGGAAGCGTAACCGGCGTCGCACATTGTTTTGACGATGATTGGGAAACTGCAAAAAGGTACTTAGATCTTAATTTTTTTATATCTTTTTCTGGTTTCATAACTTACAACAGTAAAAAACACCTGCTTGATGTCGTGCGCAATGTGCCTGACGATAAATTTGTGATAGAGACTGACGCACCATATATTTTGCCTAAGGGCATAACTGAGAAGCCAAATGAACCCAAAAATGTTAAAATGGTGGCTAGGAAAATAGCTGAAGTAAAGCAAAAATCGTACGAAGAGATAAGCGATTTATCAGTTAAAAATACTTTGCGGCTATTTACAACAATGAAATTAAATTATGACACCGAAAAATGATCGCATTGTTAGTCGAATATTTGAGATACTTCCCGGCTTATTTAGCTGGGGGTTTATGTTGTCACCTGTTTGGTTGGGGCTTTTGTATCCTCCAGCTATTATTTATCTTTTATCGTTTTTAACTATCTATTGGTGCTACATGGCAATTAAACAAACTTTAGGTTTGATGCTTGGCTATCCACAATATCAAAAGGAAATCGCTATGGATTGGTGGCAAGAATGTAAAAATCTTGATTACGATACTTTACCTGACAAAAGTACTTTACCTACTTCTTTAGAAGAAATTAAACATTTTATAGTTATCCCTTGTGTTAACGAACCGGAAGAAGTGTTAAGACCGGCGCTCGAAGCTATCATGAACCAATCAATGCCTCTTAATCATGTTTGTTTGGTTTATTCTATTGAAGAAAGGTTTGGGGATCAGGTTGAAAAAACCATTAGACATATTATTGGCGACAAAATTAACGAGTTTAATAAAGTTTTAATCTTTAGACATCCTGCAGGTATCGAAGGCGAGGCAATCGGCTCAGGTGGCGGAAACAGAACTTGGGGAGCAAGACATGCTGTAGAGATTTTGCGCCAAGAAAAAGCAATAATTAAAGATTATATTTTCACAAGTTTAGATGCCGACCACGTTTTACACAAAGAATATTTAGCTCGCTTAACTTACGCGTATCTACAAGAACCTGATAGAAACAATAAGTTTATAGCTACGGCTGTACATTTGTTTAACAATAATCACTGGACAGTACCTTCGATGGCGCGCATCGAGGCGAATTTTGTAACTATGGGAACGTTGGCAAATCGAAGTGTTTTTTGGGCAAAAAGTTCATTAACTGCAGACACCTTCGCAGCATTTTCAAACTCGTTACAAACTTTAATTGATGCAGATTTTTGGGATGTGGCCTCTGGGGCTGACGATACAACATATTTTTGGCGAGCATTTTTTGCACGTAATGGCTACTTTAGGGCAGTAAAACACTACATACCTTACTCAGCAGACGCTGTGGAAGGCGCAACATTTTACAAAGCCCACAAGAGCTTATATAAACAGTTACTTCGATGGGGCTGGGGGGTTGTTGAAATTCCAATATCATTAAAAGGCTTTATAAAAAACAAAAAAGTACCTTTAACACTAAAGTTGCTTTGGATTTACGATCATCTTAAAACCAGAGTGTTTATGATCAACATAGTATTTTTGATAACTTTTGGTTTTGGACTTCTTACACTTGTAAACCCAAATGTTAAGCAAAGTAGCTTTGCATATCTGCTACCTGACATTATGAGCATTATTTTGACTGTGACACTTATTTTCTTAGTACCAGCCGCATATTACAGGTCAAAGCTTACACCAGACATTCCGAAAAACTGGCCATTTTGGAAAAAAACCTTGATATTCGCAGAAGGTTTCGTGGTTATCATTAATCTGTTAACGTTTTCATTTTTCCCATTAATCGAGGCACAAACTAGACTTATGTTTGGTAAAAAAATGAAAGACGTTTATTTCACGCCTAAAATGAGGACTAGTGGTAGCAGAACAAAATGATTTTTCCTATAGAGAATACTAACGGAATAGGTAAAAAGATTCTTTACTGGTACGGTAAAAACTGGGTAAGATCATTGCTGGTAAGTTTGCTTTTGGCCTTATTGCAACTTACTTACCTTTTGTTACGCTACAAGTATATTAACGATCAAGTTCCTTTTTTTTATACAAAACCTTGGGGGGACTATCAACTAGGTAACAAAGAATACTTATTTGCATTGCCTACCATTTCGGTGTTAATCACAGTAGGGTGCCTGTTGTTCTATAGGAAAGCAAAAGAATTTTATTGGCAGTTGATGGATAAGTTGTTGCTGCTGATCCCAATAGGCATAAACACTGTTATTGGGCTTTCTTTGATTAGAATTATTTTTAACGCCTCTAGTCCATTTAAGCCACTAGTTAATCCACAGTACCTTTCGCTAATACCCTCTTTCATTACTGCATTTGTACTAACCTTAGCTTTTACGCCAAGATTTATAGAATATTTTAACCGCAAAAATATTGTCACTAACCCCAAGGTGCATGCCCACCCTAGTATGATTCTCACAAGGCCTTCGGCAAGGGGCGGAGGTCTGGTTTTTGCAATATTTTTGATAATCACATCTGCTTTATTTGTCGGATTTTCCAGATACAGCATGGCCATTTATATCTCGATAGCCTTGGTAGCACTACTTGGGATTATGGATGACTATCAAAACACCAACCCAAAATCGGTATTAAGATTTTTAGAAAACCCTATGATTAGACTTGCAGGGCTGTTTTGTATTGTGGCAATACCAATATATATGGGGATACGTATAAACTTTATAAACAACCCATTTAGTGGAATCTTTGATATTTTGCAGTATCAAGTCACAATTGCAGGAACTACTATTCCTTGGCTTTCAATAATAGTGACAGCTTTATGGATGGTTTGGGTTATGAACGTATTATCATGGTCAAATGGCGTAGACGGACAATACGGTGGAATTGTTGGCATAGCTTGTATCGTGATTGCAATACTCTCATTCAGATTTGATCTGCTCAAAGACATTCACATTGAAACAGCCAAAATTGTCGCCGCAGGAGCCGGGGCTGCAATTGGACTAACACACTTCAACTGGTACCCATCAAAAATTATGTGGGGTTTCGGAGCAATGGCAGCAGGACTTTTAATATCAATGACCTCTATCACAATTGGCGCCAAAATCGCCACCTCAACACTGATAATTCTTATTCCATTTTTAGACGCTGTTTTTATATTCATACGAAGACTAGCCCAGAAGAAAAACCCACTTAAAGGCGATCGTGGACACCTGCATCATTTACTACTAGATAGAGGCTGGGGTGTAAGAAGAATTGCAGCATTTTATTGGGTAACCACAGCTTTCTTTGGCATAATTGGAATCATTACAGCTGGTCAAAACGTTGCACAACTATCAATGATGGTGATTGGCGGAGTAGCCTTCATAATCTTGTTGTTAAGATTTACTGCCCACGAAACATTCAAACAAAAACTTAGAAAAATGATTAAAGTACCGAGTAGAAGATAACCAAAGAAGAAACAGCAATTATAAAAATTTGAGTTAAAATTCCCCAAGGAAGAGGAGCTTGAAACTGCATCCTACTCTGCAAACGACTCAAAGGAACCAAAAACCAAGGCTCCTTCTTAGCAAAGATATGAGGAGCTTCTAACGCATCAGGCAAAACCGAAGCAATACCACACAAAAAAACATTAAGAGCCAAACTGGAATCGTTTAAATACCACAAAGAATAATAAGTAGCTGTCAAACCCAAAGCAACACCAGCAACAAGATCAGCCATCACTGCAACAGGACGCCAACCTTCGCGACGTTGCTCTTTAGTTGTGTTGGAATAAAAATCCCAATGAGGAACCTTATCACCTAGAAAATGCATAACAAAAGATAAAGGAACCGCAAGAAAAGGGTTTGAAATAGAAGTACCTATTGCTAAACCTACAAAAACGTGTGGCGTGAGTAGCATAAGTACTTATGATTTTAGCATATTAGGAGAAGGGGTTGAAGGAGACTTAAAATATCGCACAAACCTAGTTTAATGAAAATTTCATAAGTTGCTTATAAAATTATGGTGTTATGAAAAATACCAAACCTCATGTTTTACTAATCGAAGATGACAACGCACTCTGCCAAACACTAGGCAAGCAACTAAGTAATGAATATGATATCGATAGAGTTGTAGAAATTAACACAGCCAAAACAATTATAGAGAAAACCACATTCGACCTATTTATAGTTGACCTGATTTTCCCAGGCCAAAGCACCACTGTGGGAATTGAACTTTGTCATCAGATACGAATGAGGGATAAATCTGCTCCAATAATTGTAATCACAGGTAAGTCGGCTATAAATTACAAAATGAGCGCTTTTAAAGCTGGTATAAATGACTATGTGTGTAAACCATTTAATACTTTAGAACTAGGGGCGCGCATGAAGGTATGGCTTAACATGAATGGGAATATGGAAAAAGTACTAACACATAGGGATATAAGAATTGATCTGGCGATGCATACCGTCACACGTGCGCATAAACCAATTGATTTAAGAAAAAAAGAATTTGAACTACTAAAGATACTAGTACTCAATAAACAGGCACTACTTACAAGAGATACCATTATGAGGAAGTTAGCTTTGTCCGAAGATATTTTCAGTAACGTAGTCGATGTTCACATACGAAATCTGCGAAAAAAGATTGATGTGCCGTTTAAATACAAGGTCATAAAAACTGTGCACGGTGTTGGTTATGGGATTCAGTAACACAAAAAATCAAAAAAACGTACGACAAACAGAACTACTCCTGCGTAAAAAACTGGAGGAAGAGTTAAAACGAGTTAGATTCGCAATCTGGGATATCGATAAATTGTACAGACTAGAGCTTTTACAACATGAACTTAAGACACCATTAACTACTCTTACATTGCTTATGGAAAAGATGCAGTACAGCACCAAAACAACCAAACAAGACATAAAGTTTGCACAAGATACCTTACATCATATGAAAACAGTGCTTGTAACACAACAAGTAGCAAATGAAACATTTGATCTGATAGATACCATCAATGAGTGTATGAAAATATCAAGGATTGAGAGATACGCCATAGATATTATCAGACTCAGGACACTTCCAATGTATGGCAACAGCTGCAAGTTCCGTCAAATACTAATAAATATACTTAACAACGCAAAGGAAGCAGCTATTACTAATACAGATATAGTACACGTGAGCATAAGACGGAGAAAGGATTGGAGTGAACTGGAAATTAAAAACGAAGTAACTACTCAAACTTGTCTTCTAAATAAAAGCAATCATATCATAGCAACTAGCCTTAAAACAGAAGCTGAAAACAGAGGCCTAGGTTTTGCACTATGTAGAAAGATTGCAGAACAAGATTTTTCTGGTACAGTACGCTTGAGGGTACTACCAAATAATACGATTTCTGTAATCCTTAGGTTTCCAAGAAAGTAAACCAATAATGTATAATCAACGAGCATGGAGGGTTGGCAGAGTGGTAATGCAGCGGCTTGCTAAGCCGTCATCGGGTAAAACCGATGCGTGGGTTCAAATCCCGCACCCTCCGCCATGTTTCAATAAAAACTTCTGGAATAAGTAGCTGATTCCCATAAAGATTGTTAATGCAATAAGTTCAATGCTTAACATAGTTTCCTATAATTCTCCAAAGCACTCGATTGCCTTTACAATAATCTAGCTTTCTAGTATAAACTATGCTTTCCGACCTTAAGAAATACGATACCTGGGATAAGGATATAAGTTTCCTTTAGCGACATCTACCCTTTATACAAATCAGCTGCAATCTCCAAATATATAACCACAAACCTTCGGATATTGGTCTACTCCTGTGCAAATTAGCTATTAAAATATATAAAATAAAATCTGTTATCCATGTTTTCAGCTCAGCTCATTTCTGTTTTCTTACGCGCTATGTAAGAGCTTTCAACAGTAGTTTCTAGCTCCTATATAGATACGATGATACTTTGGCACTATAGTGACATTCCCATGGAACAGCCAACAGATATTCGTATTATATAGTATGTATATATGCATGTTGGGCTAGATGTAGTAAACATAACTAAATCAGTGAGGAAGTACAGCCCAACATATAGATGCATTCAGTCACATATCATGCTTCTTTAGTATCTGACCTATTGTGCCCTTTCATATAGTCTGGTAAACTCTGATGCATGGGAAAGTTCAAATCTAAAGAATCAGCAATAGATGCTGTTAAAAGAATGTTTGCCTCAAATCCTATTGATGATACTGTTTCTATTGAGCAGATATTTTCAACATGGGGAAGACCGCAAGACGTAAAACATGAAATAAATAAGGGATGGCTATCTAATAAACTTACAGCTCTCAAACATCATAATTTAGTAGTACCACTCTACAAGTTCGAGGATGGAAGAAAGAAACTAGATAAAATTCAACTAACTACAGAGGGTAAGAGAGCACTAGGGCGCATTATAAACAGCCATGAACACGAAGATATATCGAAACGACCTAACGTAGTATTCTCTATAGGTGATGTAATGGCAATTGTAGCTAAGCTAAAAAAAGACAACCCAGAATATGAAATAAATTTTGACGTCAGACTAAAGGTAGAAAGTAACTAATTGTTTCTCTAGCCTTGAGGTAAAGTAACTAGTACATGACTTTGTTAGGGAGTGTATACGTTTGCGGATCAGTATACACGAAGATCCGTTCCTTGCATGGCCGTGCAAGGATCACTAAAGTGAAATGGCGGGGGGTTAGACTTCCAACCAATAAAAGCCAAACCTAAATCGTTTTGTTTATAATACTATACTTCAAGATTAGGCAAACAATACCTATAGTAAACACATGGTCATTCTATCACACACCATATTTTGGTGCAATATCAACATTAATCCGAACTTGTGTAAATAAAAACATGACTACATTAAAACTACAAAAAAGTGTTCAAAAGATTACATCTGGCAATTTCACAAGTAACGACGTTGGCATAATGCTAATGTTCTTGAGACCATACTTAAAAAGCAACGTTTTGTTGGAAGATTTATCCAATTTCATAGCACATATTTGGGTATTAAACTTAAAGATAGCTCTACCTAAATAAAAAAGAGCAATGTAACATTCCAAAGCATCCTTATCACTTACAGTAACCTTGTATTTTTCTTCAAAGGTTTTCTTGATTTTATTTAGTTGTTCTTTTTCGGGTTTTACCTCGCCCGTGGTTTTATCCATGGGGCGAATTTATGAGAGTTTGATTGTTATGTAGACGAGAGAAGTGTGATTATTTTGTGGGTAATACTATGATTTTATTGTTGCACCAAGGTTTCTAGTAAATACAACATAGTCTCTTATTTCCTTTGCGACTTCATCTTCAATACCTAATTCTGTGAATGTGCTGTAAATATCCCGTTTAATGAATTGGATATTTCTTTGGTTGTTGCTTATGCTAAGTGCTTTGGCTATTTCCTCATAGCTAACGGGAGTATCTACGCTTTTTATAAGCAAAATTAGCAATGCAAAAACTTGTGTTTCTGTATTAATTAGGATTGGTTCGGAATTGTTTACTTGTACGGTTGATTTATTAAGGTCAAATTTTAGTGCTTTGTGTTCTAGTATTCCGTCTCCAAAAAGTGTTTTTTGTTTCTTTTCCTTATGTTCTACAAGCAAATTATCTATTTCTAAAAAAGCACTTTTTAAATCATTAGATAGTG
>CAZXUJ010000002.1:0-86164 GCA_964643995.1 uncultured Candidatus Saccharibacteria bacterium
CAGCCATGGAAAAAACTCGCAAGTCTTGAGCAACGCGAAAGATTGGCGAGTTTTTTTCATAATTGGGCAGGGATGAGAAAGGCGCAGGCGCGACCGGCGCCGAGCCCGGCCTGCAGGCAGCAACTGCTGTTGCTGACCGGAAGGCAAATCCCTGTCCCCCAGCCATATTGAAAAATCACCACTTCTGCCCTTACCCATGAGTTCCAATCTAGCATTCTACAACTAGGCCAATTTACTCTTTGGAACTATAATTATTCCTGTGGAAAGTAAGAAAATACAGCTTAAACAACTTATTACAGACTTAAGCAAAGATACTAGGTGTGAAAACATGTTAGTAGGTTCCCGTGACGTTAGTTTACTTAACAACTTTTATCAAAAAGAGTTCTTACAAAACTTTCCAGATGTATGGTTTGATTGGGAATATAGAGCAAATTCCGAGTTAATGATAATAGGTCAGGATTGGGGTCCTTTTTCCGCAATGTGTAAAATAAGGAATTCCTTTGAAAGTACCCTTGCAAAAAATCCAACTATAGAACGACAGATAATATGGGAACAGTTTATCAATAACCCAAAAGATAGAACAACTAAAAGGATAGTCTCTTGCTTAAAAGAATCCAGCGTTAATAAGCGTGTTAAGCTAAGTCCCAATTTTGTAGACAAAGTATTCTTTACTGTTGCTGTATTCTTTGCGCGCCAAGGAATTCATTTCAGAGGTAATGAAAACTTCGCACCTACTGAGTCTGCAAGAAAATGTCTAGACATATTAGATAGGCAAATTCAAATAGTTAAACCTAAAGTAATCTTGACGCTAGGCAACTTAGCGTTTACTTCTCTTGCTGAATTAGCTGGTTATAAACCAAGTGGTAACTTAACCCACGACATTAATAAAGTTAAAAATGAAGGTGGCGTTATTAATTATGCGTCAGCAGTGGTAATTCCAAATTTTCATCCAGCTGCGCATATTCCTAAAGATCTATTTATGCCTCAATATGAAAAAATTTGGGATTTCATAAAGAATTTATAAAAGTTCCAACAAGTTCCCAAGTGCTCAGCCAAATAACTTTCCTTGATACAACAACATAAAACAAGTAGCCCCCAATAGGGATTCGAACTGTCTAACAAACACATCCCGAATAATTAAGTATTAAAGTTATTGACAATGTATTAGCATTTGCTAATATGTTGTAATGAACCAAGAGGCAGTCAAGGCATTATGCAACCCAGTTAGACTAAAAATAATTCAGTGCATATCAAAAAAAGAAAAAACAGTTTCAGAGTTGATAAACAAATGTTCCCTTTCTCAGTCAGCTGTTTCACAACACTTAACAAAGCTCAAAAATGCTGGTCTAGTTAAAGATTCAAAAAATGGTAGAGAAGTTTTTTATTCTATAACGGATAAGAATTTAAGTTTAATTAGTGATTTATTACTTAATTTAGGTGAAAGGAATTAAATATGAACCTAGCATATTATAAAAAAAGTAAATTTTCCAAAGAAGAAACAATAAGTAAATTAAAAGAGGTAGCTGCCAAGAACGGTATGAACATACTAGCTGAATTAGCTTTACCAAAGTCTAGTGGCACATTACTCCAGATGTGTAAGAGTGAATGGCTTGATGAAGTAATTTCAAACGATAAAAACCTTGTTGGATTACTCCCCTGCGGAGTTGCTGTTATAGAAAATAAAGGCGAAATAACTGTAGGTGCTGGTAATCCTTCTGTTTTAGGAGGTGTTTCTCAAAATGAGAAAATTCAAAAACTTTCTATAGAGGCAGAAACAAAAGTTAGAGAACTTATAAATGAAGTTACAGGATATGTTCAGCAAAGACCTAGTAAAATCAAACTATATTCAACCACTACTTGCCCATATTGTACGATGGAAAAGCAATGGCTTGATTCAAAATCTATAAAGCATGAAGTAGTTTATGTAGACAGAAATCAAGAAGAAGCTGAAAACATGGTTAAAGAAACTGGACAAATGGGAGTCCCCGTTACAGAAGTTCAATATCCTGATGGAGATAAAGAGTTTGTTGTAGGTTTTGATCGAAATAAACTTTCAGCTTTGCTGGATATAAAAGCGTAGAAGTTTTGTATATAATTTATTTAGCCCATATGAACAAAAAACAAATAACATTAATTATAGTTTTAATAGTAGCTACTGCCTTGTCTTTAACTTCTTATAAAGTGATTTCGTCTAAAAACAATGATTCAGCGAAATCAACTAATATATATTCTGACACTATCGCCCCCACTCGAAGTCCCGACTTAAATGGCACTGTGGTATCTATAGAGGGGAACATAATAGTAATTAACAATGAGGTAGGTAGAAAAGTTCTAACTCCCGAGGAACAAGCAAAACGTAGGGTAGAAATGCAAAAACTATCACCAGAAGAAAGACAAATAGAAAGACAGAAGGAACTAGAAGGGGTTACTTTTGAGAAAAAAGAATTAACAATTCCGGTAGGTATTCCGATTGTTAAAGGCACAGGAGATGCTTCAGGAAATTCACTACCAGCCGAACTTTCTGATATTAAAAAAGATACGTACCTTTCCATATGGATAAACTCCTCAGGATTACCTGAATATGTAAAGATAAAAGGTGTTAACTAAATGAAATCTAAATACATCGCAATTAGCCTTATAACACTAATAATACTTGGTTTAGGATATTACTTATATAAGTATAGTGTTAATGCGAAGAACTCCGATATGAAGATCACTGCTTATACAGTAAAAATGGGCGATATAACAGTGGGATTTGATTCAGAGGGTAAGTTTTTGACCGATATTGTGGAACCTGCTTTTGTTGTCTCCGGAAAAATATCTAGTGTTAATGTTATATCAGGGCAAGAAGTTAAAGAAGGTGACTTGTTAGCAACTTTAGATAATACAGAAACAGCGTATGATGTAAAAAATGCAAAAGCTAATTTAGATAAAGCGGTAGCAGCGCATCATGCTTTCGAGGCAAATCTTGCATCACTAGACACATCGAGATTTGATAGCGATACATGGAAGTATTACAACGAACAGGAAAATCAACTTAGAGATGCTTCCGATTCAGCTAAAGCACTATACGACAAGGCAAAATACACATTGAGTAAGAGTAACTTATATTCCCCTATAGAGGGAACAGTTATTGATATTTACTTTAAACAAGGCGAAACTGTTCAAAATCAGAATCAATCAAATCCAATAATGGCTATTCTTCCAAAAAATGTCACCCCATATATTGAATCTAATGTTGAGGATATAGATATTTCAAAAGTTTCTCTAGGAATGAAAGTTACATTCATACCCGATGCAAATGATTCCAAAAAATATTCGGGTAAAGTAACATTTGTAAGTCCAAAAGGAAATACTGACACTAACGGTCTTGTAACTTACAAAGTTAGGTTAGAGCTAGATAACACCGAAGGTCTTTATGATGGCTTTGTAGGAAATGTAACTTATATATCCAAAGAAAAACAAGGTGTTTTGTTAGTGCCAAATAAGGCTGTAAAAGTAATCGATGGAAAGCAGTATGTGGTTGAATACCCAAACAATGAAAAGAAAATAGAAATAAAAACAGGTTTCACAGATGGTAAAAACGTTGAAGTAGCTGAAGGCTTGAAATTAAATGATCAAATCTCAATTGTCCAATGAAAATTCAAAATACCTAATTGAGACTGCTAGTTTAAGAAAAAGTTTTTCTTTAGGAAAACAAACTCTAGATATTTTAAAAGGTGTGGATATAAAGATTTCACATGGAGAGTTTATCGCACTAATGGGTCCATCGGGTTCTGGTAAATCTACTTTACTTAACATACTAGGGCTTTTAGATCATCCAACCTCTGGTACATACAAACTAGTTGATACTGAGGTAAGCAAAATGGTTTCAAATACACTGTCTGAGATTAGAAATAAAAAGATAGGGTTTATATTTCAGAGCTTCAACCTACTCCCAAAATTAACTGCTTTAGAAAATGTGATAGTTCCTTCGCTTTTTGCAGGAAAAGAAAAAAATGACAAGGCCTTAGAATTGCTTAGGTCAGTAGGATTACAAGACAGAATATCACACTATCCAAATGAGTTATCGGGTGGTCAAAAACAACGTGTAGCTATTGCTCGAGCTCTTATTAATGATCCAGACTTGATTTTAGCGGACGAACCAACGGGAAACTTAGATTCTGTGTCTGGAAAAGAGGTAATGAATATAATCGTAGCACTACATCAAAAAGGCAAAACTATAGTAATGGTCACTCATGATGAAGAATTAGCGGAATTCGCAGATAAAGTAATTCATATAAAAGACGGGGTTGTTGAAAAGATCTTATGAAAAACACAAATATTTACTTAAAACTAACAACAAGAGCCTTAACTAGCTTACGAAAATCAGCGCTTAGATCTTTTTTAACTCTACTTGGAGTTTTCATTGGTTCAGCAACGATAATTTTAGTAATCGAAATAGGTAAAGGTGCCCAGGCAGATATAGAAAAACAATACTCAAACATGAGTGTAAATACTATTTTGATTAACGCACCATCCGCAGAAGGGGGAATTTCCTCTCTAGGCATTTCAGATATTCAAGGTTTAAAAGAGATTCCTGAAATTAAAGATATAGCACCGCAACTTACTGGGAGATTGCCAATTACCTATATCGAAACAACTGTACCATTAAATATTTTTGGAACAACTTCAAATACAGAAAATTTGGTTAATTTAAAAATGCGTGAAGGACGATTTTTTTCTGATGAGGATTCTGAAAAAAAGAATAAAGTAGTGGTTTTGGGCTACACTTCAGCCCAAGAGTTATTTGGTGATGATTTCGGAAATATCGTTGGTGAAAAAATTACAATCAATAGAAAGCAATATGAAGTTATAGGAGTTGCGGAATACAAAGGTGGTTCTTTTGGACCCGTAACAATTGATGACAGTATATTTGTGCCATATGACGTGGCCAACAGATATATCCTGGGAGATAGTGGACGCTTTAACATTAATGTTATTGTTACTGATTTTAAGGATTTACCTTTAGCCCAAGAGAAAATAGCAGAAAAGCTTAGGGAACTTCATAACATTAAAGGCAATAAACCCGAGGATTTTAGAATCAGAGATATGGGATCTTTAGTTAATTCTGCTCAGTCATCGGCTAGAACAATGTCTGTATTGTTATGGACTGTAGGCACTATTGTATTAATAGTGGGTGGTATTGGAATTATGAACGTTATGTACACCTCGGTTTTAGAAAGAACAAAAGAAGTAGGCATATACAAAGCGTTAGGTGCAAAAGAATCACATATATTATTTATGTTTTTAATTGAGGCTTTAATATTAAGCGTGCTAGGGTTTGTGGTAGGTTCCTTGACTAGCACAATTCTATATTTATTAGTATCTAAGACTGGCTTTTCAATTATCTTTACTCCATACGCATATGTATTGTCCTTTTTGTTTACAATAATAATTGGTCTTGCTTTTGGTTATTATCCCGCTAAAAAAGCAGCTCAATTAAATGTTGTAGATGCTCTTAGATATGAATAAATTTATTTCCACGAATAATATTGTGGTAGAAAGAGAAATTTTATGAAATGTCCAATAATTAAACCAAACGAGGGAACTATCGATAGGGGGGTGAGAGTTGTTTTAGGAATAATGTTTTTGCTTATTTCCAATTATTGGGTGGGAGGTTTACCTAAGATAGTTTTATTAGTTTTAGGTATAGTTATGTTTATAACGTCTGTCTTGGGATTTTGTGGTCTTTATACTCTGATTAAATTTACAACTTGCAAAGAAGATCAATGCGAAAATAGTTTATTAAAAACGATTTTACTCTTAGCTTTAGGTTTATTACTCTATGTGTCGGGTTCATATGCAAGTATTACCATAACAAAGAAAAAATTTATGGAAGACTTTGGTAGGGTTAATGGATACTATAAACAAGCACTATTTTTAACAGGTCAAAATAAGCGTGATGAAGCTAAAGAACAATACAACCTATTTGTTGATACTTTAGGAACTCTTACCATAAAATACTCTAGTTACAAACCTTACTTTATTTCAAATGATACGAACTTCAATGCAGATTTATCCAATGTGATATCACTATCAAATACTGCCAGAGATAACGTATTTACTGGTGATTTAGCTACTGCACATAAACAGTTAGAAGAAGTAAGACCTATTTTACAAAGCATATTAAAAAGAAATGGCGTTTCTTCACTTGCAACGGCTTTGGTTGATTTTCATGACATTATGGAAAAACTAATAGAAGCTTCTGATAAAAAAGACGCAGATGATGTATTGAGAGTGTACGAAGAAGCAAACCTTGCATTAAAAACTGTTGAAGCAGAAGATAACTCCGAGAGTATAAAAGCAATTAGACTTAAGCTCGAAGAATTAAAGACTTTAGCCTCAAACAAGGAACTTGAAAAATTGTCAGCAAAAGCCCAAGAATTAAAAACAAGTTTTGTGAAAGTTTATCTGATTAAAGGATAAGCCTTAACGGAGCTTATATATTGAATGCCCTTTTTAATTGAGAATTTGAAGAGTAATTATTGTAAGTTTGTTTTTGTTATATCATGGGTAACTGCCATAAAAATCGTTCCGGAGGTGTTATGGAATTCACACTTGATCTATTAGCTATAATCTTTAACACTGCCTTTGCTTTTTTAATAGCTTGCATGGTTAGAAGTATTAAAGAAAAGGCACTAACCTCAATAAAAGTTGGGGGATCTGTAATAGGCATCTAACTAGTTCGTTAGGGATTTCTGCGTTATAAATATGTGGTTTAAACAATCCAATGTGTGGGGCTAGCATTGGCTTTGGATTTTTATCTGCTTTATTTCCATAGGTCATTTTTCATTACGGAACGGAGATAAGTTTATTTACAATAGTTATGGGTATATTTTTCCAGCTGGTTAGTTTATATAAAATGCAATGTTTAAATTGGAATACGCACTAGGAGCCGTGCCTTTTAAGCATCTGACTTGCATATTAAAGTTCGAGCTTCTTCCCCGATAAACAGCCATTAATCTAAAATTTCAGAGTTAGCTTAGTTTGCCCGCCTATACTTCGATTCGAATCCTATTAAGTTCTGTTTCCTACTTTATACCCTTTAAAGCCCACTTTCACACCCAAGTGCTAAAACATACAAACTTATACACTTAATATAAAGTATAATAGTGTAGTGGTTATTAGATGGGAACAAATATTAGCATGGCGATTGAAACAACTGTATCTTGTAGAAAACACTGATTATACCAAAGTTGTAAAAACCACCTTAGGGTTTCAATCACAAGTACAATCTGCTTCAGAACTTGCTTTGCATTTAAGATCTTCAAATCTCTCTCAAAAGGTATTTCGCAAAGTCTTGAATGAAAAGCATACATTAATTAGGACTTGGGCAATGAGAGGAACATTGTACATGTTGTTACTAAAGGATTTACCTTTGCTAGTATCAGCGAGAAAAGCCTATAAAGGTAGGGCTTGGAAAGAAAGGTATTTTAGTTACTTTGGTTTATCTGAAAAGCAATACTATAAAGTAATGGAAGCGATACCAAATGTATTAGGAATAGAGCCATTAACTAGAGAACAACTAGCGACAAAAGTAGCAGAACATGCAAAAGATCCTGCTATCCTAAAGTCACTATTAACCTCAAGCTGGGGGTCGCTCTGGAAGCCTTCTGCATTGAATGGTGATTTATGCTTAGCGCCCAGAGTTGGTCAGAATGCTACATTTATTAACCCTAAAAAGTTAATTAAAACATGGAATGAACCGGAAGCAACTCAAGCGATTAAAACCGTATTAAGAAGATACCTTAAAGTATATGCACCAGCTACTCCTCAGAACTTTGCAATTTGGTGGGAAATGAGTATATCTGATGCAAAAAGGTTATTTTTGGATATGGAAAATGAATTACTAGAGGTAGAGGTAGAGGTAGGCAGTAATAAAGGTTTTATATTGAAAGAAGACTTGGAGACTATACAAAGCTCAACCAAACAAGGTATTGTCAAACTTTTGCCGTTATTTGATGTATTCACACTTTCCCTACCTAGAAAAAGTGAATTAGCTCCAATTCTTCCTGTACATTTACATAAGAAAATCTTTAGACCGCAGGGCTGGGTTACTCCAGTAGTAATAGTAGACGGTTATATAAAAGGAATTTGGGATCATGTAATAAAAGGGGATAGTATTGTTGTAACAGTTGAACCTTTTGAGAATATCAATTCAAACTCAAAAGATAACATTGTAGGCGAAGCAAAGAAAATCAGTCAGTACTTTGGTAAAGAACTAGAGATCTTGTTCAAATAGCATGCAATACTGCCAGCCAGAATGGGCACCTATGTGATCGGAGTGCCTAAAATATACTTTCACTGCTTGATAAAACCTCTATTAAACATCATAGATCCGAACCAACATATTTACCTACTGATATACTATAAACATGTCTAAACAAACGCTATACATAATGACTGGATTACCATATTCAGGCAAAACAACGCTTACAAAAGCACTAGTTAACAAATTTAATTTTTCCGTTGTGTCTATGGACGACATTATGGATAAAAGAAACCTAGATTCTGAGACTATGTCACAGGATGATTGGAATTCCGTGTATTCGGAAGCATATTACTCTTTAAAAGATTCATTAAAAGAAGGAAAATCGGTTGTAGTTGACTGCGGTAACTTACCTAAACATGAAAGAGAGACACCAAGGAAGATAGCAGAAAGCATGAATATCCCATCAAAGCTTATATACGTAAACACTACAAAAGAAGAAATATTACGTAGATGGGATGAAAATCAAAAAACAAACCAGAGAGGCCATTTAGAAGAAGATGGTTTAAATTTTGCATTTGAGCTGTTTGTGGAACCAACCCCAGATGAAAACCCTATTATTTACAACCAAACAATGGATTTAGATGATTGGATTAAACAAAACATTTAAATATTGGTTGCTAGAATAATCGAAGGAGTTTGTCCCAAATAACCAATATCTGTTCTTTTAATAGACACATTTCCAAATTCTTTTTTTATATGTTTTATTAAGAGGTCTGGTTTATGACAAATAATACAAAGTCTAAAGTCGTTTTTTAAGATGCGCTTATATTCTTTGATACATCCAATATATAGTTCTGTAATATGAGATACTTCGTGTTGTTTATCCCATGGGAGATTTGATATTGCACAATCAAAGTATGTTGGATTCCATTTTGTTTTAGTAGCATCTTGTAGCTTTATACTTTCTTTAATTTCATATCCTAGATAATTTAATCGTTGTTTTGTTAATGAAACTGCTTCTGTATTTATGTCTCCACCATAAACCTGGAATCCCTTATCGTAAGCCTCGCAGAGTATAGTGCCACTGCCACAGAAGTTATCTACAATTCGTGCATCTTTTTGTAAACTGGCAGTTGCCACTCGGACCATTGCTGCAGCAATAGAAGGTTTTAGCGCACCAATATAATTGCCAATTTCGTAATTTCTTTTATTCAACGGGTTTGAAGCAAGTCTAATAGCCAAAAAGCCAAGGTTAGGATTTAGAAAAATACGAAAATCAAGATTACTTCTGTTTTCAGTCGTGTAATTTAACCCAGTAAAAGATAATTTTTCTACAATATCATTGACCAAATCTTCTTTATTTTTATCAACAGAAACAATTGATGTGGTAATTGAGAAGATATTTGTAACATTTCTGACTGTTTTAATAAGGTCAATGGCATTATTTACCTTTGAAGCATCTAGTGGATCTAAAAAACTAACAAAGACTCCTATATCATCAACAGTCCTAAGACTTTCAAGTAACTCCAAACTACCTTCATAATCAAATAAAAGCACCTTATCGTCTCTTTTTATACCATTAATGGCACCTAATACTTCATGTAATTCGCTCTCAACAACATCTTCTAAACCTTTAATTGTATATGCAACAAATCTCATAATGTGATTATATCGCATCTGATTGGGCTAAATTATTGGGCTTGAAATTATATCCCCATTATGAATATAGAGTGGTTGTTTAATGCAACTTAGTAATTCAGCTATTTCAGTATCACTTCCGTTTATAACAATATGCTTAAAGTATTCATGAAATTTTAACGGTTTGTTTTCTGTTGTAATATTTTGTTGTTCTAATACTTGATCTCTAAATGATTTCGCTTTTCTAAAAGCTCTATAAAGTTAATGAAACTAATAAATGATTTGGGATTTGAGGTATTAAAAGAAAAAGACTCACAAACTTTTTTTAAGAAGTTAGATACAGAAGATGACTGGTTAATTGATGGAACCACTGAAGAATATAAAAAAATAGAGGATCTACTAGCAAAATATTTAGACTAACTGTATTAATTAGTGTTGTTTGAGTTTATAAAAGTTCCAACTAAATCCCAACTGCTCCGCCATATAGCCTGGAGAAACTGTGTACAGGATATTTTTCTAAATCTTCTAAACAACATGTTATATAATTGGGATTAATGTTAACTAAAAAAGTACTCGAAACAAAATTAAATACTAATCCATTAGTTAAAGATAGATTAAGAACACTTACATTAGCGGAAGAAATTAACCCAAAATTTAAAGACCCACATATACTTGGGGGTTATTTGAGAAATATTGCACTAGACGCAGAACCAAAAGACTGCGATGTTTCATTTAAAGGATTTCAACCAAACCAACCCGGAATTTTAGAAGCAGTTTTGGAGGCCGAAAAGATACTAGGGATTAAGAATGAGAATGGATGGGATTTTGAAAATGCATATGCGACTGAATTATCAAATGATTTTTACGAAATCATACTTGGTAAATTTTCAAACCACACCGATTATTTAACTATGCTAGCTATGGATACAAAAGGCACCTTATATACAGGAGAGGAAAAAACTGTTTCAGATATAGAAAACCGAATATTTGATTTACGTTTTGAAGGTGTTGAAATCTGGGCCAACTATAGAGGACAAGGGAGAAGCTATGCTAGTTGTATTACAGGAGATCTAACCAGAGGTTTGTATTTTGGACAATTGTTAAATTTAGAACATTCTGCAATTGCATCTTTTTTAACACAAAATTTTGATCATATATTTAATAACCTCAGTTTAGAAGATCAAAAAGCAAGAATTAATTTTTGGCTAAAAAAGACAAATGGTGATGAATTTTACAAACCAATCTTAGATAAGTTTGGGGTTACGGTACTTCCAATAAGATAAATAACAGCCTAGAGAATAAGTTGGTTCTGGACCGATATGCTCAGCCAATATATCCTATAGTAGATTGGCCTAAATTACTTGCTCGTGTATACTTCAAATTGTATGAAATCTAAATTAAACATAAACCAAATAACAACTACGACAACGGCAGTGTTCTAGCCTGTTTCGGCAGTTGTGCTTTTTAATTCATAACTCCCAACAGTGGGAGTTTTTTTGTGCCTCGCAAACTCAAAACTCCATTTAGAACGAATCAGAGGTAAGTTCTAATTATTTAATGGAGGTTCAAATGAAAAAAATAGGTTTAGTAATAAATAAAGAAGGTAGACAATTTAACGCCGAAGAATACCTTAAGTCTGCAGAGTGTTCTGCGAATTTTGCCGTTTTAATAAAGCGAACGGTATTGGATGAGGGTGTTGATAGGGGTGTAGATAACAAGGAAAAGCCAAAATATCTTCAGTACGCAAACAAACTTGGTTTTGATTGGGAGTTAAATGCTGACGCAGGATTTGTAAGCTATGACTACAAAGCAAATCTCATTAAAAGGCCGGTCCAGGACTATGCTAGAAAACTTGTGAAAAGCATTGGTTTACCAATATTTGAGGTTAGTGGTTCAAATATGTTCAATTTAAACCACCCCGTTGTAAGGGCATACGCACAACTTTATGGGGATAGACTCTATCAATTCAATTCAGGCGATAACGAGTTGGTAATGAGCTACGATGCGAGTTACCCACAGTTTAATCTAGCTGGAAAATATCAACTAAGCTACAAAAATCTACCCTTTGCTCATTTTTCTTCGTCAGATTGTTACAGACATGAACAAAGCGGTGAGTGTAGTTTGTTATATAGGCAAAGAAGATTCTATATGCCTGATTGGCACCCATACTTCAAAGATATTGCTGAAGCATTCGAATGGTATCCAAAAATCGAGAAACAACTTGTGAACTCAGCCAGAGAGGTTGGTATAGAATTTGAGATTGTTGCGGAAATAGCATCACAGGAAAGATGGAAAGAATACCAATTCCACATCGTCGAGATAGCGAAAAGAGTCGGTCACGACATTTTGGTTCTAATAAATAACGACAATAAAGAAAGGTATTGGATTATTAATGTTGATTATAAAATAATTGATAGCCTATCCCAATCAAGGGAGATTGGATGCATTCAAATTGATGTGGAAAATGCTAAGCGACTAGGCATAAATTTTGTTGATAAAGATAACAATGAAGTTAATCCCATAATAATCCATTCCGCTGTTCCTGGAGGAATTGAAAGATACATCTACATGCTTTTAGATAACTTTGAGAAAAGTTTTCCTATCTGGCTTTTTCCCGTTCAAATTAGACTTGTTCCTGTTAGTGAAAAGTATATCCCATTATGTAAAAAGTTAGTCCAGGATAGGGTGAATTTGCCCATAAGGTTTGACATAGATGATAGAGCGGAGAGCGTGGGCAGAAAAATAAGACAAGCGCACAATGATTTAGTACCATTTGCGATTGTAATTGGAGAAAAAGAGCTAGAAAGTGGGTCCCAAGCTTTGGAAGAAGCTGTAAATAGGGTTATTGAAAATTCAAAATACAAACCTTTTATAGAAGCGGAATTTCCATTGCTATTAAGTCAACAGATTAGATAACTAATCTAGACACTATATTTTAATCATAACGATACCCCAATTCAGAATTTGGATTGGGGGATTGTTATTTTGAACTCTTGAGCTATCTGGAACAAAGATGTTTAGGTTAGCCCTATTGGAATTTGAAAAAGTCGTTATATATAATTTACTCTCCATGTTTTTTGTCGCTAGTACAACAAGCTGTTCGAACTTCTTCCCCGATGAACAGCCAGAAACTTTTCATTAGTAACTACAGATTTAGAAATGATATACTAAACACATTTATTCGTGCACTGCTGTTTGCCAATCTCAACTATTCATAAACCCTAACCTAGCTACATTTACAATTGGTTTATTGATTTTAATCATACTCACAAGAAAAGGTTTAAACAAAATGGTGAAGATAATAGTTATTTTAATGAGCTTAATGATGCTGGTATTTGTCTCGGCACTATATAATCCTTGCGGTAGTGGATGTTCCAGAAGTGGTACTTTTTTTAGATGGAGTTTAATCCCTGAAAATACTTTTCTCAATAGTATTATTACAAACCATAAAAAAACATATGTATCAGAGCGAATGGCAGATAACCCAATTAATAATATAGAAGACGATATCTATGGATGCGCAACAATACAAAATCCAAACGAGTGTAATGAAAAACTAGAATGCGAAGCTGTATTCACACAAAATGGTCTAAACAAAGACCAGGTTGGGATGCCTGTATTAAATAAGGAATTTGAACGCTGCCAGGCATTTCCGAAAGAAATTATAAAAGAGAATCATGTGAAATACACATTATGTGTTAATACCAAAGGTAGTTGGTTAGCTTCAATAAAAACCTGTTCCTGTGGTATGGAAATTAACCCGAACACTGGTCAACAAATGGGGAAGACTTTTCATGATTTATTAGGGTGTATGTTTGATCAAGACATATGTGTGGCTCAAGGAGGCATTTGGAATTTGGAAGGTTATCCTTACGACAATAACATCAAATACACTAACTATTGCACGATAAATGGAGAAAAAGTCAAACTATAGGAGTAATATCTTCCAACATATTCAACCAGTGCCAGCCAAAAGGGGCACCCCTAGTGACCCGCTTCTCTCGAGTAGACTTTAAGGGCTTGCAAAACTCCTAGTTAAAATTGAATAGATTCGAACTGAAATGAGCTTGTTGTGGCTTGATTGCTTACTTTGTGACTAGTGTTTAAGACCTTTATTTCAATAAAACTATTGTTCGAGTCCTTTTCCTATAAAAAAAAGTTAATAGGTTATAATGAAAATATGCATATCGTAATTATTCCAGGATTTACTGGATACCCTGAAGAAAAAACATTCCAAGATCTGGGAGGCACCTTGTCTTCCAAAGGGCATAAGGTTACCAAGATAGCTTGGCCTCATATACCTGATGAAATGGATAAATACAGCTTCACAGCTACTATTGAGCAAGCGAGGAAATTACTTAAAGATATAAAAAACGACGAATTAATACTTTTAGGTTTTTCAATGGGAGTGTCAAGTACCCCTTTTTTAAAGTTGGCATTCTGAGGGATGTGTTTGATAATATTTATTCCTAAATTGAACAGGACTCATCTTTAGAGTTGTGTGTATTCGAGTGTTATTGTGATAATTTATTTGTTGGTGTATGGCCTCGAAAAGCTCGCCTATTGTTTCAAATCTATCAAATTCGATACCAAGATCTGTTTTAAAGTTTGAGTAGAAGGATTCTTGATAACCATTTTCCCAATGACTAGCCTTTTTACTCATAGACACGTTTATATTCAGGTTTTGGACAAAACTAGTGTATTGTTTACAGGTATATTCAGAGCCTTGGTCTGTGTGAATGAATTTTGGTAACTTGTATCCGGTGCTTTCAAAAGCAAAGAGCAAGGCATCAAGTACTAGAAACTTGGTATGTTTATTTGATATGGACCAACCAACGACTTCACGGGTAAAAAGATCCATATAGGTTGCAAGATAGATATACTTATCGTTATGTCTTATATACGTAAAGTCACCAACGTAGACAAGGTTTGGAGATATTGGGCAGAATGATTTAATGTGATTGGGATAAATTGCATCAGGTCTACGTTCATCACGTCTTTTCCGTAACGGGGACCTACGTGTGGTAGGTCTAATTGCGAACTTTTTCATAACCCGCCTAATGGTACGAGCACCCATATTTAAAGCCAAAGCGACACGTCTATATCCATAGGCAGGGTTATTTACAATTACAGAAAGGCTTAACGCTTTAAGACGGATATCTTTACCGGTTAATTTAGACTGGTAATACAGCGAGGACCTGGAGAAGTCGAAAAGGCCGGCGATAAAGGATTTAGTTGTTTTAGAGATGTTTTTATCTGCTTGAGATCTGGTAACTACAAGTGTTTTGACGTCTGCTTTTTTTTAAACTTAGCTAGCTCCAAAGAGAGCATGCCTACGATTTCTTTTAGAGCGGCGTTTTCGCGTTGGAGCTTAGAATGTTCTAAGGTGGAAACACTACCTACAGCAGTCTTTCTAAGCCAACTATATATGGTTTTAAAGTGAACGCCGTATTGTTTTGATAGGTCCATAACAGCATTACCTTGTTTAATTTTAGCTAGAATTTCATCTTTAATATCTTTAGAAACAACACTCATAAAAGTCCTTAAAATATTTAATTTAGTACTAATATTCTAATGGAGATTCCCAGAATATGTGTCAAATTTACCGTATGCGCCCCACTATTTCCTTCTTTTTGAACTATTCGGAATTTCCTAATGGTTGAGTTCTGTTTCAGTTCTGTTTCAGTATAAATACTTTTTATATGCTCATTAATCGTTGGTATTGTTTTGCCAAATACTCCCGCCATTTGCCTTTGAGACAACCATACACTCTCATTTTCAAAATTTACATCAATACTTATTTTATTACTTAAGTTTTATAAATCTTTATATTTCAAATCAAATGCAATTTAACAGCCTCTATAACCTCATTTTTTTTACTTCCACAATATACATATAAGATTAAGCAATTATTGCTAAAAAAGCTAGATTGAAGCCGTCTTCCTTTTTCAAAAAATGAAACCAAATTTAAGGTGTTACTAATAATTTCGGCAATCTTGTATTTGCAAATTTAAATAGTAAATACTGCTTATACATTTTAGGAGTTACTATAATATAAAGTAGGACTTAGTGGCGAAATACAATGAGGCGGCTATGGAAACAACCAAATTAATAATTATAAAATACAAAGTATTAGTCAGCCTTATTAAAAACCATACGAGCTTCTGCACTGGGGTCCTTTGCCCAAGTTTCTATAGCAAGGTGTAAGGTTTCTTCAATATTTACTTTGTCATTTTTCTCATGTGCTTCAAAGACGTGATATCCTTCTGGTGTGAAATTTCTTATTACAATCCTTCTATCATTTTCATCTGATGGATCTTCAGAAGTAGTAACCCAAACTTGACTACTCCCGCAATCTAAAAATATATGGTCATTAGCTCCTGGATCGTCAAAAAGTTTAACAGCTAAGCGTACCTGTTCGCCCCTTGGTTTATTTAGAGGTTCTTGAACCATAAATACCACATGGTAGGTATTAATCGGTAAATCTCTTAAGCCGTCAACTTGTGACATGCTGGAATCAATAACAAACCCAAGTTCTCTAACATCAATACCAGTAGCTAAAAGCAACGCCGCAGCTCGTGACCCGGCTGCTTCAACATTACGATTCCACGCTTCTCGGTTATGAGCTTTTTTAGCGATGTAGAATTGATTTAAAGCTGCTGTTGCAGCGAGTTCTGGAGGTTGTTCACCTAGAGGATCAATAGCTCTTGCTGCTTGTAATAATTGTTCGTCATCAATAGGAACTTTTTCCGACATACATAAGATTGTACACCCAAATATAACAATAGTCTAGAACAATTTAGAACAAAACTAAATTTTTTTTGAAATGGTGGTTACATATGTAGTACACAAATATAAAAAATGCTAACATATTTATTGTTTTTTTGCTCTTCTGATGCATTTGAGCCTCCGTATCACCAGCCTGGATTTCTACCAAATCATGAGTAAGGGCATATCGTTTTTCAACAGTGTTCAGCTAGTTTTTAACATTTAAACCTATTTCTTGCCTTTCTGTAATTTCATTGTCAGTTAGCTCATGCAAATAATCGATTGCCCAATCACGTAATTTAGGCGAAATATCAAACCTATCTAAAGCTGCTTTTGTTGTCATTTCTAGCTCTTTTAATGTCAATGTGCCCTCCACACACTTGGGATTAATCTTTTTTGTACGGCGATAATATATATAGTGAAGAAGTTTTTTATTCTTCAGGTTTTCTATCTTTGTGTGACAGTAAGGGCAAGCGTATCGATGTTTCTGTTAGTGTTAAGAGTTGGTTCAAATACAACTACACCCTCTTTTTTAAGACTTTCTGCAAAAGCCCTCATTTCCTTTTTATAGCGTCTAGAACCACATAGCACTACACCTTTCATTGCTTTGTACCTTCTATATAACTTACTATTTCTTCTATTTCATTCAAAACTGTAGGAAACATTCCCCGTATCTCATCACTATACGACAGTTCAGGTATTGGATTTTTCAAAAATATTGGTTTTCCTGAGGAAAATGCATAGCCCATCTCCAATAGGGTATTGCCCCCGATATAATTCTTCACATCGTTCTTATCCTCGTTAATAACCAGAACAACATCTCCCTGATCAATTGTCTTTAGGTGCTCTTTCATATACCAACTTTTCTTTTTTGCAGAAGTAGTCTCGTCAAAGTCATTTTCTTTAAGGAAAAACTCTGCTTTATGGGGTAATAAAACTTCTAGTCCGAGGCTTGTTAGAATTTCCTTTGCCTCTACCAGCTGTTCTAAATGTTTTATGCTCCCACAAATTACTATCTTCATATTAAAAATTCTCCGTAGTAACTTTAATCTCACCAAAAGTAACGTTGCCGTTGAAATCGTTAAAAGCTTTATAAAACTCATGGAATTCTTCAAGTGGCTTAGTTATTTTTTCCAGGGTTTCATCCTCAGCTACCCAAAAGAATTCACCCTCCTTGTTGCTGTTTAATTCGCCAAAAGGATTCTCAAAGGCATACGCGTGCATTAGTTTGTCTTCTACAATCTTTCCGTCTGATACTACAACATAATGCCTAATTGCAAAAAGCCTGGGTGTTCCTTCTAATGAGGTTTCCTCAGACAACTCCCTTTTCGCAGCTTCTTCAAAGCTCTCACCCCATTTAGGCTTGCCTGTTGCAAATCCAAAACATCCATAGAATGGGTTTTTTAGTCTCTTATAAGTCAGAAATTCCTTTTTATCCCCATTAATTCGATAGGGAACTAACACAGTTGTTGCTTTTACATTCTTCTCTATTTTGCCAGTTTCCACAGTCATTCTGTTTGAGTACTCTTTTCCTGCTGGGGTCAAAGCGTAGTGGTTATCCTGTTTTTCTACTAAGTTTAATTCCAATAGACGATCTAGATGGAAAACGAATTGTGCTGGTTCCATTTCCTCAGGCTTCAGATTAGAATATTTCAGCGAATCACTAAAAAGTAACTGTTGGAGTATTTGCATCTGTATTTCATGTAGTTGTTTCACTGATTTGGATTATACAAGCAAAATTTATGGAAAATAAGTAAAGATGACTTTACCAAATAGTTGGTTTGCCTTTTTTATACTGTCGCATTTATATCCTCGCGAGTAAAATTGTTCTAGATTCTTATGCGCAGCCATATATCCTGGAGACACCGCTTACAGGATAACTGAGCCCCATTGACCAAACCTTATGTGTGAAATACACTACTTGTATGAATGTAAGCGCTTTTACTAAATCTTCTCAGGATTACCTAGGCAAGCTTTTAGCATCATCTTCATTTGATTTAGAAGATAAAGAAGAATTCGCAACTATAACAGTGCCTTACAATTTAAATGGAACTAATTATCAAATATATCCCTTTAAAAAGTTAACGGGCTATTTACCAGATCCTGAAAAAAAGGACGAGCCCGTTTTATATACTTTTTACATATTAACTGCAGACCAAAGTATTAAAAACATTTACTTAAAAGAAGTCAACAAAATGAGATTTAATCAAGAGTATGACAAGAGTATAATTGGATCCTATTATGCAAATTTTGTTCCATCTTTTAAGCCGTTTGAAACTTTAGTTTATTCTTTGGGAAAAATGCTTGAAGAAGATTTCTTTCCTGAAAAAAACTACAAATTTATCTTTCATATGGTTACAGTTACAAAAGACTACGATATAGTTCTTGTCTACTTACAGCTTAACTCTATAAATGCATTAGAAGCTAAATATCCAAATGAACAGGAAGTTTCATTCAAAATATAGAATTTCAAACATGCTCAATGTAGCTGTAATAGAACTACACTCGAAATGGTGCTAGACTCTAATGCTCAGCCCTATAAAGGGGATACACACTTACTTATACTTCCTTTTTAATAAAAAAACTTGTAAAATCTATTCATGTTAAATATGCTAGAATCCTCACCAATTGAATTTTTTCCGCAAACTGCAGAAGGTAGAGATGTTGATACAGCAAGGGTAAAATTTGCAAAAAAGGCAGCAGACGCTCCTGAAGATATTAAAAGTGCTGATTTTTTAGCGCTTGTAGAGACTGAACTAAAGGAAGTTAAAATACAACTACCCAAGAGTTTTCTACAAAGGTAAGAGATTCAGGCAGTGAACAACAGCTAGAGGCAATACAGTTTTTGCAAGAACTTGTTAACAGCATTGGAGATCCCCCTAGAAACACTGACCTTACGGGCGTTTATAACTACTTAGAACAACTAGAACAAGAGTGGAGTTTGCCACAATTTGCTTTAAGAGATGCTGCGTTCATTAGAGGACAAGAAGATAAAACATTAGGTGAACTTAGCACCCGTATAGCTTCGGCTATCGCACGGCATGACGTCCATGAGGAACAATATTTTCGCAAAGACAAAGAAACTATAGAATCGGCAATAAATTCAAGAGAATCCCGCAAAGAATCAATTTATATAGCAATTGCTGGGAGAATTACATCAGAGGCTATTGAATCCTGTAGACATAAATATACTGAAGAGCTTGGTTGTATAACTCATAAAATTGAAGCAAATGAAGAAGTTACTGTAACAGATGTGGGAAACCTAGTGCGCGCCGAAGTAGCGTTAGTTAATGAACAGCTAGATAAAACAGCTGATCTACCAGCTTTGGAAGAAAAATCGGGGGTTACGGCGCATCTCAACAAGAGAAGAATGTTTGTTGAAACTGTAATGGATCAAATAGGCGCTGGTACATATGGAAATAGCGAAGATAGCTTATTACAATATTTAGCTGAACTAGAAAAAGTCCTTGATATTGAGAGACAAGGTAAATTTACGCCTATGCTAACCACGCAAAAGCAAGTATGGCAAACCAACAGAGAAATAAATCCTGGGATTTATTCAAGAATTAAAGATTAGTTTTTAAAATATCTTCATGAATAACTCATTTCATTTATTACATTCTCCGAAAAACTTAAGAAAATGGAAAGATTTAAAGGACAGTTCTACTGGAAGGACTATCCTGCGCTACCAAGATATGAATCTCAGGAATGTTTTGAAGCAAAAGTAGTTAAAGCACTAGATAAGATTGAATGTTTGCTACAGGTACTTGAATATAGCAAGGGTACTTTATTTAAGAACCATCTGGAATTTAATATAAGTTATGGATTAAAGCATGCAGACATTGACCCTGCAATTAAAACCTTTGGGGAGAAAACTGCTCAAAAAATGAGAGATTCTTATTAGTTAATTTCTAATCTTTTGTATAATTAAACTATGGATATGCCCAAGGATATCAACGAAATAAACAACAGACAATACCGACAAAGAGTAACACATTACTGAAGTAGTAAGTAATACTGATAAGGAACCTTCAAAGATTAATCTTGCCAAATATAAACCGCTTTCGGAATTCATTGAAGGTACTAAGGACACATCAACGGAATGAGAAACATACAACTCTAAATATGGGTTTTCATTTAAATACCCAAAAGGTTATAAAGTATTGGTTCTAGAAAGGCCGTTCAGCCAAATTGAAAAACACCGAATTTTTCCTATAACTGCAAGTTCCAAACTACCATATAAAAACATAGGCCAATTTGAACTTTGGAACTGTGTATAATTACCATATGTCACCGTTGAATTTAATCATTGTTTTTCGACTTTTCTACTTCTTTGGTGAATGATTGCTTTGCAGTTACTTTTTCCCAGTAAAGTATTTTTGCAAAAGAGTTTTGATACCCGCTCTTTGGTAATAACTTTTTTCAGTAGTCAGAAGCTGTTTCTGCTCAGGTGTTATATCACTGTATTTCAGTTCACCATTTGCAAGCTTTTGAAGTGCTGCCTGTAAGGCTTTGGCTGCCTCGGGTTTCATAATCCAGTATCCATGAAAATTTCTGTGTTTGTAATTGTGCATAGTGTAGTGAAGACCTCTTTCGTTCATCAGAAAAAGTACGTCCTCAACCCATTGTAGACCACCGCTAGTATCTCGCATGCCATGGGCACCAAATTCACCGACATATATTGGTTTGCCCTTAAGTTCAGGAAGATTTACTGCTTTGTCAAATATAGTTGCTAATAATTTCTTATCCCAGTACTGTTTGCCAATTTGCCCTGGATACGTAAGCCCTGGATTTGCCTCATAGAGTTGATCCAGCGTAAATTGGGGTGGGTAGTAGAAATGAAACGTGGCAGCAATGTTAGTATCGGCATAGTTTCCCCCCAACTGAAACTCCTCTTCATGCTTTTCAGCAACGGGAAGGATAATCATGTGGTTTGGATCGTATTTTCTGATTTCAGTGATGAGATCTGTATACAAGTCGTGAAGAGCTTTTTTGGTTGGAGGTTGTGGCTCATTTACAACATCATATCCGGCAATGTAAGGATTGTTTTTAAACCGTTTTGCAATGACCCCCCACAGTGCCACAGCTTGGTTCTTGGTATCAGTTTGTGTGTTAAACAGCTCGATCCCTTTATTTTTGAAAAAGACCTCGGCGGGATATTCATTCGAACCAAGACCTGCTAATACCAATACGACGCGAATACCATTTTCGCCAAATTTATTAATAGTATTTTCAAGAAGCTGTAAGGATACTTCACTATATTGGTAAGGTTCATGTTGAATTTCATGCAATTGCATCCAAAGCCTGACAGTGTTTGCACCAGTACTTTTAAGTTCTTGCATATCGAAATCAGTAATTGTATATGCATTAAGATCTGTTGCAATGGCATCTATTTGTTCTGGATTGAGTTTTTTCTGATCGACTAATCTAAAATAGATGGCTTCTGGTATGGGATAAAACCCAAGGCCTTGGAATCCCCGCAGATAGACTTCTCGTCCTCTTCCGTCGATAATGGTATTATTTTGTACTTTGAGCATTGTCATTTGTTTTAATGGTGTTGGACGTTTGAATACATTTGCCTCGACCATATTATAGATTGGTTTACTTACCAAAGGTACTGTTACAAGTAAAGCTACTAGAAGCGTAATTGGTTTCATAAAATGTAATACATTCATTATACATATACGGTACTTCAAATGCATCCACAATTCAATTAAACAATCTGTAGTATTTACGGTCGTTCTTCAACAACTTTTTTCCCATGCAATTTTTGTTGAGATATCTTTGCTTAATTGGCATTCTGAGGGATGTGTTTGATAATATTTATTTCTAAACTGGACAGGACTCATCTTTAAAGTTGTGTGGATTAGAGTGTTATTGTGGTAATTAATTTGCTGATGGATAGCTTCAACTAGCTCACCAATTGTTTCAAATCTATCAAATTCAATACCTAAATCAGTTTTAAACGCCGAAGCTTTTGATATGATTAGGATAAATTGCATCTGATCTACGTTCCTCGCGTCTTTTGCGTAATGGGGATCTGCGTTTGGTGGGTTTAATACCAAACTTTTTCAACACGTCTTACACGTTTTTTTCCTGTACAAAAAGCGATAGCTATGCGCCTATGTCCATAAGCCGGATTATTTGCAAAGACTGCAAGTATTTGTTGTTAAGTCTTTCATCTTTAATATCTCTAGAAACACCGGTCATAAAGTCCTCCAAATTCAAATATTTACTAATATTCTAATGTAGCTGCTTAGAATATGTTTCTAGTTTAATTGGTACCGCCCAGTATACTACCCATGAAAACCCGTTGTCCCTAGACCACCTCGATCCGGACCTGTCATTTGACCAACCTCTTCTATTTCTACATGTTCATACTTCGCAACCATTAACTGCGCAATACGCGTACCCTTTTCGACTGTAACATCCTCTTTTTTGTAG
Organism: uncultured Candidatus Saccharibacteria bacterium; assembly: GCA_964643995.1. Taxonomy (GTDB): domain Bacteria; phylum Patescibacteriota; class WWE3; order UBA101185; family UBA10185; genus CAZXUJ01. The sequence continues at coordinate 23,105 of CAZXUJ010000002.1, forward strand.
TTGTAAACTATAAATTTGTACTCATCGTTATCACCACAAAAATCGGAATCACCAACGCCTATACCATTTGCAGGTATTAAGCCTAATTTGTGTGTAGAACTGCGGGCTGCCAACATAACCCAACAATCCTCAGGGACTTCCAAAGCAACATTTAACGGAATATAGCCCAGATCTTGCGCTTTTATGGTTACAGTTTCACGACTGCATAAATCCATGCATGCGGCACCTTGAGTTTTATACGAGGGTAATGGTAAAAATTTATCGAATCGTTTAACTTTGATTTTCATGAGTAAATTATAACGTAAGAATAATACTTTTAATGATGTAAAATTACTTTATGATACTTCCAAAGTCAGATGCATGTTTTAAATTGTTTGTTCAGATTTAGCTTAGGAGAGTTAGTGATATGTATATTAACTATCTAATGGGAGCAGCAAGTTGGAAATACCTGAGACTAGTTTTGATAACTATGAAGCATTAGTGAAGCGGTCAATGAGTCGTGGATTTTGGAATGAGATTGTTGGGCCAAATGATATATTTTTTATTTTTAAACATAAAGATGACGTAAAAGATATAATGCTGAAACACTATAATAAGTTAGTTGAGAGAAAAGCATGATAGATGAATTTGAAATAATACAACTTACCCCTAATGACTGGAAGGAGTACAAAAAGATTAGACTTGAAACGTTACGTTGTGAGCCAATTGCATTTTCTAGTACCAATACCGAAGCTCAGGAGTTTCCGGATGGTTACTGGAAAGAGTTACTATCAGAAAAAATGACAACTTTTTTTGCGGCAAGGGTCAAAAATGAGTTAGTAGGAGTTCTTAGACTTACGCTAGACGATGATGAGGAGGATACAGACACAGCAATAATAGGTGGAGTTTATGTAAGAAAGTGTAATCGCGGCACAGGAGTCGGAAAGGCTCTTTTAGAAAGTGCTCTAACTAAGGTAAGCAATGAGGCAATAATTAAAAAGATTCGATTATACGTTAAGGAAAGTCAGATTCCTGCTATAAGGCTATATTCTAAACTCGGCTTCGAAATAATAGAAACCAAAGATGATGAACTCATAATGGAAAGACCAAACTAAACTAAAAAGGTATAAATGAACTTAACCCCAAAAGTGAAACGTTCATACCTAAAGTATTGCCTACTACGTAAACAATAGTTATAGCACTGAGAACCACTATCAAGCCAACTATCGAATGTATCAAAGCATGTCTGGCTCTTTCGGCTTTTTCTTTGTTACCCATAGACGCCATGTATTGAATACCTGCAAGAATGATAAAAATAACTGAAAGCGAAATTCCTATTCCACTAAGAACATTGATCACGAGAGCAAATATATGTGCGGGAACGATACCAAGCATATTAAAAAGATTGTAACATCTTTACGACATGTGATATAGACGTATAATAGTTCTGTGTCAAAATTAGGTGATAAAATCCATACAAAAGAAATTTTAATGGTCTCTGATTTTGATGATACCTATACCCCAGACGAGTTAGCAGCAGAAAAAAACTATTTAGAAAAACTAACTGCACAATTAGCTCAGTACAATGTGAAACTTACCGTTGAGGAAGTTGAGACTGAAAACGACCTGCGCGAAATTTTGAAAAAGTACAACAAAAATGAAGTGGTCGTGTTTAACTGGTGTGAAAAACTGGGAAACAAAGAGGGCACAGAAAACAAAGTTGCAAGAGTATACGAGGATCTGGGTTTTAGATTTACCGGAGCTTCATCAAAAATACTAGAATTAACGGCTGATAAATACGAGATTGCGACCATACTTGGAAACCATAATGTTCTGACTCCAAACAGTTACCTTATCAAAAAAAAGGATCCTGTTTTTAACACTGTAACGTTTGATGGAAAAATGATTGCTAAGTCCAACTCTTTGCATGCTTCTGCGGGATTACACAAAGACAATGTTGTAGAAAACAAGGAACAGCTGGAGAACATAGCAAAACGGATGTTTTCTGAAGTGGATACGGATGTTATAGCACAACAATTTATTGATGGCGAAGAATTTACTTGTGTAGTTTGGGGTAATGAAAGCCCTAGCGCGCTCCCGATAATAAAATTAATATATAAGGACTCAAATGTTAGTGGCGTTTATACGAAAGACTCAAAATTCAACAGCGCATCAGAAGAATATAAAAACTGCATTTATGAACTGGTTACTAAGTCCAACGGAAATGATTTATATACACAGTTACAAGAAACAGCTATAAAGGCCTATCAGGCTTTGGGTATGCGCGATTATGCGCGCATTGATTTGCGCTGTAAAAATAGCGACATTTATGTAATAGATGTAAATGCTAACCCATATATCAATGTTTTATCAGAAAATGAAAGCTGTGAGGTATTTAGGTGTTCGGAGGCTTTAGGGTACAATTGGGGAGAAACCATACTTCAAATATGCGAATTCGCTTATAAACGCACTCTAACTGAAAAAAAGATAAATAATGAAAATTATCAAACCGGACAAGTAAAAAATGGATTAAAACTACCAGAGTATGTTAATAAAATTGCCATCGTGTACAGTCACGTAAAGCGAGAATACTTTCCAACAGAGGAACAATATATTACAGAAAAAGATGCAGGCAAAGATGCGGAGTTTATTGCAGAGGAAATAAGAAGATTTGGTGTTGATTGCAGAACTATACCAGCAGATGATTCCCTAGTGGAAAGTCTTAAAGAATATAAACCGGACATGGTATTTAACCTAGTGGACTCAGTAAAGGGTCTGGAATATCTTGCTTCGACTATTCCAGGGATTTTGGATATGCTAGACATACCATTTACAGGAGCAACATTATTGGGGCTCGCCCTATGTTACAACAAATTTCTTTCAAAAAAGCTTTTGCAAAGCGCCGGTATACCGGTTCCGAACTTTCAACTTTTTCACACACCTAACGACAAACTTGATATAGATCTACGTTTCCCACTAATTTCGAAGCTAAACGAAATCCATGGTGGGGTAGAAATAAATGAGTCGGCAATATCCGAGGACGAAAAACAGCTCAGGGAGAGACTGACATACTTAATGAAAACGTACGGGCAAGAGGTTGTTGTCGAAGAATATATTGCAGGTAGGGAAGCTGTAGCCATTGTGTTGCAAGGAAGCAATATTAAAATATACATGGGAGAAAAAATATTTAACAAACCTGATCAAAAATACATAATCACTACTTTTGAGGATCAGTGGGTGATTCCAGCTGCAGTAAAGGAAGAGGATGACATATACAGGTACGTTAAGTATGAGGATTCATTGTTGAAAGAGTATGTAAGACGAGCGTTTTATATAACCAACATGCTTGATTACGGCAAATTTGACATACGAATAGATGCCTCAGGCAGATATTATTTTATCGATTCAAATGCAAATCCAGCCTTTGGACCTAAGGCACTCTCTACTGCAATGGGCTATATTACACAAGGCTTATACAACGTACCTTTCAATGTAATCCTAAGAAGAATCATCTGCAACACCGTTGATGCTAGTGAAGCTATTCAAAACGGTGACGACATAACCTCCAGCGAAAGGGATTAATTATTCTGCAGATGCCAAAATTTCGACATCAGTTGTAGCCTCCATAGGTATTAGTGCTGGCTCCATAAGCTGTTTGCTGTTCCAATCTTTAGTTTCTGTACTTATCAAACTTAGAATCGATATTTCCCTTATATCTTTAGCACCAAGTATAAACTGCATAATTCTTTCGTTGCCAATGCCATAGCCTGCATGGGGTAAGGTTTTTTGGGCTAGGATCATACCTTCGGTATACCACTGAAAATCTTCATAGGTACCTCCACGCATCTCGTGCAACCGATACATTCTGGATGTTAGCAATCTAACCAAAAGTTTCACACCGTCATGTTCACGGACGGCCGCACCAACAGACTCTCCAGAGAAAGGAAAAACACAATCGGCCGATAATACCACACGTGGGTCATCAGTACTAACTTTCATGTTAAAAAATTTAATGTCCTTAGGATATTTCATAATCAAAACGGGGGACCACGTCTCAATTGTGCTATCAGATCCTAAAGCAGACTTATTCATTAGTTCAACAACTTTTGCCTCGTGTTCGGACTCAAGATCATCACCAAAGCTAATTCTTTCAAACCCATTTTTTTGTAGCATTTTTACAGCATCCTCATAAGCGACTTTCAGGTAAGGACGACTCAATATTGCATTAAGGTCTGAAGACTTGCGCCCAAAGTCGGAATCCAAGGCTATGTGATTATCGTCAACAACTGACTTAATCATCGCCTTAGTAGCATTTTCTATGTGCTCTAGTAAAGCCTCATACATAGTTTCTTCATCGTAGGAGTCGCGAGTCATACCTACACTCTTACAATCAAACTCCTCTTCAGTTAAGCGAAACTGGCGCAAATGTCTTGCATCTTCTAACTCCTCGTCACGACCACTGTTAATTATTGTATAAACTCCGTGGGCTCCTTGTAAAACCTGCTCTAGTGCAAGCTGTCCGGTTTGTGTAAAAAACAATGGTAGGCCACATCTGTTACCAACCCGAAAAAGAGTATCTACATTTTCGCAAGCACCCGTAATGCCAACGATTGCAGGAACGTCTACATATTGAAGTCCAAGATTTCTATAGTACTCCATAGATCCGTAAGTTAAAGACGAGTACATCTTGATTAAGGATCTAAAATTGTTACTTTGTAAGTCGTGCATCATTACCTCCTCTACCCTAAAAAGGGCATAAAAAAAGCCTTTCGGCTTTTAAAAAAAATATACGTTTCCGCTTGTAAGCGGACATTTAAAATTAATTGGGGAAAATCTCATCAAAATATTAGTCTATATGAGTGAAATACAACATGTCAACACTTGCTAAACAAAACTTATCTTATCTTTACAAGCCCACTTTCTAATGTAATGCGAACTCATTCAGAACAACATCAAATTTCACTAATTCTGCAACGCCAATGACTAGGGTAATATAAGGCATTTGTTCTGGACGATGCTTGATATCATATATTTTCTTTATAGCAGCACTGCTTGATGCGATACAGTGCAAACCATAAATCGTATCAGTAGGCATTCGGCCAGCTTTTTCAGCAAGTAACAAATCAGCAATATCTATTATTTGATTACTTTTTGACTAATCTGCCAATAGACTACACCAAGAGCGTAAACACCGGTGTATATAGGAGGATTCTCACCTCTTACGATGTAACGTCAGCGACATTTTTACCGTATGAAATGCTAAACAACGGTACTCTATATTTCTCGAAAGACACCATCGACGGGATGAATCGGGGTTGATGGCAATACCATTTTATGCTTTACCAATATTGCTTAAAAAGATACCAGCACTTTACTATGGTGCGGATTTAGCAAGGCTGGTAGCTCTAGGGAGAATTTCTGCATCTTTTTACACGGCACTCTCAGTATCAGTATTTTATTTAGTACTTAAGGAACTAGACAGACTCAAAGGGGTAGCATCAAGCGGGTGGATTTATCCGCCAGTTCTGAAATTTTTTGTATGGATAACAGCCCCTCGTCCTTAAGATTTTTAAGTGCAATGTTAGCGTTATGCCAAGACGTGCGTTGCACTAGAATCATGCCAGTTATAATTTTTTCGCGTTCTAAAACGTCTTTACTCTCAGCACACCATTGTGGCCAATAACTAGCTGGTTCTCCAAGTCGTTAACTAATTTATGATATTCATCAGGAAAATTTGCCATTCAAGTATCGGCTAAAAAATACGATCCACGATTGTAAAGATACTAAAACCGCCGTAAAACAGAAATGCAGCCGACATAATCATTATTCGGACAGCGGATGGTCTTATGTTCTTACCAAGAGAGCTCATATTTAACCAAAGTGTTAAACCGCTATGAACAAACATTGCTATAGCGTTCATTACGGCTGCTGTAACAACAAGTTGAAGAGGTTCCGTGAAACCAAGCAAGAAAATCGCAATACCTGAGGCTATCTGTATCCATAAGACACTGTAATAAACCTTTGGTAAGAAGCGCTCCTTGATGCGATCATTAGAAACTAAAACAACATTTTCTGAAAGTATACGGCTTGTTGCATCAAAAACAGTTAGTTGCGTTGCAAAAAGCATGATACCAGTAATGATAAGAAAAAAGATTTTGACAGTTGGCGAAAGTAATTCACCAATAACATTAGCCTGATTGATAACAAATGTAATATTTGAAGTTGCACCTGCTGTACCATGCAATGTTGTGTAAGCCAACATTGCGAGCAAAACCATTGTCACAGTCCCTGTAAGCCAAAATACAAAAAAGTGTTCTATGTTTATATTTTTCCACCATGTACGAAAGCGGGCGAGGTTTTCTGGGGATTCATCAAAAGTAGTACCCGCTAAAGAGATCTCTTCACTTTTGCCTGTTAGTAGGCTGGTGATGCGGCCAGCATATTTACCCATACCATAACCCTTCTCCTTAATGTAATTTGATTGGGCTAAATTGAGATTTCCACCTGCGCCGGCATAAGCAAGAGCACCTAAAAATGTTGCAAAAGGTAAACCTACAGGAATTAGCCAATAACCATCACCTTTACCGACAATGCCCTGTAAAGTATCAACTACAATAGATTTATCTGCAAGGTAAATAGAAAGCAAAAATATACTTGGAACGCCGAGAGTTATTAACACCTTTTGAATTCCCTCAACAGTTTTATAAAGGACTGGCCCCAAAGATAAAATAATTCCTATAAGTATAAGCAAAGCAATTGCTAAATATTGGGTATCTTGTATTCCAAACAGATACCCAAGCAGCTTTGCAGAGGATGCTACAATTCCAGGCCATATCCATGGAAGAAAAGTAGATAAAATAAACCAAACAGGAAGAAGTTTAAATTTACGGTAAAAACCTACAAAGACGCTTTCACCTCTGGCTAAAGCATATCTTTCAATTTCCATATTCATAAAAAACTGAAAGGTTATTCCAATAACAGCCCCCCAAATAATACCCATACCAAACTTTGATGCTAAGAAAGGCCACAATATGAGTTCGCCACTACCTAAACCTAGTCCAAGAATAACAAAACTTGGGCCAATTATCTTACGTAAGAGAGGTGCTTGGGGGAATTCATTTCTTTTGAAATCAGTGAGCATTAGGGTAATGTTAGCACATTCACCTTATGCTAATAAACTGGCATAATATACATATGCCTGACCTAAAAAACATCTACGAATCATTCGACTTGCCGAGCTTTACATTCCAAAAATTTGAAATTTATTATGAAAAGATCATTGAAAAAGCTCTAGAGGGACATACTTCAAATATCTATACATTTAAAAGTGTTGGAATAACCAGTAGATTAAAGTACATTGTCGCTAACAAAAGGCTTTTCAAAGATAAAAGGTTTGATCAGCACGTATTTATATTTATAGACCTGCAAAAATATATACTCTCACAAGATATTGCACTTAACGAATCATTGCAATTTGTTGAGGATATACCAATTGGAGAGTTTGATCTTCCCAGATATTTTGAGTTCATACGAGACTTAGTTAAACAAAAAAGGAAGGTGTTTTTTGTGGTAGGTGATGGGGGACTACTTTATTTCGATAAGGATCCACAATGTATTGCATTAATTGACTCACTTAGATTGATAAGTTTTACTGACACAGGCTTTATTTTCATTAATCAAAAGGACAACACGTTACTTTCCTACGATGGATTGGAAACCATTGGAGGGTTTTTAAGCAAAAATATTGTTTGGGGTAAAGAATTATACTTTGATGCTCCAGAAATTACACACCTGCTGCAAAATGAGATTAAAAAAAGTAATACAAAAGCGAACGACAAAATAGTAGGCGTTATTAGTGAATTTTCTGAGGGTGATCCAAAAGTAGCAATTTATCTTTACTATAAATGGAAAGAAGATAATGAAGCACTAGAACAGTTACTGAAAAAAGATTTTAAAAAATTCTATGAAACTCTTGATGCAAAGTGGCTAGATGCAAGATACGCAAGTATAGTAAGCTCACTCACTGATAAAAGCTACGATGACTTGATAACAGGCACACCAAACGAATATCTAGCTAACATAGGCTTGAATTTATTTATGAATCCGCTTTTTAACTTTTTCCTAACAGAAAGATGCAAACCAAGAGAAACTAAGAATGAGTTTAAATTAACAGGACAAGAACAAATACTATATAGCTTGTTAAGCAAATTCAAAGACGAAACCATTACACGAGACGATATTTCAGAAGCGCTCTGGGGAGATAAAGCTGACGAAAACTACAGTGATTGGGCCATTAATAAAGTGGTTTCGGAACTGAGAAAAAAAATCAATTCAAAAAATCTAGAGATTAAATCAGTGAAAGGTGTAGGTTATATTTTAACTGAGAAACAATGACACAGTTAGCAACAGAAACCCAAGAATTGGAATATACAACACAGTATGAGTATGACTCTGAAAGAAATGTTGTTTATGTGAATGCGCTAGAAATTAAAGGTGCTGAAGAAATCCCACAACATAGGATTGATATGTTTTTCGACGAAGACAGTCAAGAGGTGTTGAAGACCTTACTAAATACAGAAGGCGTTACTGAACTTAGAATCAAAGGCTCACATGTAGTTAACATGCTTACCGGAGGAACTTTTTTTTCAACTAGTGGTGATACTCTCAGCCCTTTAGGTTTCTCTGATATTGATATAGATGTTATAGGCAATCCAAATGAATTGGAATTTCCTTCAACAGTAAAGATCAAATCTAAAACTGTAACAAAAAGAGTTACAACCGCCAGTGGGGTACCTTTGGATATCGTAAAACCGGAGGCTTTCGAGGAATATGAGATTGCAGCAGCAACAGAACTTATACAATGGCTAGATGCGAGAAAAGATCAAGTTGAATTAGCTATCCTAAGAAATAGAACGAAAAGTATTATTGCTGATAATGAAAATCGCATGAGAAACGGCCTCCCAGTTGAAAGATCCTTCTATATGCATGAGACATTAACTGTATCGGCTAAACTAGAAAACGGGCAAATAGCATACACACTTAACGACCCATACAATGTTATGGAAACTGCGTTCCCCATAGAGGATAACCCCGCACCACACTCGAGAGCTGCAATAAAGGGACCTAAACGCACAGTTGGTATACCAATAAACAGAGTCGAAGGTATAAAAGCTGTACTTATGGATACCCTACCGTATATGGATAAAGCTGAAATCGAATCACCGGCAATCTTCATGCACTTGAGGCAGTGGCAAGATCCACAAAATTCTCGATGGAAAACAGTATTATTTTCGATATAAAACCTCGTGATATTAATGATATAGAAACGAGGCATGCTAGTACTTTAGTAAAAGTATTACATGGAGATTCTATAAACATGAAGGGTAATTTTTTAGAAGACAGAGGATTCGAAAACTTCGCTGATGTAATTAGAGTACGGTTGCAAGAAATGGCATCTAGAGGAATGGCGGTTAACCTATTAGGCTTTTACCAGACTTTCATTCAAGAACTTGAACTTTCACAAGCACTAGCACCGGAGCTTGGGGATATATACACCGGTGTAGAAAAGGATATGCTTCCAACATTTGCTGATTTCGTAAATAATGCACTTGACGAGCAAGGCAAAGTGCCCCACGACCTAGATAATTACATGGTCGGTGTACATCACTCAATTGTAGAAAGGTACAAAAACTATAGGACATCACTTGGTCGAAAGCTATCTAGACAACCTCACGAGGCAACACTAGAAACCGGTTTATATAAAATGGCGTATGCATATATGGTGGCACAAGAAAGCGGTGTTTTTACACAGGAGGTTATGATGCACTCTTCAGGGCAGGAGTTGCATGCATGTAAACTTGTTCAAGGTGAACCTACTACCAATGTGGTAGACGGGTTGGCCCTGCTGCTATATTCCCATAACAGATATGACGAAAAAACTGTTGAAAGTGTAGTAACCAACTGGAGACTGTCAGGTGACTCATATAACCACTGGAGTGAACACGGAACAGCTATAAATAACACCTTGGATCTAGCGCAACTAAAAACCAAAATAGACTACTACAAAGACAAATACCCCATGCCGTTTGCCGATACGCATCCACTAAATAAAAACTCATAAATACTCACTTTCAGTAACACTTCCTTATGATCTATAGTGTAACATGGTTACAGAATTAAGAATTCACTTAATTCATAACACAATTCACAAGGAGTGAAAAATGAAACGCAAGATTTTGGTTTTAATGGCCGTTTTCATGGTGCTTTTGGTGGCGTGTAAGGATGAGCCCGTTGGTGCAACGGTGGCGGTACAACCTACTGTAAAAGCAACCACAGCTCCAACTCCGACAAGCACCCCAACTGTAGTCCCGACCTCTGAGCCGACAAGCACCCCAACTGTAGTCCCGACCTCTGAGCCGACAGCGACTCCGACCACCGAACCCACAAGCGTCCCAACGGCTACAACTAACCCTTGTGGCGAAATACCTGGGGGGGAGTGCTTTGATGGCGTAACCTTGAGGCTTTGGCCCGTGGAACCCACGTTGGGGAGGTGGGTTGACAATGAAACATATGAAATTGAAATCAATCAACATCTGTTTGGATCAGCACTGAAAGACAGTGCTATCGTAGACCGAGTGTCTCACAATATCGTCAGGATTCATACCGAAAACAATCAAGGTAATTTCAATTTGCCACAGGTTGAGTTTGGTGCAGAATATGAAACTTGGCTCATTGACATAAATTTTGAGAGAATTGGACTTTACGAAAATACTGCGTCACACCGTTTTTATGCGGTTCTAAAATACGGCGATCTGGTACACATAGTGTATCAAGAAAACTTTAATGAAGAACCAGAAGTTTATGTAGTAACGGTGTTGGATGGCTACGTGGTATGGCTTAAGAGTGAAGGTGAGTTGGTTTATAACCTTAAAACTCTGGGTATAGGGTTCATACAAGCCCACGAAGGGGGCAGTATTAATGCTATAGAAGGGTTTTATGGGAACCTAGGATATAGCAATATACTATACCCAGATCAAGTAACCGTATATCTAGATGGTGAAAGATACCATCCTCACTTTGTGGAAGTGGTTGCCATTGGAGGTGGAATCTACCCCAATGAGTAAATAGTCCTAGAAGGACATTATTTCAAAAGAGATAATGTCCTTTTTTTTGTCTAGAAAAGTTATTCTACCCATTCCTCAGGAGGCATAGAGGTTTCTATTAGCATAAACCCAGCGCCAGCAGAATCAGCAACCATAGCAATTTTACCCGCAGAAATATCCATAGGACCCATATGTACAGAGCCACCTAAATCCTTAACCTTACTCAATGAATCATCCACATTTGCAACAGTAAAATATACAGTCCAATTAGGTGGAAAACCTCCCATGTCTGGTGTTAGTTTCATAGCACCACCATTGCTGCGTCCGTTGTTTTTGATCACAGTGTAATTATCCATCTCAGGTACCTCAACGAATTCCCAACCTAAAAGTTGAGTGTAAAATTTCTTAGCTACCTCTAAATCAGGGGTATACAGCTCATTCCAACACATTGCACCAACAGTGTTTACTATTTGAGCGCCAATATGGTTTTTAGGTTGCCAGAACATTATTTGAGCTCCGGTCGGATCTGTAATGCCATAAAAACGTCCCTCATCAGCAACATCCATTGGTGGAACTAACTCATTTGCACCAAGAGCTATCGCTTTTTTTGCAATTTCATCAACATTATCAACACTAATAAATGAGCTCCAATAAGAATGGGGCACACCTTCAGGAGAAGAACTACCTCCAGCGACACAATGACCATCAAGATAAAACAAGGTGTAGTTCATCTCTGGGATGTCTTTGTACTATATAGTTCATTTACTGATTATAGTAGACATAGAAGTGTAAGTCATCATAAAGAGTATATTTTTCAGTTGGATAAATCTCTTCATCACAAACATTTTCGGTAGGACTCTGGGTTACGATCAAGTCGTATGGACTATCGCATTGCATGTCGTCTTTACTCAACACTTCACCTGGATAAAATAGATATAAAGTGGTGTAGTCAGTGGCGTAAACCTTTCGATCCGCACCAAAAACTTCAACTAAATGCTGACCAAGCTTTTTACGGCCAGAACCCCAATCTTCGCGGGAATTATCAAAACCTGCTTCGAAAGCAATTGGATTCTGATACATAAGAAAGTCAGGGAATAAACTAATGAGTTGAGTGATTCGTATACCAAACATAAGCAATAGCATCAAAACTAATACACCTTTTTTGGATTCCAGCAGCGTGTAATAACCAAAGGCAGCAACAAGCAATAAGTAGGGAAATACAGCAACTGTGTATCTACCAATCTTTTTTTCCGCAAACAATAATACAGACATAAGTACAACCGGAAACATTACCAACAAGAAATTTTCTCTTCGCAAATATTTTTTCCAATCATGCAATTGCACAACAAGTAAAACAATGCCTAGCCAAACAAACTCACTAACTTTATGTAACAAAAAGTTAAAGTAATATGGCCATGATTGAATATGCTGGGTTTTTTCATAACTAAACGTCTCGGTATCAAGTCCTTGAACACCAAATATAAATGAGCCGATGGTTATTCGATACAAAGTAAAAAAGAAATCTCCCCAAAAAGCTGGGAACAGCACAAACATAGTTATAAAAGTTGAAAAGGTATAAACTAAGATTGACCTAAAATTCTTATGAAATAAAAAGTCTATTGCTACAACTGCAAAAAGTACAAAATATAGTGATTTTTCAATAATTGCTAAACCAGTCAAAATTCCAACAATGATTGTATATATGCTCTTGTACGTAGGAAGTCTCCGAAAATAAACTAAAAGCAGTAGAACCATAAAACCTAGATACATTGGTAAAGCATCTGTTTGAATAACTCGTGATTGACCAATAAGATATGGTTCAAAAGCTAGAATTACTCCAAAAATTAAAGCAAGTTTTGTACTAAACAATGTTTTCAGCAGATAGATAGTACTTACACCAAGAATCAGTATAAAGAAAGATTTTGGAATTTTTTGCGCCGTATGCAGCAAAAGTTCAAAATCTTTTCCCTCAGCTGCCACCAAGTCCAACTTATCTTTTGCGAAATAAAGACTCTTGAAGCCTATGATATTGGAATAAATAGTTAGCGCACCGGGTTGAATAGACACATACAATCGATCATATTTGCCAGACTCAAACTCTTTCATAAACACATATGACCAGTTTTTGAAATGAAAATCGTCTTTCGCCACCATATCGTTCCCTAAGCTATAAAACAAAGGGACTGCAAAAATAATAACGATACAAAGTAAAAAGCTTAACTTTTTAAACATGCCCTTATATTAACACCTCAGCTGTAAATTCAGGTTTGATATACTTTCTCCTAACATGTGCTTTTATGTTTATATAGCTGAATGTTCGGACAAAACACTTTACACCGGCTACGCCAAAAACGCCACACAAAGAATCATTGAACACAACACGTCGGATAAAGGTGCCAAATATACACGTACAAGAAGACCTGTGAAATTGGTTTATAGAGAGGAATTTAATACGCTAAGCGAAGCTCTTGCGCGAGAGAATCAAATAAAAAAGCTGTCAAGAAAACAAAAGATTAAACTCGTTGAGAGAGGTGTTGCGCAAAAGAATTGTTAGGGTCAAATTGCATGGCTTTAGTGAGATAGTGCTTTGCAAGATTTTTATCACCGTTTTGATAAGCATGTTGTCCCAGAAGTGCAAATTCAGCAGCAAGCAAACCATCCTCTGGGGACAAAAAGGAAATTGAAGAAGAATTGAATGGTTCTTTAAGAAAAACAAGAGGATTATGATCAGAGTCCTTAAAGAAGGCCCCATATGTTGGATAATCAGGTATGTTAGATGTCGAAAAAACTTTATCTGCAGGTACGGAGGAATAAGAGCTAACCACGCTTAGTTTTGGAGAGTAGGGATCCATAACACCGAAATATCCAGAATAAGGGAAGTTGTTTATTAATGCTCCACCGTGGTAACCAGCAAGAAACATTTTTACATCCTTCTTTGGAATCCCCATACGCAATGCTGTAGACATGGTGACAGCTGTGAAATATACACAGTTCTGGTCTACACCTTCCGTGGGCGGAACTCTTAGAAAGGATCCTTGCGGATCGGAAGTATTTTTTGAAAAATCCAAGTTTAGCTGACCAACTGCAGCATTCAACGAATCATTTCTTAACCGGGTTATTTCATCGTGATGCGTCGGGAACAGCTCAAAGTGTTCCTCTAGGGAAATATTTGCTACATCTTCAAGCTTTTGAAAAAATACCATCTTTTTGGAAATTTCTTCATCAAGGTGGTCCGCAATACCATCTACGGTAACAGAGTATTTTTCACCTGTAATATCATATGAAGGAATACGCTCATAAAAGGTTAGCAAAGCAACGTTTGCAATAACACGCTGGATGTTTTTCTCTGGAGCACAATCTGGATCAACGATACCAATGTCAACCAATTCTGTTAAATCAGCTAGTAAGATTTCGGGATCTTGATTAAAGTCAAAATCCAAGGCCAATTGTTCTACACCTAAAATATTCGTCAGTTCAACACAATCTTGTGCAAATGTGCGCTCCCTAGCTTCTATTGGAGGCAAGGATTCAAAATTACTTTCTGCCATATAGATATTATACTTCAAACAAAGCCTCTTTATAAAGTACAATAAGTATATGCTTGAAATCGGGTTGGCAATATCGCTTGCATTCATAGTTTTATGGTTTAGTTCTGGATTAACCGTAATAGGAATAGAAAAATTATCAAAAAGGCTTCATGTAACCCCTTTTCTTGTCTCTTTTTTTGCACTCGGATTTTTAACATCGATAAGTGAGATATCAGTTGGGCTAGCCTCAATCATCGACCGTACACCTAGCATTTCTGTTGGTAATCTAATTGGAGCATCTGCATTCCTGACATTATGTGTGGTTCCTATACAAGTAATAATTTGCAATGGAATTTCGGTAAACGGTAAACAGGACAAAATCAATTTACCGATTGCATATTTGGTTATATCGCTACCAGTTTTACTAGTTTTAGATAAGTCTTTAGGTTTTATAGATGCTGGGATAATGTTTTTTTCGTATCTTTTTTTACTATTCACTATATCCGGCAAAAAAAACTTGCTTGATAACATTGAAGAAGGACTTAGCCACTCCCAAGTTAATGTTTATAAAGAAACATTGAAAGTTGTGGCTGGTGCGGCACTTATTGGTATTGCTAGCAAGATAATTGTAGATAAATTGGTTTTTGTTTCTAGTGAATTAAATATTGATCCTTTCATAATTGGTGTTCTGTTTTTGGCAATAGGTACAAACATACCAGAGCTAACCATTCTGATAAGATCCCTTATTGGGCATAAAAAAGATATTGCACTGGGTGATTACATTGGTTCTGCATCACTTAACACGCTTTTACTAAGCTTACTAATATTTATAAATGGAAGCCCTGTCACGTTAGGACATGGCTTAAAATCTAATGTATTGTTGCTTCCACTGGGTGCTGTTTTGTTTTTGGTATTTGCACTAAACAAAAGGTTCGAAAGACGGGAAGCATTTTTATTGATTGTCTTGTATTTATTTTTTGTATTTTTTGAACTCGTATTGTAGGGAAGTGCTAAACCTCAACTAAACTCTTATTCTTCAGGACTTCTTCGTTCAGGCATTCGTCAAGCTTCTTTGGGTCTCGACGGCATTTATATTCAATTATGCTTGACGATCTATGCGCTGCGCTATATTCAGATCCTTGAGACATAAGATAGCGTTCATGTAGTTCATGTAACAAAACGTAATCCATTTCGATAGGGTTGAGATCATTATCCAGCCAGACCTCCTGTAAAGGTACAAAGTCATACACAAAGTGATGGCCACCCTCTGTAAAATCAATAAAAAATAAGTTCCTAACCACCTCACCGTTCACAATGCAAACCTCTACTTCACCGAATTTACCAAGATTCCCAACGTATACCTCACGAGGAACTAATCCAAAAAGGTTTGTTACTTTTTCCTTAACTGTGGTAAGTAACTCATGTTTAAGGCGTTCTCTTTTTTCGGCAGCGTCTGCTTTACCTAAAGCATCGTCATAGGAGACACCGTCATTCATCAGGGACCATTCAATGATTAAGTGATCAATAAAATAGTTGCCCTCTCCTGGGGCATACTCTTTATCAAGCCAAAATTCATATTTAGGAATGAAAGGAAATCTGTAGTGTTGCCCGAAGTTTGTAAATTCGCGGTTCACATTGTTACGAATGTACTGGCCATCTACTTCATAGGCAGTAAAATCATCAATCTTTTCGAGTAATCTCAGATAAGGTTTAGCGAGCATTAAAATAATTGTACATAATCAGAGGCTTAAAGTTCCAGGACTACTGAATCCTCTTTAAATCCATGTTTCAAATAAAACTTCTTAGCAGATTCGTTCCAAAAAAATACTTCTGCTTTAATTTTAACTCCATACTTTTTACCTTCTTCTATTGCTAATTTTAAAAGATTCTCGCCAACTTTCTGTCCACGCGCCTCAGCCGTAATAAACAATTCGTCAATTATAAAATACATACAGTCGCTACAATTCCTCGCAAGAATATAACCAACAGGCTCACCATCAGATGATTCAGCTATGAAAAACACATGAGATGGGTTGTTTAGTGAAGCACCAATTTCGTCATCAAAGTCTTGTTCCCAACCATCCCAAAGAAATTTTTCCTTATCCCCAGAACACTGGGAATTGTATTTAGAAAACTCAACAGCAAGATCAAACAAAACCTGCTTATCTTCTTTTGTTGCTTTCCGATAGTCTATGTTCATAAGCTTACTGAAATTATACTACTGCTTTTCTTGAAACAAGATGTGCAACTAAAACTAATAATGCGCCAGCCAAAAAAGGATAGGAGATGGAGATAGTAGCAACGACACCCGCCAGCAAAGGACCAAGTATCTGGCCGATGCTCATGTAAGAGGCGTTGATACCTTGCACAGAGCCCTGTTCTGTATCATCCGCAGACTTGGATAAAATAGTTTGACTTAAAGGGAAGACTGCAGCATTAGCCATAGACAAAAATGCAGAAATCAAAATAAAAGGGATTAAGGTTTTTACCCCAAACATCATAGCAAAAGCAACAGCAACAAAAAGGAATGAATATGTATAAACCTTACGCTCACCAAACTTTTTTGTGATGTAAGAAATCCCAAAGAGCTGCATTATCAGACCAATTACTCCAAAAACAACAAATATTGAGGAAATTTCAGTTGTAGAAAGCATCAGTACATCAATAGAGAAGGGTTGAAAGGCGTATATGAACATTCCAAAAGCTGTGGAATAGACCAATGTGATTAGCAAGATACTACCGATTTTTTCGCTAAAGAGTTCACGAGCAAGCCTTGGAAAATCAAAAAGTTTTTCGTTCTTAACTTGACCTAGGGTTTGATTAGTCTCTGGAAGCATTGTTATTGTTAAAATGACAGCTACAACCGTTATTACACCTGCAATTATAAATGGAAGTTCCATTGCATATCCTACAGTTACGGCAGATATCAACGGTCCGAATATAAAGCCAAAGTTAAATGCACCACTTATTATTCCAAATCCTTTAGCACGTTCAGCTGGTTTTGTTGAGTCAGATATCACCGCAGAGGCAACTGGAATATTACCAGCTGTTATACCATCCAAAGCACGAGCAATAAAAAGAAATATCGCGCTAGGTGCAAATGCCATCATAAAAAATGATATTGCAGTACCAGCAACAGAGAGTACTAATAATGGTCTACGCCCATATTTGTCAGATGCTCTGCCAATAATCGGAGTAGAAATAAACTGACAAACCGAAAAGATTGAGAACAATAGGCCGTTCTCAAAAACAGATAAGCCAAACTTCTGGGAGTACGAAAAAATAACAGGAATAATGATGCCATACCCAAGGGTATTCACGGTTACTATCAAAGCTACTACAAGTAAATTTCGGTTTTTGAACATGCTGTGAAATTTTAGCAGATTTAATTGGAAAACTCGATGACCGATTTTATTCTGTTAGTTGAGGTATCGAAGGCCTCCTCAAAAGCTTTTAGGGCATTATCAAAACTATACCGATGTGTAATCAAAGTTGATGTGTCAATATCTTTAGATTTTATAAGATCAATAGTTTCAGTAAATGAATCTAGACATGTCCATGAGCCAAGCACCTGAAGTTCTTTCTTTACGATCTGCATCATATTGAGAGACACATTATGCTCAAAAACCCCTAAGATAATTACCTTGCCGCGACTTCTGGCAAGATTCAAAGAAATTTGAGCAGTTTCCTCACGACCTACAACTTCAAATACAACGTCTGCACCATCTGAACCCAACGCCTTTTGAAAGTCTGCTTGATATGTTAGCTTGGTAGTATTGAACCCAGCATCTATATAATTCATTTTCTGGGCGTAACCCAAACGAGAGTCATTTATATCAAACCCATATACTTTACATCCCATAGCCTTAGCTACTTGATTAACGAATATTCCGATAGGACCCTGCCCTACAACTGCTACTGTGCAAGGCTTAGATATATTGGCACGCTTGATAGCATATACTGCTATAGACAAGGGTTCCACCAAAACACCATCGTCATACGTAAGTTCAGGCGGTAACTTAAAAACTAAATCGGAGGGCACTGCTACATACTCTGCCAACGCCCCGGATTTATGTAACCCAATAACAATTGGGTTAACACACAAATTCTTTAAACCTTGCTTACAATAAATACATATCCCACAACCAATCACATGCTCAGCAACCACGTGATCACCAATCATAAGATTTTTAACCTCACTGCCTATTTCTGCAACATCTCCAACAAACTCATGTCCCATTATCAAGGGTGTTGGAACCTTCATTCCGCCACTATAGATATGTAAGTCGGTACCACAAATACCAACTTTTTTAATGCGCATTAAAATCTCGTTAGGTAAAATGTTAGGTTTAGGAACTTCAGTAAACTTTAATTCTTTAGGTCCAAAGTATTGCAGTGCTTTCATACTATAAATTGTAATACAAATCTACCAATAATAAATATGCGATTTATTACAGATTCTCCAATGTATGTTATGATATGTGGACCAATGAAAGCTCTAGAGAAAATAAAAGGCTTGCTATTGCAACATAAAATAATGTTGATCATTCTTGGTGTGGCTGTTTGTAGCATGGGACTTAACATGTCCAAATTTCCCTATTTCGAGGGTGACGAGGGAATTTATGTATCACGGGCGGTTGCATTAGTGCAAGACGGGAAATTTTCAACAGGAACTTATTGGTACGACCACCCACCATTTGGATGGCTGCTGATAGGAATATGGTTAACGATAACAAAAAGTAATATCTTGTTCGAATCACTTTTAACCTCTGGAAGGGTCTTCATATTAATCATGAACCTGGTAAATGTAGGATTTATTTACTATATTGCAAACAAAATGACTAATAATAAATACTTAAGCGTACTGGCAGCACTAACCTATGCGTTATCACCACTACAGATATACTTTGGGAGGCGAATTTTACTTGACAATATAATGAGTTTCCTTGTCATATCAAGCATATTTGCTTATTTGTACACAAAAAAATGGTGGGTAGGATCTTCAGTAAGCGCGATTTTATTTGCCTTAGCAGTACTAACCAAAGAAAATGCCATTTTATTTTCGGTTCCACTATTATTACTACAATTGTGGTTTCCTAACGAAACTACATTACAAAACAAAAGGAAATCGATAGCAGTATGGATATCCATCGCAACACTCATTATCTCAATATATCCAGCATATGCACTAAGTAGGGGAGAACTCTTTCCAACAGGATATTTCGACTCAGGTGGAAAACCAAGTTTAATTTCTACACTTATTTATCAATCAAAAAGGGACTCATCTGAAGTATTTGATTTCGTGAAAAATCCATTTTGGAAACATCTTAAATATTGGACCGAAGAAGATCCTGTAATTGTTGGACTCGGCAGTGTTGCTATTACACTGAACCTAATCATTGGGGCTTATAAAAAAAATAGAAACGCACTGCTTCTGGCGGCATTTGCATTAGTACAAGTCTTATTCTTTATGCGCGGGGGAGTTGTAATGGAGTTTTACATACTGCCACTTATTCCAATCATCGCATTAAACATAGCACTAGCATTTAGTTTTTTCTGTGCTAACGATAAAACAGATCTCAAGTTCGTGATTCCTGTATGCATATTACTAGTTACTACAGGGCTGCTAATTAAAAACCGCAATCCTTTCTTAAACAATCAAACTTCAGCACAAATGATGGCCGTAAATTGGATTAAAGAAAACAAAAAGGAATACACAACAATAGTCTCGGATAGTTATGCCAAAGCAGATTTATATGGGCAAGAGGGAATCGAGATCAAATCGCACTTTGATGCAGAGTATGATGACGGATTTGAAAAGAAAATTTTGAGTAAAAAGCAGAAAGTAGACTATATTATTTACACTAAACAAGTTGAATGGGACCTGGATAACCTAGATTTTGTGCGAAATCTATTGAAAAACACCAAACTATCTCAAGAATTTAAATCTGATGGCTGGGATATTAAGATTTACGAGCCAATTTCAACGCCCTAGTCCACCAGTTTAGCTGGGCGAGCATAGTTGTAGCAGAACGTTCTAGAGATTCAGTTTTTAGATTACCGTGTTCATCCAGCATATTCCAATACTCAACTATATGAACCGCATCCCTAATTGGAGTCATATGAAGTTCGACAGCAACCTGACGTAACTGCGCAACTGCACGAGCACCACCAACAGAACCATAGCCAACAAACGCAACAGGTTTGTTATGCCATCCCTTATAAACATAATCCAAAGCATTCTTCAGCACTGCGGTATAACCATGGTTGTATTCAGCTGCAACAATAATAAATCCATCAGCTTCTTCAATTTTTTTTGTCCACTTAGCAACAACTGGATGCGTATAAGGTTCTGTTATATAGGATGGGGAAACAGGCTGTTTTTTGGCCTTTGCAGCTATCCATGTCGCAGGCTGCGGTGCAAATCTTTTTTCACGAACTGATCCAATTATTATTGGAATCTTTAATTTTTCCATATTTTTAACTATACTTTAGACGTATACACTATGCAAAACTCCATAAAATTAATTTTATTTGATATCGGCGCAGTGCTAAATGACTACTCAGAAGTGTTTACCACCATAGAAAAAGAAATTGGACTTCCCAAAAAGCTAATTGATGAAACTTTCGATAAATACGACGAATCTATCACCAAGGGATACATTACTCCACAGGAATTTTATGACTTGTGTAGAAAAGAGCACAATTTGAATACAGATCCTACTTACAACTTTCTTGAGGGGTGGATTAAGGACTACAAGCCAATAGCTCAAACACACAAACTAGCGAAAGATCTAAAAGGGCAGTATAAAGTAGGCTTAATGTCCAATATTTATAAGGGACTTGTTCCTGAAATGAAGGCACGCGACATAATTCCAAACATAGATTACGACTACGAATTTCTATCGTGTGACGTTAGGATGCAGAAACCAGAGGATAGCTTATATGAGCATGTTGTAAAAGAGACCAGGCTAACACCACACGAAATATTGTTCATTGACGATAGAGCTGACTATATTGAACCTGCTAACAGGAAAGGGTGGCAAACTTGCAAATTCTGCCTTAACGAAGCGGACACTCAGGTCGCATACCTAAGAAAGTTGCTGCTAAGCTAAAACTTGTTTTTGAGCCTTAGACTATTGCCGACCACACTCACAGAACTAAAAGCCATAGCTAGACTAGCTATAATAGGGGAGAGCATAACTCCAAAAGACGGAAATAGGGCTCCAGCAGCAATCGGTATACCCAAAACATTATAACCAAATGCCCAGACTAAATTTTGCTTAATTGTTGTAAGAGTTCTCCCAGATATTTGAATAGCATCGACAACCTTCTGGACTGAACCACCAATCAAAACTATATCTCCAGACTCTATAGCTACGTCTGTTCCATTGCCCATGGCGAAACCAACGTGTGCTTGAGCCAGAGCAGGCGCATCGTTTATGCCGTCACCTACCATTGCAACTACAAAATCAGGGTTTTCATCTTGTAATTCCTTCACTTTCATTACTTTCTGATCTGGCTTAACTTCAGCCAAAACTTCATCAATACCTAATGTTGAAGCAACAATACTGGCTACCTTGTAACTATCCCCGGTTAGTAAATAAGTTTTTATCTTTTTGTCTTTAAGTCGCTTGATTAGCTGAGCTGCTTCAGGTTTGATACTGTCGGAAATACCCATAACGCCTACAGTTTTGTTATCATACGCTATGTAGGATACGGTACAAGCTTGAGCACGCAATGCATTTGCGCACTCCTCTAGCTCAAAAGGGACAAGTATATTTTGGTTTCGAAGCATTGAGGTATTTCCTAACAATAAATCAATGTTATTGTAGGTAGCCTTAACTCCATGCCCAGGTACGTCCTCGAAAGCTTGGAGTTCAAGTGGTTGTACTCTTGGTTCCAAATATTTAACTACAGGCTCTGCTAGGGGATGATGGGATTTTTTTTCGATACTATAAATCAAGTTCTCTAATTCAGATTTGTTAGCTGTCGGTTCGATGTAAAACTCTTGGATTTGAGGTTTACCTATAGTTAAAGTGCCTGTCTTGTCAAAAATTATATGTGTGATTTTGTTCGTAATCTCAAGGGCCTGTGCATTCCTAATCAATATTCCACGACGTGCAGCATTACCCGTACCAACCATAATTGCAGTTGGGGTCGCAAGACCTAAAGCACAAGGGCAAGCTATGATTAAAACTGTTGTTGCAGCGTATATCGCTTGTGAAAAAGATCCTAATAGCATCCAAGTAATGAATGTAACTACTGAGATTACTATTACAACAGGTACAAACACACTTGAAACTTTATCGGCAAGCTTTTGTATAGGTGCCTCACTAGATTGAGCATACTCAACCATTTTTATAATCTGTGCCAATACCGTGTCTGAGCCAATCTTAGTAACCCGAATCTTTATATATCCCAACTTGTTTATAGTAGCACCTACAACTTTGTCACCTAAAACCTTTCCCACTGGAAGAGATTCACCAGTCAACATGGACTCATCGATTGTTGTAGAACCATCCACAATTTCACCATCAACAGGTATTTTCCATCCAGGCTTAACAATAACTATGTCTCCAACGGCTACTTTATCGACCGGAACAGCGATTTCTTTACCGTTAATTTCAACAATAGCATCTTTCACTTGGAGCTCTAGCAAAGCTTTTATTGCCTCGTTGGTACGACCCTTAGCACGAACCTCTAGAAACCTACCCAACAAGATGAAAAATATTATAAAAACCGCAGCTTCAAAGTATGTATCACCACCAGTGGCTAAAAAAAATGTAACAAATGAAGAATAAAGCCAAGCTGTTAATGTACCTAAGGCAATCAATGAATCCATGTTAAAACTTTTAACTCGTAAGGCAGTAAATGCACTGTGATAGATATCTTTACTAGCTACGAAAAGTACAAGAGTTGCAAGCATAAATTGAATAATATTTAGTAAAGATTGAGAAATACTTATCTCTGGCATCATCATACCCAGAAATAACTCTGCAAACATAGAAGCCATTAGTATTAAAAATGGAATAGAAAGTAACCCACTTAAAATTACATTTCGTTTTAGTTTTTGGAGTTCATATTCTTTATTTGCGTTAGTAGAACCAACTACGAGTTTATAACCGCCTAAACTTGCCACTTTTTTTCGAATGTTGTCGATTGTTGTCTTCTTATCATCGTATTCCACTGTGAGTTTTTCAGTGCCATAATTCACTTTTCCGGATTCAACTCCTTCAACAGAATTTACGCCGCGTTCTATAAGTGTCTTGCATGATGCACAATGCATACCGGTTATTGAGTAAGTTTCTTTTTTTAGCATATTAATAGACCGTAACTGTTACTGGGGGGACCATCCCCATCGAACAGGAAATTTTATACGTGCCAGCTTTAGGTGATACAAATTCAACAGTGTTCATACCAGGTTTAAGATAAATTACATTAGGGTAAAGTCCGCGTGCATAAACAGCCCGTGCGCAACCTAAGCTTCCATTGTCAAATATTTCCCACCTTGTTTTGGTGTTTGCTTTGATGGTTATTTGAGATGGGAAGTAATCAAGTTTATTTGCTTCCATCTGCATTACTTGAATTTCACCTTGTTTGGTAGTACTTTCCACTTGAGGTTTGCTACGCGAGGATTCAAACGTAATGTCGCTAAGACTGGGCAAACCTAAAACATTAAGTTGTGAATTTAAAGTATATAAGGCAAAAAATATAATCACTAAACCCGAGAACAAACTAAAGCGCTTTGAAAAAGTAGGATTAGAATAAAGCTTTACACTCGTAAAACTTATCAAAGCTAGAATAGGCAGGGTGCCTAGAGCAAAAGCAAACAACTGTGCAGCTCCCAAATAAAAACTTCCAGACTGTATTACTGTAGTCTGAGCAATTAGTGTAAATCCGCAAGGTACGAAAAATGTTAGCCCTCCTACCAGTACTGGGAGATACTTGTTTTGCATGTCTGCGTTTTTATCAAACGAATGAAATCTACCAAAAATACTTAGATTAAATCTTTGAAACCATCTTATCCCAACCATTTGAAAGCCAATAATCATCATAAAAATAGCAACCACTAGTGTAAGTATGGATGTAGAGGTCATAGAGAAAGTAAGGAAATTTCCGATGTACCCTAGGAGGCCACCAAAAAAAGCAAATACAGCCAAGCGCGAAATATTAAAATATACAAATGGTAAAACACGATTATGCCAACTTGACGAAAGACTCAACAATAAACCTCCAACTAAGGCCGCACAACTCGAGATACCTGCTGCCAACCCAAAAATAAAATAAGACATTAGAGAAGAGTTACCTGTAAGAGTCAGCTTCATTAATGTACCGTTTTTGTTTAATATAAAAAATGTAATGCAAAAAATTATTACTATTGCTAACACTCTCAAAAAATCCTCTTTATTTACTGGAGTTTCTTTATCAGGCGTGTCACTGAATGTATAGCCTGCATCCTTAAACAAGCTGTTTAGTTTTGAAATTTTTGGAAGATCCTCCTGAGAACCTACCTCAACATGTACACATGCATTCTTAAGTGATGCCTTAGCATTCTTAACACCTTTTATTGCTTTGATGTCCTGGGAAACCAAGATTTCACATGCGGCACAGTGCATGCCTTTAACAAAATATGTTTTCGATGCTCCTTTAGTTTTTGTATTCATAAATTTTTAATAACTCCTGAGTAATTTTTTCGGAATTTCCCTCTTTAGCCTGTGCAACTACACAATGCTTAATGTGATCCGCGATCACTACAGAATCAAGTTTTTTTAATGCTTTCTGAACAGCTAATGATTGATGCACTATATCTATACAGTAAGTGTCAGTTTCTATCATGCGCTCAATAGCATTTAAATGCCCTTTTATTATTTTTATTCTGTGTAGAATACTATCTTTGCTACTTTTCATAAGTGTGGTCCCCCCAGGGGGGATATAGGAATAGTACACTCGTATTAAATTAAATGAAAGCTGGAGTTTATTTTAACGTCTTATCGACTTCAAGCGTTGGGCAGTATTTAATATTTTTTTGCGTAATCGTATATTTTTTGGAGTAATCTCCAAAAGTTCATCATCTTCCAAGAAATTAAGATATTGTTCTAAACTCATTATTGTCGGTGGTGTAAGTATAATACCATCTTCACCCTGAGATCTGACGTTTGTTAACTGCTTACCTTTACAAACATTAATTTCTAGATCTTGCTCACGACCATTTACACCAACAACCATACCTTCATAAACCATTTCCTGCGGACCAATAAATACAGGGCCTTTTTCTTGAGCTGTTTGTAAACCGTATGCAGCAGCTTTACCCTCTGCAGAAGCAATCAACACACCTTTGCGCATTTTCTGCACTACTGCGTTAGATTTATCATATTTTAAAAACAAAGAGTTCATTACTGCAGTACCTTTTGTTAAGGTTAGTAAGGTACTTCGCAGGCCAAGTATCTGTCTTGTAGGAATTTCAAATATCAATCTTGTACTGCCCCCATCTGTAGGTTCTTGTTCTTTAAGTACAGCACGCCTTTTACCAAGTTCACTGTTTATGGCACCAACATATGAATTGTCGACATCGATTGTAAGTTCTTCAAATGGCTCTTTTTCAACCCCATCAATGATTTTTGTAATAACTTTAGGTTTTCCTACTTCAAATTCATATCCCTCACGTCGTAAAGTTTCAAAAAACACGGATAAGTGCAATTCACCGCGACCGGATATTATAAATTGAGCATTCTCATTTATTTCAAACTTCATTGCAACGTTTGTTTGGAGTTCTTTGTGAATTCGATCTAACAATTGACGACTAGTCAAAAAATCACCATCTTGGCCTCTAAATGGAGATGTGTTCGCACCAATATAGATACTTAACGTGGGGTCTTCAATAGACATTGTGGGCAAAGGAGTCCTATCAACTAAGGATGTGATTGTATCGCCAATGCTTGCATCTTTTATGCCAGTAAAAGCCACTATATCCCCAGCTAAAGCTTCGGGAACAGCTACACGGCCTAACCCTTTGTTTACATAAACAGCGTCCACAATTGCTTCTTGGCTTTTGTCAGCCAATGAGGCTAAGTAAATTTTTTCTCCAGATGAAACCTTGCCTTGCTGTATTCTTCCAATTACATATTTACCCTTATATGAATCCCAGTCTAGTGAAGTAACTAACATTTTAAGAGGAGCCTTCAAATCGGCACAGGGTGCAGGAACATCACGTAGTATCGCATCAAAGATAGGTGTTAGATCAGCATCAGCAGTTATATCAGCGGGCAAAGTAGCCCATGCTTTACCGTCACGACCTATTGCATAAAGAACTGTAAAGTTCAGTTGATCCTCGTGGCTTGCCAACTCTAAAAATAAATCGGAAACTCTGCTTATAGTTTTGTTTATGTTTGCATTTTGCTTATCAATCTTGTTGATAACAACGATTATTTTTAAGTTAAGTTCAAGGGCTTTACGTAGAACAAACTTCGTTTGGGGCATTGGACCTTCTTGAGCATCTACCATAAGTAATGCGCCATCTGCCATATTGAGTGTTCTTTCTACCTCACCACCAAAGTCGGCATGCCCAGGTGTATCTACAATGTTAATTTTTACGTCCTTGTACATTACGGCTGTATTTTTGGCTAGAATAGTGATACCTCGCTCACGTTCTTGATCATTACTATCCATTATCAAATCTTGTTCCATATAGGATTCATTGTCTCTAAAGGTCTTAGACTGCTTCAACAAACCATCAACTAGTGTGGTCTTTCCATGGTCTACGTGTGCAATTATCGCAATATTTCTTATATCCATAAGTTATAACTTAACGAACAAAGGTTAATGCAACGCCCTTTTTACCTATACGACCCGTTCTGCCAATACGATGTATATAGTCTGCATAAGTTGCAGGTTCATCGTAATTGATTACATGCGTAATATCAGGTACATCGATACCTCTGGAGGCGACATCAGTGGCAACAAGAATTTGAATTCTGTTATCTCTAAACATGCTAAGAGTGCGAGTTCTAGTATTCTGTGATTTGTTGCCGTGGATAGCCTCCGCTTTGAACCCACGAACCCTCAAATCTCTAGATAAGACGTCCGCATCTCTCTTTGTACGTGAGAAAACTAACACTTTCTCTACTTCCTGACTATTAAGCAAGTCGTGCAAAAGCTGCATTTTGTGCTCTCGAGATGTGTACTTAACAATATTTTGTTCAACATTTTTGTGAGGCGCTTGGCGTTCCATTGAGATCCTTTCAGGGGCTATCAACAAAGACCTTGCTATATTCTCTGAAACAGGAGAAATTGTTGCTGAAAAAAACAATGACTGTCTTACTGGAGCAACCTTTGCAACTATTGTTGTGATATCTTTGACAAAACCCATATCTAGCATACGATCAACCTCATCTAAAACAATGTTACTGAACATATCAAGATCCAGGACTTTGCGTGTGTAAAGATCAAGGATTCTACCCGGGGTACCAATAACAAAATGTGGCTTATATTTTAACGAAGTAATTTGTTGGCGCATATTTTCTCCACCAATAACTAGTGTTCTTCCTAAACCAGCACCTGATGCGAAAGTATCAAACTCATTCTTTATTTGTAAAGCAAGTTCTCTTGTTGGAGTAATTATCAAACATTTCTGCGTTTTATCACGCAAAACCTTGTTTATTAAGGGGATTAAGAATGCTGCAGTTTTACCTGAGCCTGTGCTTGCCATAGCAAGTAAATCTCGACCAGCTATTACGACTGGAATTGCCTGTGCTTGAACTTTTGTAGGGTGCACATAACCCTTCTTTTTTATATTTGCCTTTAGGATAGGTTCTAAATCAAAGTCATTGTATGTCACTGAAGTGTCATAAGGTGTTGACTCCACAATTTCAGTTGCCTTAGCAATATACTGAGCGTGTTGAATCTTTTCATCTCTAAAGCCACGGCTACCATTTCTTTTATTTCTAAAGCCGCCTCTAGAATATCTACCACTATTTGGTCTATTTGCATTTCTATACATATTTTTTTCTTGGATGGTACAAAAGAGATAAAAGTAGCTTAATTGGGCTTTAGATCCATTTTGGACAATCGCAGGGAGTATTGTATCACGTATTTACATAAATTGTCGAAACGACCAAAATAAGGTTAAAATGTAGTTCATGTATGATATCAAAACAGGAATCATAACTATCGAATCCCAGAAAGAATTTCAAATAGTGGACATTACAGACCAGGTGAACAAAATTCTAAGAGAGGACTGTAATTTATGCAATGTTTTCGTGCAACACACTACAGCAGCAATAGGGATAGTAGATGTTGATAAGGGAACACAACTTGATATGGTGGATTCTTTGAACAAACTCCTGCCAGAAATAAATTATAGATTTTCCTATAACCCAGAGCATATGGATGCGCATATATTAGCCACAATGATTGGCATGTTTGTGACTGTACCTGTAGTTAATGGCAAACTCCTGCTAGGGGAGTGGCAAAGACTAGTACTTATCGAATTAAACGGCCCGCGCAAAAGGCATGTTGCTATCACAGGACTCGCAAAGTAGTTGGTACGTATGACTTTTGCACGTAAACTTTACAAACTAATACACAAATCGAATCTTAAGTCAGACATCATAGCAGGAGTAACTGTTGCCTTACTATTAATCCCGCAATCTTTAGCCTACGCAAAGCTGGCTGGGTTACCTCCTCAATTTGGTTTATTCGCGGCGCTGCTACCTCCAATTATTGCGACTTACTTTGGATCAAGTCCACAATTGTCTACAGGACCAATTGCAGTTTTATCTCTAATGACCTTTTCCGCATTAACACCGCTCGCTGAGCCAGGAACTTCCTTATACAATTCCTATGCAATAGCTCTGGCGCTTATGCTAGGTGTATTTTTGCTCTTGCTTGGACTTCTTAGACTTGGTAATCTCGTAAGCCTTCTTTCACATCCTGTTATTTATGGATTCACAAATGCCGCAGCAGTAATTATCGGGACTACTCAAATAGCATCCTTTTTTGGTGTTTCAGTAGGCAGACACGAACATCACTATCAAATGGTTTCAGAGGCATTACAAAAAGGATTTCAGTCTCCAGATCTCACAACTTTAATCTTAGGAGTTTCAATACTTTTAATGATGTTTTTAATGAAAAAAATCAATTCCAGCGCACCTGCAGTATTAATTGCATTGGTGGTAGGAACGATAATCACAAGGCTATTCGAACTCCCAGTAGCTATTATAGGGAATATACCTATAGGAATAGGCAGTATAAATATACCTGATTTTGAAATAAGCCAAATATCGTTACTAGGACCAGCAGTTGTTGCAATGGGAATGATAGGGTTTACTGAAACTGTAGCAATCTCACAGGCAATAGCGATAAAAACGAAGTCAAGATTTGACCCTAATCGGGAACTAATTGGACAAGGAGCTGCAAATCTTATCGGTTCTTTCAACAGCAGTTACCCCGTATCCGGCTCGTTGGCAAGAACGGCATTGAATTACAGGGTAGGGGCAACATCTTGGCGGGCAAGTCTAGTTACAAGTTTTACTGTATTAGTTGTGCTGCTCTTTTTTACTAAATATCTCTATCATTTACCACAAGTAGTCTTAGCGGCTATCATAGTTTATTCAGTCGCAGGCTTGATAGACTTTAAAAAAATTCAATTGTTATGGAACATTAACAGATTTGATACCTATGCCTCATTACTTACTTTTTTTTCAACACTTTACTTTGCACCAGAATTAGAAAAGGGGGTTTTCTTGGGCGCAGGAATATCGATGATTTACTTTATTTATCGCAATACGCATCCACGTGTTGCCTTTTTGTCACTATACAAAGATAAATTTTTTCACGATGCGCATTCTAACCACCTAGATGTTTGCACAAACATTGCACTTGTCAGACTAGACGCACCATTATTTTTTGCCAATGCAACATTTTTTGAAGAAGAGGTCATAAAATATCTAGCTACACACAAAAAAGTCACCGATGTACTATTCATTGGATCAGGTATAAATGAGATCGATATCACAGGCGAAGAGATTTTGGAGAATCTAACGAAAGCATTAAATGAAAATAATAAGCACGTATTCTTTGCATCCATGAAACGTCCCGTTATGGACAAATTATATAAATCCGGGTTTGTTGATGAAATTGGAGAAGAACAGTTCTTTTCAACAGCAAAGGAAGCTGTAAAGCACTTGCTAAAACACCTTGAACATGAGCATAAACACCTAGATCATGACAACTGTCCACTTATGAAGTACACACAAAACAATAGACATCACGAGCACCATGAAAGCTCGCGAAGAAATCATATCGCATTTGTTTACGAAAAAATGTTTGGTAAAAAGTAGCTTACCACCTACAAAGTTCAAAAGTCACCATAATGGACTTCTGGTTTTCTGTGGTACCTGGTTCTAAAGCAAACCCACTACCTCCACCAGCACCACGCATACCCATATCATACATAACACCAGTCTCATTTGTAGTACCAGACTCTGCTAAATGAACTACTCTTTTAACTTTCAACCCTTGCATTTGAGCAAGAGCGGAGGCTTTAGCATAAGCATCATCATAAGCCATACTCAATAACTCCTCTTCGTCAACCGACTCGTTGTTAATGGCAAAGTTCGGTCCGTTAAAGTTACGAATATCAAGTGTAGCTAACAATTGGCCAACACCCTCTACTAAAGCTATGTCCGAGACCTTTATTTCTATCGTGCCTGTTGCAACCCAATCTTTATCTTCAGAGAGACTTGTAGTAGGGTTCCAGATTTCCTCTCTGTAAACATTTACATTCAGGGTTTTTATATCTTCTGCGGGAATGCCATATTCCTTAAGAGCATCGATAATTTTTTGATTACCCTCCTCAAACGCCCTGACAGCAGATTCCTTAACCGGGTCTTTATATTGCATATAGGCCGAAAAAGAGGCAATCTCATTTTTCTGATCATTACTGGCTGAACCATACACGGTGACTTGAGTACGCTTGAAAAGAGCTAAATACAAATTTAAAATTACTGAAACAACTAAAACTACGACTATAAGGTTTTTTAAAGATAAGATTTTAGGCATGAACATATTATATAGCTAACAAGCTATTTGGAATAGAGCCTACTGGCGACAATCTGGCTTACCAAGATAGCAAAAAATAATACCAACGAATAAACAAGTTACAACATAAGTAATGAATAACCAAAACCTTTCGTTACAGCAATAAATAAAGTGGCGTACCAGGAAGTCCTGGAAATTGCCCCACATGCAAAAGCTATTTTTCTGTAGCATTAACCAAGATTATAAATACAAAGGTCATTTTAGCTATAAAAATAGCGGAAGAGAGCAATCTTGTAGAACTAGGTATAAAGAGCATAACACCTGTTACAAGTACAACTAATACCCCAAGCCAAATCATTTTTGAAACTTACTCCAATATACCCTTTCAGATTTATTGATTTTCATATCTCAAAGAAATCTAAAGAAAAGAAAATCAGAAACAAGTGCGCCACCAAAACCTAAAATAAAACCCAAAAAGTGGGTTTTTAAAATCACACTTTGAAAATTTATCAAAAAATCAAGCATATATATATGGTAGCAAATCCTCTAAAAGCTGCAGTATTTGTCAAGAAGTAGGCATATGATATAATGTGCATGATTTTGTTACTTTAATGACGAACCGTTAGTGCGCTTCTTTCATTAAAGATCTAATGATGAAGGAGGTGTCCCTGAATGAAAAAACTATATATAGGCAACTTGCCTTATTCCGTAAAGGATGAGGATTTAGCAGCTATTTTCGCTGAAGCTGGAACAGTTATATCTGCAACAGTTATATTCGATAGAGCTACTAAAAGATCTAAAGGATTCGGTTTCGTAGAAATGGAGGATGCAGATGCAGATAATGCAATAAGCACACTCGATGGAAAAGAAATCGACGGTAGAGCAATGAGAGTTAGCGAAGCAAGACCAAAAGAAGAAAAAAGAAACAACGGTTTCGATAGAAATAGAAGATAACAACGATAACTGAAAGGGCCTCGCAAGAGGCCTTTTCTTTTTTTTATCAGTTTAATTTAAAGAAGTCACGACTAAAATCCAACGCCATGTTTAGCACTGAAATATCAAGATTTTCGTTGGCAGCATGCATATTACAATCTTCATTACACAAAGGTACCACCGCTTGAGGAAGATTTAGCAACTCGTCAATTATAACTACTACTGGAACGATAGCCCCGCAATGCTTGTAGAGTACTTCCTTTTTATAACTTTTTTCTAATATTTTTGAGGCTTTTTCGACATACTTGTTTTTGTGGTCTAGCAATACACCCTTGTTCATGTGTTCTGACACTACAGTCAAATCTACATAATCTGGTACCAAAGTATGTAAGTAGTCGGTAAATTGTTTGGAACACTTTTCTGGGTCTTGTGTTGCTGTTAACCTAAAACTAACTTTGGCAGATGCATGTCCAGGAATTGCATTTCGATAGCCTTCGCCAACATAACCCCCAGATAGTCCAGTAATCTCTACAGAAGGTCTAAATACGTTTTGGGCATACTGATTATATCCAGGCTCAGTTTTAAGAGTTTTTACACCCGTTATACTTTTGAACTCATCTAGATCAAAAACCATTTTTTCAGACATAACTTTTTCTTCTTCCGTCAAGGGTTTTACATCATCGTAAAAACCTGGAATCGTAATAAGGTTATCTTCGTTTACTAACTTAGACAAAAGCTCAACCAACTCTCTTGTAGCACTTGGAACTGTACTACCATAAAGTCCTGAATGTAAGTCTTTGTTGGAGGTCGTAACTGAGACTGTACTGCTAAAAATACCCCGATAACCTAGCTCTATTGACGGATAACCAAAAGTAAGCTCACCATCAGATGTTAGCGAAAAATCGGCTTTAAGAAGCTCTCGATTGTCTTTCAAAAAGTCGGGCAACTTATCAGATGACGTTTCTTCATTACCTTCGATAACAAACTTAACATTATAACCAAGGTTGTTTCCTTCAATCAATTTTAAAACATTATAAATGTGTATTAGCACCTGACCTTTATTATCTACAACGCCTCTACCATAAAAACGGTTATCTTTTTCTAACAGGGTAAATGGATCCTCAAACCATCCCTCCTCGATGCTAGCAGGTTGAACATCATAGTGACCGTAAACTAAACAAGTATCAAGTTTGGGATCGTTTTCATAGTATGCAACAACAATGGGATTCTCATAACCAGTAACTATTGTAACTTTAAAACCATGGGTCTGAAATAGATTTTCTAACCATGAAACCAATTTTGCTATTTCGGGTTGAAATTGTGAATCCGTTGAAACACTTTTAAACGAAACAAACTCCTTTAGCAAATCTTTATAAACCAACATGCTTTGATAATAACCTAAAACTGGAGGCGGAACAAAGATTTGGTATAGTTACACTGCTTATGCAACTATCATCTGATCAAGAAAAAGCACTAAAACATCTTTACAATTGGTATCAAAAAAAGGATAGTCAGTATATCACCCTTGGAGGATACGCCGGCACTGGGAAAACCACATTGATTGGTATTTTGAGAAGGATCATTTACACACAGGACAAAAACCTAAAAGTTGCATTTGCCAGTTTTACAGGAAAGGGTGCCTTAGTACTCAAAAACAAACTAAAAGATCTAGAGGCTACATACAAAGGAGATACTGTGGGAACAATACACAGTTTAATTTATGAACCGATTGAAAACTCAAACAAGGAAATTGTAGGGTGGGAAAGAAAAGAAGAGATTAAACAAGATTTAATCATTATTGATGAAGCTAGTATGGTTAATCAAGAAATTTGGTACGATTTATTGAACTATAAAAAACCGATAATTGCAGTGGGAGATCATGGGCAGTTACCACCGATTAATGGAAGCTTTAATCTTGTTAAGGAGCCACATCTGAAGCTTGAACAGATTCACCGACAGGTAGAACACAACCCAATAATCAAATTGTCTGTGCTTGCACGAACAGAAGGAAAAATTCCTCCTAAAAAATATAATGAAAATATAATGAAACTTTTAAACAGCGATTGGGAAACAGCTGAGTTTGTTAATGAGATATTAAACGAGTTCAATGAAGATACCCTAGTTCTATGTGGATACAATGCTACAAGAATAAAAATCAATAATCAGGTGAGATACAACCTAGGATTTGAGGATCCAGAACCATCAGTGGGGGATCGGGTAATATGCCTAAGAAACAACCACGACAAACAAATATTTAATGGTATGTTAGGGCATATAAAGCACATCGAAGTAATTGATCCAAACTGGTATTTTGCAAAGATAGAAATGGAATCTGGTGTTAATTACTCTGGAAACATATACAGGCCACAGTTTAACAGCCCACAAGCTATAAATTTCACAAAAGAACGCAAAAAACTAGGTGAGGGTGACATATTTGATTTTGGATACGCGCTAACTGTGCATAAAGCACAGGGTAGTGAAGCCAAAAGAGTAGTTTTATTTGAGGAAAGATTTTCACAAATGACTGACGAGGATTGGAGAAAATGGCTTTATACAGGTATCACGCGGGCAAGAGAAGAACTTTATATAATCGGAAACTGACGTGGGAGTATAATTTGTGTATGTCAAAGATACAATTAATAACTCAAACCGAAAAAAAGTTACGCGATATTATTGCAACAAAAGGGTATCCCAGATTTCGCGAAATGGGTATCGGGATATTCAAGGATGAAAAACCTGATTTTGTAATGCCACATTTTTCACAATTCGTAAGTGAAACAGAATCAACTTTAGAAAAAAGAAACTATCGATTGTGGCTTCTACACAGCAAATACAAAGATGCAACAGCAATGACAAGAATTCATTTTGTAACTGTGTTTGATCCTGAAAAGCCTACTTTCATTTTTCAGCATGGATTTGGTGGAACCAACCACCTTGCCCATTTAGTGGCTATTATTGGACGTGAATTCTTTCAGAAATTTAATGTTATATCACTTGGACTAAACGGACATACTACGTTTCTCGAAATGTTTAATGTTTGCGCAAATTCATTTATAAACCTTGCACTTACGGCGGCATCTTCTATACAAGCTATAGACGAGTGTATAAACACACACAAGTCGAAAAGCGACAAGGAAACAATAGTCTGCGGAGCCTCCTTGGGAGGCATGATTATAAGCTGGCATGGGTTCTTACATAATACAGCCGACATGTATTTCCCTATGATTTCGCATCCCAATATTGCACAAGTCTTTCTTAACAAATCCTTTGCTGAAGCTAACTACTCATATGACTTCATGAGTAAGAACAAATCTTACTTTGAAGCTTTTAAGGTTGAAGATAAGTTAAGAGAAAATATGAAAAACAAAATGTTTCCAATTTTAGGGACAATAGATGAAATGGTACCCTTCACCGACACAAGTGAGTTCTGGAAAGGATATGAAACTTTAGAGGTAGCGGCCGGGCATTACTCTATTGTTGCTCAAAGAGCCAAGGTGCAAGAATTCATTCTCGATAAGGCCAAAAAATTTTATGCGACTACTTAACTACTTTATAGTAACGACTGCGCTTATTGTGTGTGTTACAAATTTTAGCAAGGTGCATGCTCAGGGAGCCAGCACTGGGGCACCAATACTACTGAAAGGTGTCGTTGAAAAAGTACTTGAGGAAGAGACACAAACTAAAGCTGAAGGCGAAGTCATAAATCAAACACTTTATGTAAACATGGGTAATCAGAATGTCACAGCTTTTTACACAGTACTTCCCCTAACTGGAAAAGAAAAAATTTCTGTAGGCGACAGTATCCTAATATATGGAGTTCAGATGATGGGTGAAACAAAGTATTTCGTAGCAGATTACAATCGAGAGAGACCAATCGTACTGCTTATTGGCCTGTTTGTGGGCATTGTAGTACTTGTCACAAGACGCTGGGGGATTATGTCTCTGGTGGGAATGCTTTACTCATTTCTTATAATTTTTAGATTTATACTGCCCCAGATACTGAACGGTAAGGACCCGCTGGTTACAGCGCTGATTGGCGTGGTTATGATTGCACCTGTCACATTTTCACTCTCACATGGGCTAAACAAAAAGACGATTGCAGGAATACTCGGCACGTTTATTGCATTGTCAGTTACAGGACTCTTAGCAGTGATATTCACGCAAATAGCACATCTATCTGGATTTGGTTCTGAGGAATCCTTATTTTTGCAAATCTCTCAGGGTAATAAACTTAATATGCAAGGAGTCTTTCTAGCCGGAATTATAATAGGAACATTAGGAATACTGGATGATGTTACTATCTCACAAGCATCAATAGTTAAGCAGCTTAAGGTGGCAAACCAAAACCTATCGAAAACCGATTTATACCTACGTGCAATGAGTGTAGGACACGATCACATAAGTTCAGCAGTAAACACCTTGGTACTAGTTTATACCGGTGCGTCAATGCCATTACTCCTGATCTTTCTGCTAAGTAACCAATCGTTTGGGGGAGCAATAAATTACCAAGTAATAACCGAAGAGATCGTAAGAACATTAGTAGGCAGTATAGGTTTAGTAATTGCAGTGCCAATAACAACTCTTATTGCAGCAATTTTTCTGGATAGTTCAGATGAGCATGAGGAGAAAACAGAACATACACACCACCACTAGACGTAAACTTTTATATGTGGGACTACTTTTAGTAGTAATCTCTTTATTGTTAGGCTTAGTGGTATTTGGTCCATTGATCTAACAAGAGGGGAAATATCAAATAAAAAAAGCTACAAGATCCAGTGTTAATGAGATAAATTTTGAGGTAAACCCAACTAACAAAGGATTCATGATTATAATTCCAAAGATCGGGGCACAATCAGGTATAGTTTCTGAGGTAGACCCGTACAACAAAGCAGAGTACCTAAAGGCACTTTCAGGCGGAGTAGCGCATGCAAAAGGCACTGCATTACCAGGTGAGCTTGTTAACATTTTTCTATTTGCGCACTCCTCAGTAGAAGCCACTGAGATTGAAGATTAGGGGCTAACAGGCCACACTGTTTGGGTTAGGGTCGATTGTTCCAGGACAAACTCTTATTTCATTGAAAGTGGTATGAAATTTATAGAAACCACCAGTGCTTATTCCAACATATACTCCAAAGGTACCACCACCCTGGCCGTATTCGTACGTAGACTGTGGAGGATCTCCATTGGGCCAAACACGCATATAAGTTGTAAGGCCGTTGGCATCATCTAGAGGATTACCATTTGCATTAGAGTCAACAGGGTAGGAACCCTCAGAAACTCGGTAAGCTTCAATACCTTGTACAATTTTCTCCAAATTCGCTAAACGAACACTATCCTCAGCTCGATCGTTTTGTGCATCAGGCTCAATAATACTAAGAGTTACCCCAGCCAAAATACCTATAATACCTATCACAATTAATAGTTCAACTAAGGTAAAACCGGATTGTCTAACAGTTGTGGGCATCATTATAATTCTACGCATCCAAGCACACGCTGGCAACTATATAAATGCTATTTGATACAAGCCTTTAGTATGAAACCCGCGCTTTGAATAATAGGCTCGTGTGCCTACCGAGGAAATTACTGCCAACTTACTGAATCCATGGTCCTTTGCAATCTCCATCGATCTATCTATTAACTCTGTACCCAGGCCTTGGTGTTGTGAAGAACCTTTACGTTTTTTTCCAATTTCGACACTGCGGCCATACACATGAATCTCTCTTATAATGGCGCAATCTGCCAAGTCTGACACAAAATTGGGAACCTTCGGCAAAGAAAGACGCATAAATCCGGCCAAGGTATCATATGAATCTACAAACTCCAAAAAATATTCGCTGGAGACTGCTGTTTCATACACAGTCTCCTTTAAACATAATTCTTCACGAGTCAAAACTTTATCTTTTACTTCTCTTGAACGAATTTCAAGCAATTTCACATTGTTTGAATGCTGTTCCGCCAGTTGTCTAAAATTAGTCTTTTTATTTCCAACCACTATATCGGTTGAGGGAATGTCTCTTATAACTCGGTTTAACCTGCAATACCTGGGAGTATTCTGCAAAGCGAAGCTAACAACATCCATCAGTTCCTTTTCCGTATACGGGTTCCAAAGACCATCCTTGTGATATTTCATTAACTCTGCACTTTCAATTAACGAACATGGATAAATCTTTAATTCATCCGGCTTTATTGACGTATTCGTAAACAAACGTAAAAAATCTTCTTTATCTCTTTCAGAGCTGGAACCATACAAATTTGGCATCCAATGGGCTAAGATTTTAAAACCTGCCTGACGTAGAAGATCGATAGCATGCTCTGTTTTTGCAACGTCATGGCCACGCTTGTTTAAACGCAAGACGTTATCATCCAAACTCTGAATACCAATTTGTACTCTCGTCGCACCGAGCTTTCTAACTTTTAGAACTTCTTCCTCATTAATTTCGTCTGGCCGTGTTTCAATCACTAACCCAATACATTTGGTTTTAGAAACTTCATTTGATTTGTGAGATTCAAATAGCTCTTCCCATGTAGCACTTTCAGATTTCAATAAACTCTGTAGGTTTTGTGTTGCCATGGATATTACCTGATTATAAGACTTATTTATGTTTTCACCGGTAATGTCCTCAAGCTTAGACTCATCGAAAGGTAGTGCAAGGTCAGGATTTATGGTCTTCGTGTCGTAAAGAGATTCAAAATCGTTCATAGCATCAAAACACCGTTTCACAAACCAAATCTGATAAGATGTTGGGTATGACGACCAAGTCCCACCAAGGATTAAAAGCTCAAGTTTATCTGTCGGGTGCCCAGTATTCCTAAAAGCAACTAGACGATTAAATGTCTGAAAGTATGGATCAAACTTGTTAGATAAAGCACGCTGAGCACCAGGCTCATCTGAAAGATAGCTTTTGGGCATTCTTACATCGTTGGGACAAAATATGCACTTTCCAGGGCATGGGTAGGGTTTGGTCAAAACTGTTACTGGGGTCACACCAGAAAGAGTACGTACCTTTTTCATCTGGATATTCTTTTTAAACAAGGTTTCTTCTTGAGCAGATAACTTGAGTTCTCCACTTTCAAGCGCTTTTTGATAACCAATTACGACTTCGCTTTTGGAATACATCCCACCAGTTTCCTTTGGATGTTTTTTCAAAAGTCTGTATAACTCGTCAGCCCCAAAGCTTTGGACTGAAAGCGTTTGTATGATATTAATTAAATTATTCATGGATAAAGCTACTTTCAACCAAATATTAGAGCTAAACAAAGAATTTTACAAATGTGTGGCTGATGAGTTTTCTACAACCCGACAGTATCCATGGCAAGGGTGGAGCAAGGTCATAGAAACATATGAAAAGTTAAATATAAATTCTACTAAAGTACTTGATCTTGGATGCGGTAACGGCCGTTTCTATGACTTTATTAAAAACATAGAAATGCCTTACGACTACACAGGCCTTGATGAAAACCCAAAACTACTAGAGCTTGCACGCAAAAAACACCGCAAGCAATGCTTCAAAGAATGGGATGTAATAACAAATCTCTCCTGTGTTGAAAGTAAATACAACCTTGTAACTGCCTTTGGAGTAACACACCACATACCTAGCAGGGAATATAGAAAAGTATGGTTTCAAGACATTATCAACCTGTGTGAAGATAAATGTATGGTAGCATTTACTTTTTGGAATTTTCATTACCTAAAAGAAAAAATAATCACTGAAGTAGACAAAGCAGAACTAGATGATAATGACTATTTCCTAGGTTGGGGAGATAAAATAAACATTATGCGCTATGCACATCGGTATGACGGAAATGAGCTCATGGAAATAACACAAATATTCAAAAAATCAGGGTTCCAAGAGCCAGTAAAGTACAACTCAGATGGCCGTAACAAGCTACTAAATCACTATATGTTATACCATAGACCTTGACTCTTTGTATACTATGGGATATAATGTTCCGATTATGAATTTTGGAACACTTAACACCAATATAATAGATATAGCTTTATACATGGCACTTTTTATGGTGTTAGTGTTAGGTATTGCTATGATTCTAAAACTTACAGCAAACCATCAAAAACTCGAACAACTAAAGCTTAAAAAAATGCAAAATAAACAGTTACTTGAGTTCATATGCCATGCTTTTGATAAGATAGACACACATATGGCTAACCTGCTTAACGATATGGATGTTGTGCATATGTACAACATTACACATATCAAGCAGTTAGAAACTACTCTCAAATATGCAGAGACCTTAAATGAATACATAGATAACCTCGAGGATAATGCTCTCAAAGAGGTAGTGTTAAAAAACTTAAGTCAATGTAATCAACTTGCGCAGGATATAGCACTGATAGAAAAGTCCGCCTACGAAACTAGAGGTAAACATCAAGAAATAGTTAAAGCTCTAAATCGAAATTATCGTATTGAAACGATCGACGATAGGGACTATATAGAGAGCTTGAACAACGCAAATGCAAATGTAAAAAGCTTACTAAGAAGCTATAGTGACATGCGTGAAAGAGTATATGAAAACTTAAAACTATACTTAAATGATACGGGGGAACTAAAACAACAAATAATGTTCTATAAGCACAAAGCTGTTGAACAAAAAAGATTCTACCCTAGATACGTAGCATTTATCTAGTACTATGGAGATACTTTCCATATAATATCCGTTTGCATTATTCCTGAATCCTCAGTGATTTCAGTCATATAAAATGAGCTGTATCTAACCAGAACAGCTGGATACAAAGCATTATGTAATCCCAAATTACGTCGCAATTCAATGTTCACTAACTGGGTATCTTGAGAACCCGCTACTAGAGGACCCTCCAGAATAATCACTTTATCAATAGTAGCTGGATTAGAACCATCATATGAGCTTAAAAATGTAATTGTACGGCTAGCTATTATTGAAGCCTCTATATGTGCTCGCATATCAACCAAATTGGTAATAGATGAAACATTTGCGCCAATATCTGCTGAAAACGTAACCTCCGGCTGTACTATGAAAAGCACTCTTTTATCAGAGGAGGCACTTGTGAAGGAGTTTGTGAAGTTTAACGCGGTAGAATCACTGCTGGTTACATAAACAACAGCGATACCTTCACCACCAGACATGTTGTATGGGGTACTTCTTTGGACAAAGGTGTTCGCAATATTTACAGGTACAACATAAACACCCCCGCTATAAAAAATATTAGGATCATCAAACTCAGCTACATCACTTATCGAAATAGCAGTTGAAGGTGGTGTAAAACTAAAATCAGACTGCCAGAAATCACCAGAAAATCTGGATATGTATTTGCCACTTTCCACAAGACGTCCGTCCGGAACATTTATATTGTCACCGAAAACTGCCGCAGAGGCACCAAAACGGTTAGAAGATAAATAAGGCAGCAACCCTCCAGAGACAGTAGGTGGGACATTAGCCTCTATAAATTTCCCGTATACATCACCGTTCAAACTCGCAAACCATCCTTCGTCAAACGGATTGTTTAGAACATACCCAAAGTTGTGGTTGATCAAATTCGTATGTACTCCGACCGAAATTTCGGCCAAATTTGGTTGATAGGCATATACTCCTCCAACTTGTATACATGCCGCATCATAACTAACACCGGCATTGGCAAGAATAGTATCACGGTGAGGAACAGCATTAGGCAAAACTTTTACAACACCCGCGTCACCAGGAACATTATTAACTACATATCTAGATTGAGATTGGTTCACGGAACCAGCTTGATTGTACCCATAAGTCGTCGTGAACTGTGCAGTCATAGAAGTTGTATTGGCATTCTGGTTAAGATTGCCAACAAACAAGCATTCATTAGCATCAGTCAAAGACACTTCTTGCAACTGACCTGAGATGGAATAGGGAGTACACGAAGCAGCATTAAAGTTAGGCGGGGACATCGAGACTTGACCGGAAGAACCCCCTCCAGAGGCAATTGCTTCTACAGTCCATGTGGCATACGCTCCTGCTCGAAATGGCTTTACAAGGTAATTTATTGGCAGAACAACTGTACAACTTGTTGGGGAAGTACAAGAAGGGGAATTGCTTGAAACTGTAATAAACCAATCATTACCAGAATTGGAGGTGTTCCAAACACCATCATTGTAATCAATACGAAGTATATACATTTCAGCACCAATGGCTTTAGACCACGAAAAAACACCCTGATTATAAATATCGGATCCGGATACAATACAGGATGAGGCAACACTTAAAGCACTTGGAATACCCAATGAAATCAGCGAAAAGTTACATCTATAACTTGCACCTCCCCCTTGGGACTGGGCACAACTATTGTTTAAATC
The DNA here is from genome assembly GCA_964643995.1 of uncultured Candidatus Saccharibacteria bacterium. GTDB lineage: Bacteria > Patescibacteriota > WWE3 > UBA101185 > UBA10185 > CAZXUJ01. The sequence goes on from CAZXUJ010000002.1 coordinate 66,005, forward strand.
CCAAGTCTGACAAACATAGCCGTTAGTCGAACCAAGCGGGGTATCACCACCACCACAAGATGAATGGCGGTTGGTATAAGTCATATTGCTCGCATTAGGCTGATATGTAGTTGTTGCAGGACCATAAAAACCCATAGGCAGGTTAGCATTATCAACTGATACAGAGTAACTGTTAGAAGACTCCTCTACAAAGGTATCGTTGGTAAAAAATCCGTTGTAGTTAGTGTATTCGACGGTGCAGTCCCCAATGGAATTACAAATATCCACTGGAACATTGCTGATTCCCAGTCCTGTAGATGCATCAGAAACGTAACCACCAATATCCATGTACGTGGCCGGTGAAGGTGGGGGAGGGGGTGTTCCACAACAACAACTGGTAGCCGGATCGCAGTTTACGCTTGGATCACAACAGAAATGACAAGCTTGATTACCTGTAGTACACCAGGCACAAGTATCATTAACACAATTTAATGAGGCATCTTCTCCACAAGCATGGCTACAGTAACCATGTGAGGCATATGATACCCGACCAAAAATGACTGCACTTATCAATATAGCTACGCTCATGGGAATTGTTTTTATTTTAGTTCTCAGCATCTGATGCCTCCGGTAATGCAAAACCAAAGGATTGGGCTATAAGTGCGCCATCTTCGTTCATGAGTGCAATGATATGGACATATTTACCAACAAAAGGAGTAAGAGACTTGCTATCAAAACCTGCAATAGCGTCCTTAGCAGGACCAAACAGTTCAAGGGTCCTAAAAGTATAGGAAACTTTTAGAACTTCGGAACCGGGTGGATAGTCTAGCGTTAAAACATTATTCTCGCTGCTTAACAGGGTACCCCTAAGATCAAATTCATGTGTAGTATCAGAAAGTCGCCTGTAGGACTTAACACCAGAACCATTGGCATATTTATACAACTCGTAAAGTAACTGGGCTTTTTGTGAAGGCGAGGTAATCAACTCAAACTCTTCGTTTGGCTTAGTTACCTTATGTGGAATATCATTACGAGTCAGAATCAAACTGATCACAATCCCCATGGATACGATTGAAAAAGACAATAACAACCAATATAAAATACTTTGCTTTTTAGTCATGAGAGTAGGCAATATTGCTACAAAAATTCTGTCACGACATTAAGTCATTTGCAAGCTATGGCGAGTGTAATACAATTACTCATATGAAGAAATTCATCCCTTTGGGGTTTTTATTTAATTTAATTTTGGTTGTGATAGCGTTTAACTTTTGGGGACTGATCCTGATAATGGTTTTTGCTATAGGTATTTATAAGTTAGTTACATCTAAATTTGCCGGTAAAAGTGAGCTTGCAGAAAAGTTAATGTTCGGATCAGCATTTATCGTGGGCGTATTCGCTATTCACAATATATTTAATGATGTAGGTATAACTTTTATTGCAGGACTGATCGAAGCAGTTTTCTTCTTTATTTTCTCCAGTTTTAAGACTTAGCACATGGGCCGAAAAGAACTTTTATATTTACTACTAGGGACCATCAATATTATAGGTATGGTGTTTCTGATCATAATACTTGACTCAAGTATGACGTTACTTGTAGCCGCAGCTGGAGTTTTTTTGGAGATGTTCACTACGTATAGAGTTATCAAGATTCAGGATTCCAAAATCACGAAACCATTGAATTTACTTGATACGGGTATAGAGAAATATCTAGAAACTGGCGAATTAAATATAGACTCAGACAAATTTCCAAAAGAATATTTAAAGGTAACAGAACAAATTCAAAGATTAGCACAAGCACTGGAAAACTTCAGAGAACAAGATGAAAAGATTAAAGCAGGAAGTAGTACTGAGATTACTACACTACAAAGAGAGTTGGAGGTCCAAAAGCAGGCTACATTTACAGTGTTGAGGGAAATACAGGAGGAAAAGGAATTTTCACAGAAACAGGCTAAAGAATTGGAAAAGTTTCAGCTCGCCGTAAAGGAAGCATCAGATCACATTGTTATCACCGATGCAGAGGGCTATGTCCTTTATACAAATCCATCAGGAAAGATTATCACCGGATACACCGAAGACGAAATAGTCCACACAAAGGCAGGAAAAGTCTGGGGAGACTTAATGGATAAGGCATATTATTCCGAAATGTGGAAAACAATTAAGGAAGAAAAAAAAGTTTTCAAAAGTGAAATTACAAACAAAAGAAGAGATGGATCCACATATATAGCAGAAATCAGTATATCGCCAGTGCTTGACGAAAACAAAGATGTTTTATTTTTCGTCTCTATACAAAGAGATATAACGAAAGCTAAAGAAGTAGACCGTATGAAAACCGAGTTTATTTCACTTGCATCACACCAACTTAGGGCACCTTTAGCGGCAATAAGATGGGGCTTGGAGTCGTTGCTAGACGGAATAGCAGGCACACTAACTGAAAACCAAAAACTTTATACAAAAGATGCCTACGATTCTACAACGCGAATGGTTGATTTAGTGGGAGGGCTGCTAAATGTTTCACGAATAGAATCCGGAAGATTAGTAGTAGAACCTGTGATGACCGATGTAAAAGCATTGGTCGAAAGTGTAATAAAAGAAGTCACAGTGCTAGCAAAAGAAAAGAATCACAACATAAGCTTTAGAGCCCAGGAAGGTATACCCCAGATTAAACTTGACCCTAAACTAATACGTAATGTGTATTTGAACTTTTTAACCAACGCCATTAAGTACACACCAAGCAATGGAATAATTGAGGTTGAGATAATGACTGACCAAGGTAACCTAGTATCACGTGTTAAGGACAATGGACTTGGGATTCCCAAAAAAGATCAAGAAAAGATTTTCAACAAGTTTTTCAGAGCAGATAATGTTAGGCGAGTGGACACTGATGGCACCGGGTTGGGATTATATCTTGTAAAAGCAATTATAGAAAATTCCGAAGGACATGTTTGGTTTGAAAGTGAAGAAAATAAAGGAACAACGTTCTTTTTTACCTTACCACTTAGCGGTATGATACACAAAGAAGGCCAAGTCAGTTTAGAGTAGGTTCTATATCTTCGGGTGTTTTAAAATAAACATAGAAAACTACTCCCATTATAAGGACTATAAATTCAACCGAAGTACACCAAACACAAAAAGATTTAATGACGAAAAACTGTATCATGGTCATAACAGATTCAAACAACACACCAAAAATTATTGCTAAACCCAACAACTTATCAAGCAACTTAGCAGCTAGCAAACGTTCAAGACGTAATATCTGTAGTACCAAAAGTGACATAAAGTAAAGAGTCCCAAGTAACGGTAGTTTAATACCTAAAATCGTTGAATATTGACTATTGCGCACAATTTCACAGGAATTCACATCATTTCCAAGGCATGTCATTGGTTGGGGAAGGCTGTATTGATAGGCTAAATACAATGACACTGACAGGCCACAAATAGTTATAAAAATTAAAGCTAAGTTGTATTTTTGCTTCATATTGCTTTACTAGAATAACACAAATACAAGACTTACTTGGAAAGCTTTGAACGCACTAACCCTAAAACAGTTATTGCCCTAAGGATCGGAAACGTAAGGTAACTAGGGTATTTTTGTGCATAGTGCTTTTTGTAAAACATCCGCATTGCCTCTACTGTAGCCAGTTTCATACGTCTTCTGGTTTCCAAGGAACTATTTGAGGCTGTTTTAATATCTGCACTAGTTTTGCGCCCTACACCAGCACCTTTATAGTGTAAAACCTCAAGGTGTCCAAGATACATAATTTTCCAACCATTCTGTTTGGCACGATAACAAAAGTCTACATCCTCACCAAAAACGAAAAAATCCTCGTCCCAGCACCCAATGTCTTCATACACCTGCTTACTTACCAACATAAAATGACTAATACAAAGGTCTATTTCATGATCGGTGTACAAGTCGAGCCACCCCATAAAGTACTGGTTTAATAGTTTTGATTTAGAGAACAATTTACTGATTTTCGTAAAGTGTGTTAGCGCTGCCCAAGGTGTTGGAAAACCTCTATGGGCATCCATATCAGGTGCTCCTGAACGAGTAACCAAACGGGCAGTTACGATACCAACACCTGGGAATCTTTCAAGATAAAGCATAAGTTCCTTTATTACGTAGGGTTTTGGATAAGCATCTGTGCCTAAATGCAAGATGTATTTCCCTGAAGCATGTTTAAGTGCCAAATTGTTAGCGTGCGCAATTCCTTTGTTCTCATTTTTTATAAGTAATATGCGAGGATCATCAGAAAACTCATCTTCAACCATAGCTGCAGAGCCATCAGTTGAACCATTATCAACAACTATAACTTCATAATTTTGAACAGTTCCGGTGAGATTGTTTATACAATCGCGTAGCAAATTTACGGTATTGTAATTAACAATGATGATAGAAAGTTTCATTTAGTACATTCTATCAAATTAGTTAAAAGACTATGATATAAATAACCAATGGAAGAATACGTATTTTCAGTATCAGAATATATTGACCTAGTTAACGAAACCTTAAAAACACGAAAAATCACAATTCAGGGGGAAATAACGAGCTTTAACTCAAGAGGGGGTGCTGTATTTTTTACAATTGCTGATAAAAATGAGGAGGCGATTCTGGAGTGTGTAATATGGAAAAGTGTTTTTGACAATTTAGGTATAGAACTGTCCGAAGGGCTTGAAGTAAAAATAACCGGAATAGCTAGTGTATACAAGAAAAACGGAAGGTTTAGATTTGTAGCATCGAGCATAGTTCCCATAGGGGAGGGTGCTCTGAGGAAAGCCTTCGAAAACCTAAAACTAAGATTGCAAGAGGCAGGCTACTTTGATCAAGAAAGAAAAAAAGAAATCCCAGACTATATAACTAACATTGGACTGATAACTGCCCAAGGTAGTGATGCTAAAAAGGACTTTGAAACACATATTGGTAAATTTGGGTTTCGCCTTTTCTTTTATGATGTCAAGGTTGAGGGCACAAATGCGATAAAAGATATTACCAAAGCCTTCAATTGGTTTAATGAAAATCCTAATAAACTCGATGTCATTGTACTAACTAGAGGTGGTGGTAGTTTGGAGAGTCTTATGGCATTCAATAGTGAGGATGTAGCAAAAGCCATTTATAAGTCACGAATTCCAGTTATTTCGGCTGTAGGACATGAAAATGATGTAACCATCGCAGATATGGTTGCAGACCTAAGAGCATCAACACCTACGCATGCTGGAAAAATAATTTCTCAACCATACGTTGAAGTGCAAGTAATACTGGCTACAAGCTATTCAAGTATAAAAGCCAGTGTAGAAAACGCTGTTCTACGAAATAAAACTGTTATAAACCGAGCGGTTAACGATTTACTGAAATCATTTTCAGCTAGGCTTGAAAATATCAAGTATCGACTAGCCTCCTATCAAAGAGAAGAGGTTATGGCTTTTAAAAATGTTCTCGAAAACTTTAAGCAGCTAGAGAATCACCTTGCCAATGCTGTAACAGTGGTCAGTGTAGAGATTACAAAAAAAACTGAGTTTCTGAATTTTACTGAAAAATTGTTAGCTACTAATGACCCAAGGCATAAACTAAAACAAGGGTATACAATAACCACAACCAAAAATGGTAATATAATAAAGGCGATCAGTCAGTTAAGCATGAAAGAAGTATTAGTTACACAGTTTCATGATGGATTCAGTGAATCTGAAGTGACGAAAGTTTAAATAAAATGACAAAAACAAAAGAAACAAATGAGCTAAGAAGTTCGCTAAAAAAACTTGAAGAGCTTACAGAATGGTTTCAAGAGAAAGACATTGATTTAGATGTTGGGCTAAAGAAACTTAAGGAAGGCATTGATATCATAAAGTCGTGCCGATCAAAAATAAAAGAAATTGAGAACGAATTTATAGAAATTAAAAAAGATTTGATTGAAGAAAACGAAGAAACTATAAACCAGGTCACTTACAATTAAGTACGTAAACAACAGGCTCTTTCGCAGTTCCGAATACAGCAATCACCTCCGAACATTTAGATTGAACCTCAGCTAAATGATCAATAGATGTAACAGCGAATGTGGTCGCTTCAGTGAACTCCATTTCAGCATCGCGCTTAAAGTAATAATCAAACGAATCAATCCCATAAGGTACCCAAACTTTTTGATCCAAAACTATGTTGTTCAGAAACCTACCTGCTTGAGCATAGTACGCACCACTATTGTTGTAGAATTTAATGTCTAGAGCACTAGATATTGGGTGTGCTCCAAGAAGCGGGGAATAGTATGAGGAGTAAACCGGATAGTACACTGATTTGACGTGCAAAGTTACCAACATGTAACAAATCAAAACAAACCATAAAATATCTCCTTTAAGCTTAGACAGGTAAAAGGAAACGAATAAAAGTATTGGGGGCAACATAACTACAATATAACGATCAATCCTTTTTTCTGAAATTGACAAACTAATGAAGTAAAGTGCCAAATACAAAAAAATGTATTTCTTGCCTGAGATGTCTCTAAATCTTTCAACTAGAGACAAAGGAAATAAAAACAAGGTTATTGGAGAAAGTTTTATAACAAATACAACCAGATAAAATAGATATGCTAGCCCGCCTGTTAAAGGGTTAAATCGCACATCTTCTGAGACACCACCAACAATACCATTAAAAACTTTTTCAAATACATAAAAAGGATCCACCCAGAGCGCTGGAAACAATATAAAAACAAATAGTAGTGTCAAAACCAGAAAACCTAAAATGTTTTTTGCTGTACCCCACCAACCAACACAACGGCATCTGCCAGCAAGTATTAAAAACAAAACAGGAATTATCGCTAGCACACCAACTTTGGAAAGAATAGCCAACGCTAAGGCTAGAGCACCAAATATTAGATACTTTACTAAATTAGTTTTTTTCCAAACCAACAGTAGCAACAGAGACGTAAACGCCAGATAAGTCTCAAGAGAAGTCAGGTGAAACCAACGATCAATACCTACTAGGTAGGGTTCTATGGCTATTGCAAAAGCGTAAAATAGTGAGACACGCTGACCAAACAGCATATTTATCAAATAAAGTTGGCAAATAAGTAAGAAGGCAAGAATAAGGACCTGAAAGATCTTTGAATATTGATGAATTGACGTATAGTATGCGGAGTTTTCTATTGTAACTCCGTGTGATACATCTGTGGAGGAATCGTACGTTTGAATCGCTTGCTTAACAATTGCGTTGGTCCACATTAGTGTCACACCAGGATGATATCTTTGGTATGTCTCTTTGAAATCACCAGTCTTTAAAGCTACCAAAAAGTTAGTAGTGCGCCTATGCCAACGAATTGCATCAGAATTCGTGATATCCGTACCTAACCCTGGCAGACGCATATACAAAAAAAGGGCTAAAAGTATGGCAACGCCTATTTGATACCTATTTTTATGTAAAAAATTCTTGAGCATCTGATTTAGAGTATACATTTTAATATATAATTTAATCCATGAGATTATTGAAGCATTGGCCCTTAGTCATATTACTCACTCTTTGGCTGGGGTTTTCGTTGATGACCTTTAAGGATTATGGCATAACGTTTGATGAAAATACCGAGTACAAGTGGGGAACTGCACTTTTTGAACATTTCACACATGACACTAAGTTTGCTAATACCATAGCACCTGTATACGAAGGCGAAGATAAGCATCAAAGACATACTCCAGTACTGAGTCAGTATTACAGACTATATCCTGCCATACTGAGCTACCTGAATGTTAGACATACTTATGAATTTTTTCATCTGTTGAATATGCTATTCGCTTCGACGCTAATTGTGGGGACGTATTACTTGGTTTACGAGAAAGTGCGCAAACCACTATATGCAGCCTGTGGACCTATATTTGTATTTTTGACACCAGCTTTTGTAGGGCATATTCCTGCAAATCCAAAGGACATTCCTTTCGCTGTTATATTCTTTTTAGGTCTAGTGGCAATATATCTCAGTGAAAAAATTAAAAATGAATACATTAGGATACTTTTTCTGGGTGTCACCTTTGGACTTGTCCAAAGCTTTAGGACGATTGGTTTTTCGATTTATATAGTATATATTGCCTATATTTCTTACCTACAGCATTCCGTCAAAAACTTGATAAACAAGATTCTTCCTTTATTACTTATGTTTATAGTGGCATGTTTTGTTATGGTTACGACATGGCCATATATGGGAGTTAATTTCATAAACAACTTTGTAAATATTTTCCATACTGCGAAAGAATACGAGTTTTGGGATAAGTCATACCTATATCTCGGGCAATATATAACCCCGGAAACAAGGCCATGGCATTATCTTCCTGTTCTAATAGGGTTGACTACGCCACTTGGCATACTCGGGTTGGCAGTCGCTGGAATATTACCCTCAAAAGATAAGAAACATGGAGAAATAAAGTTTCTGCTCATTTCAAGTATTGCGATAAATTTTGCACTTTATCTAATTCTTAAACCAACAATTTATAACGGATTACGTCATTTTCTTTTCCTGCTACCGTTAGTTAGTACTTTGGGAGCACTTACTTTCGTTGAACTTTTACAAAAAAGAACTGGATTTGCAAAAATTATTGTCGGGGGTGTTGTCCTTAACTTGATAATTGTGGTGGGACAACTCAAGGTACTACATCCATACCAATATATTTATTTCAACGAGTGGGCAAAAACTCCGAGTTGGGCACAAGCGAATTTTGAATATGAGTACTGGGGAGCGAGTTATAAAGAAGCGACACAATGGCTAAACCGAAATACAACGGATAATCAGGAACAGACAGTGTACACATGTGCTAACAGCTATGCAGTTGAGTATTATCTTAAAGCAAATTTAAAACGACAATCTGAAGCACAGGGAGCTAATTTTGTAATCTGTGATAAGGATAGGGTGGAGAATTTCACTCAATATGAAACGCTGTTTGTAATTTCAAGAAACAATGTACCACTAAACTACATCCTCACACCAAGCCCCAACAAATGATTTCTTACCTACCAAATTGTATAATACTGATCGGTACTCAACATTGACCATCAACTCATCTAGATTATTTTTTATCTTGGGCAACCCTTGGATCTTTTGGCTATTGTAAACCCGAGGCTTAGAGATAGCATCCGAGAAAACCTCATCAGAACGCGAAATCAGACGTGCCCAAGAACTGGTACCCTCTAGAGTGTAATTATCTACAAAACAAACATAATCACTTATCGGATCCCCACTATCTAAACCAGCAAAGTCATTATGCGACAACGAGTTCATGTACTTTCCATAGGTACTATCAACATGTATTTGAGTAGTATACCCCGTGGTAGAACGCAATTCTTCTGCTAAAAGCCATCTAATTCGAGTTTGAACAATGTACTCCTGAGTTAAGGTAAAGGCCGAGAAAATGAAAAGTAAAACTACTAGGGTGACCGGTAACTTAAAATAATTTCTTTTCACTACAGACAAATTTTTTTCAAATGACACACCAATAAATAAAACGAACGGCACTAGTGCTGGAAGCAGATACCGATCGTAAAAATCAGATGAAATCAATATCGAAGCCAAGAGTAAGACTGAACAAAACAATAGGTATTTCTGACTCAAAGTTGAAGCTTGCTTTTTCTTTATGAAGTTTGAATATACGTAATAGAAAATATAGACCAGCCCCAGCGATACTAAGTAAGCTAAAAACAACTTGTAAGGAACGTTATCAAAAACACTAAGAGTAAGCTGAAAATTTGTGCGTGTTAGAAAATTCTCAACATACAGTACATTTCCCAGAGGAAAAACATCATAGCGATATAAAGTAGCTGCCGGTATTAAACTTATCCCTAAAAGCGCAAGTCTTATTTTGCGAGTCTCTAAACGCACAAGGTTATAGATGCTCAGAGGCAACAAAAAATATCCTAAATAAGGAAGAATCATCCATAAATTTGCCAAACGTGTGGTAATACGGTCAGGTGATATCAAACCTTTCAGGACATCGTCTGCACCAGGTTTAACAACTTTTGGCCACAGATACCAAAAATAAAATGTTGTAGAAATGAAAGTTAATCCCAGCAGAACGTCAAAAGCTAATCTTTTTGTAACTTTTGATTTTAGAAACAGGATGCTATGTGCCTCAGCCAATAAATAAGCAAAAAATAAGGCGACCCCTATCTGACGTATAAGAATAGTAAAGCTTGTAAACAAAAGTGCAAAAACTAAGAAACCAAGTTTACGCGAATCAAAATACCTGAGAAAAAAATACATCCCCCACAATGCGTAAGCCAAAAAATAAATTTCAGTCATAAATGTAAATGAAGAAAAAAAGATTAAAGGATTAAAACACAAAGTAACAAAAGTAAGAAACTTTATAGAATCTGATAACTTGAGTATCCCTAGGACTTTGTACAGGCCAAACATAAAAACGACAAAATGAAAAACAGTTAATCTCCGCAAATCAGAAAAGGCAGATCCAAAAATTTCGGCCCATACGAAACCAACTCCGCCTTGAAAAATAAACGATGGGTCAATGAGTTCGCTTAATGGCTTAATACCAACTTGAAATGCATCCACCTGTCGTTTAAAGATCCAGTCGTCATTAACTGGGAACTCTCCAGATAGCCCAATAATGAAAACTAACACAAAATAAAGAGCCAGAATTAAAACAAAGGAATTTCTTTTGTAAAATCTTATTACTAGGTCCATATAATATCTCGTATGGTATTATATGCGTATGAAGCACGAGTTACCAAAACTTCATTTTGATTATAATGATTTTGAACCTTACATTGACGCAAAAACCATGGAAATTCACTATACTAAACACCATCAAGCTTACGTGACAAATCTTAATACTGCACTTGAGAGATACGATCAGATACAAGGAATGAATTTGCATGAGGTTAGTGTTGCTGAACTCATTACCAAACTTGATTTAGTACCTGATGATATAAAAACCGCTGTAAGAAACAACGGTGGAGGACATCTTAACCATTCAATGTTTTGGAAACTGCTTTCTAAACATCCTACTGCGCCCTCACTAGAATTCAAAAAAATTGTTGATAAATCTTTCGGTGGATTGGATATCCTAAAAGAAGAATTCACTAAGGTTGCGATGGGCAGATTTGGAAGTGGCTGGGCATGGTTAGTTGTCAAAGAGGGCATTTTAGAAACCACGTCCACAGCTAACCAAGACAACCCATTGATGGAAGGTGTAAAACCTGTACTTGGCTTAGACCTATGGGAACATGCTTACTACCTCAACTATCAAAATAGACGTGATGACTATGTAAGCAATTGGTGGACTATTGTAAACTGGAAACAAGTGGAGGATAATTTCAACCATGAACTATCTTAATAAGATTATTGATTGGATAAAAAGAAACAAACTTACAGCTATTTTGCTTGCAGTACTAGCATATACACTCTACCCACAATTTAATAACGGAATTATGTACAGACGCAATCTTGATTATGAGAGAGGATTCATGGGGAATACAGGTATTTCAGCCCCTAGTGCAATGATCGGGTATGATACATCTGACTACAAAATGGCACCGATAGTTGGAGAGGAAGCTCCTGTCTCAGAAGCCACCAGCAGAATGGTTATTTCTAACTCTCAAATTTCACTTTTAGTAAAAGATATCAGGACGGCTACAGATGAAGTAGAAAAAAAAGCCAAAGCTTTAGGAGGGTACAGTGTAAGCAAATACACTAACACACCATATGAAGGCGGATCCGGATATATAACTGTTCGCGTACCAGTAGAAAAACGGGAAGAACTGGTAGGGTTTCTGCGAGAATCCGGGGTCAGAGTTCTAAGTGAAAATATTGATGCACAGGACATAACCGATCAATATGAGGATCTGGATGCGCAACTGGCGCAACTTGAAAAAACTATGGCTAGACTACAGATAATTTATGATCAGGCTGTAACCGTACAAGAACTACTAAACGTTCAGAATCAAATTCAAAATCAACAAAGATCAATAGACAGTGTTAAGGGAAGAATTAAGTCTATGGAAGCTCAGTCCAAAACTACCCTTATCTCTATAAACATGTCTACGGATGAGCTTGCACTACCATACTCTCCTGGAGCACCTTGGAGACCTGAGGTCACTTTGAAACTTGCTATAAGAGAATTAACCCAAACAATGAGAGATGCTGGAGATTGGTTGATCTGGGTTGCTGTGTACTCCATTATCTGGGGACCTGCTCTTGTCATATTTCTGGTAGTTAAAGCTGAGGTAAGAAAGTACAAAGTTAAAAATATTCATAATAATTAGTATGGTCAAATCTATACTTAATCAAAAAACAGGTTATACAGAACTGCAGACTGTAGTAAAAAAAGTGGCTAAAAGTTGCACTTGTACACGATCGGATAGTACCTGCGCCTCCGGCTGTTGCTAGGAGATGGAGAAGAGTACAAAGCTACTAAGACAGTCAATAAAAGATGAAATTGCTCGATATTTGGTGTTCTTCGAAACACCTCACATGCATGACGTCACACTGGAACTTTTGTTTGATATTGTTGCACCCCAGCTAGTCTATAACTATTACACTACAAATGGTCAATATACTTTTGAAGAATACATTAGCCACGCAAATATTAAAAAGGCTTTAGAAAACCCAGTCCTTAAAGAAGGAATAGCTAAATTCAGAGATTTGATGTCTATAAAAGAAAAGTTTTGGAGGGGGATAGTGACTGACGATTTTGTATATCTAGGCGATTTGCATGATGTTGTTACAAAAATAAAATCTGGAAATAGCGTCTATTACGAAAATTTTCTAGACAATGAAAACTATTTTCAACAGATTATTACCGAGATCGCTCCGGCATTTAAAAACCTATTACCAAGGTTTGAGACCACCTCCCAATACATTAAACGCCAATACGTTAAGTTTGATGACTCAAATTTTGTACCTGAGGAATATTTTGAGAATTTTGGGTTGTTGTTAGCATTTGCATTCTTTTTTAGACTGACTGACCTACATATGGAAAATGTAGTCGTTTCAGACAATTGGACAAAAATTTTCGATTTCGAGTTTGCATTCAGCCCCGATTACGATCATCTAGATTTTGGTATCATGCCTACCAATTTAGTCAGCTACAAAACTGAGGACAATATATCAGCGTTGCTTGGAGGATATTTTCCGATTAATAGTTACATGAAACCAGTAATGAGAGTTGATGACTCCGGTAAACCTGAGATCATCTGGAAAGTACCCAGCAAAAGAGTACTCTATAATATCCCTTCAGAGGATAAAAGAAATAAATTACATCCCAAACTATATGTTGGAAACATAATGGCTGGTTTCAAAAAGGGCCATCAGGAATTAACAAATAAAAGGGAAGCAATAGTTAAGCTAACAAAAAGTTCTAGCTTCAGAGTCAGACAACTGGTTAGACCAACGCGACAATATCGTTATCTTATGGTTTCTTACGCCTACCCTCAAAATCACACTAGATTTAGTCTGAAGGAACACTATGAGCATGCATTTAGACATGAACCTTGGAAAGACTTTTTTAACCCTGTAGGCGACGTACTAAAACCATTAGAATTAGCTGACTGTGCATCACTTAAGATACCCTACTATTATTCTGACATCCGGAATAATGAGGTCTATCACAGCTCAGGAAAGGTGATTGGACATTTAAAAGAAACGCCTGTGGAATCATTTATTAGGCACATTGAACCACGTAATTACGAGAAATTTGTGAAAAGACATATAGCTAACACAAAGAGAATATTAACTATTAACTATAAAGAGTATACTAACGGGGTAGTTTAAAAACTTTAGCCACAACATTACCATTAAAGACAATTTCTTGTTCCAATGAATAGGTAGCCGCTATCTCAACCGGCATCACATCTCCCTCCTGACTATTGACCACATAAATGTAGTATTCAGGCATTTGTGTTTCGTATGGTATATGTACTGCGGCATAATTTAGATAGTATTGGGCAATATCAACATTATCATTTGTATAAAAACTGCGGGGCCAACCATGCTCTTCAAAATAAGTGCGTACTTCACGCCACCCGCGATTATACGGAAATCCATAGATAAAGTACTGATTACGGTGTTTTTCTAGGTTTGAACCTTGCCACGGATAACCTGTATTTATAGCAGGAACAAAGGCATAGGAAGACACAATGAACATTAAGGTTAAGATAAACAAAAAAAGAGATTTCAAAACATTTTTAAGATCGGTGCTATGAAAACTGTCATAAAAACTAACTAAACCTAAAGCTCCCAAGACAGTGAGCGGCACAAAATAATTTTGCGTATGCGTACCTGGGTTAGAAAAAAAGAATTGAAAAATTAAAAATGGTATGAAAAACCAAACAAACAATATTACAAGCTCAGAAGATAAACCTTTACGATATTTTCTAAATGCACAAGGTATAAAGACAAGCGGGATATAATAAATTATAGAGGGGTTGTACAACCAAAACGTAAAGGCACTGTTGTTTGGAAGTTGCTCTTTACCATCTATTCTACGCAAAATATAATTGCTAACATTTTGCTCAAAGTAACCCTGATATAGGTAAGGGAAATAATATAACATCGAAACAAGAGCAAAAGGCACCCCAAACAATAGCAGAGATTTTTTCCATTTTTTATCAAAAGTTATAAGCAACATCGAAATTGGTACCAAATAGAAAACAGCATCCCAATGGGCGAGAAAAGCGAAAGCTAGAAAACTGCCACTAAGGACTAACAAAAAGTCCTTGTTTCGTTTAAGATATAACTGGGCAAACAACATGGCTAGCAACCCAAAAAGAATCAGAAAGCTCTGATATTGTGCTGTACGACTGAAAGCAATAAAAAACCCATTTAGCGAAAAAAGTAGAGATGCAATAGCGGCGATACGTTTGTTAAAAAGATTGCATACCACAAAGTAGAAAACAATTACACTAGAAATACCCGCAAGAGAGTAGGGAAGTCGAGTCCAAAACTCATCATAACTACCAGTCAACTTTTCCATGCCCCAAGCTACTACAAACTGTACTGGACCTTTACGCTGATCTAGTAAAAACTGGGCCGCAGAAACATCTTTACGTAAATATAAAACTTTTGTTTCGTCCCCATAGAAATCGGAATAACCAAGTTGTAACAGACGAAGAAAAACGTTCAACAAAAGTAAGACAAGCAAAAAGGTTCGTTCGATGTACTTGCTATATTTTTTGAGGCTGAAGTTTATAATTAAGTTCTGAATTGATTCTTCAAGCGTCACAGAGATTACCTCGGAAACTTATCAGAAATATACTTTTCAGCTTCTAGTGCCGCCATACAACCATAACCAGCTGCCGTAATAGCCTGACGATAACGATGGTCGTAAACATCACCCGCTATAAACAATCCAGAGACTGATGAATGAACGTTTTCTTTGGCTTCGGCATAACCGCCCTTACCCACAGTCACGAGATTACTAATAAAGTCTGTATTAGGTTTGTGGCCAATAGCCACAAACATACCTTGAACGTCTAAAGTAGAAGTTTGACTAGTTTTATTGTTAAATACACTTACTCCAATAACACTGTGCTCTCCCATAACATCTCTAACCTCGCTATTATAAACAAACTCAATTTTTGGATTCTCCAGAGCCCTACGAAGCATTATCTTGCTAGCGCGAAGCTCATTTTCGGAGCCACGTGCTATCAAATAAACCTTTGTTACAAATTTAGTCAAAAATGTAGCTTCTTCCATCGAAGCATCACCCCCGCCAACAACAGCTACAACTTTATCTTTGAAAAAAAAGCCATCGCATGTAGCACAAGCTGATACACCTTTACCACGAAGTTTTTGTTCATTTTCTAATCCCAACCATTTAGCATCCGCACCCGTCGCAACAATTAACGCATGTGACGAATACAGTTCACCGTTTTGAGCCTGCACTACAAAAACACCCTCCGCATTTTCAACTTTTAAAGCATTATCATCTACAAATATACTTCCAAACTTTTCCGCTTGTTTTCGCATATTTCCAATCAACTCTGGCCCCATTATACCCTCAGGCAAACCTGGAAAATTCTCAACTTCTGTGGTCCACATTAACTGGCCACCAGGTGGACTACCTGCAAGAACTAATGTTGAAAGTTCAGCTCGAGATGTGTAAATAGCAGCTGTCGACCCAGCGGGGCCGCTACCAAGTATGACTACGTCGTAAATTTTTTCTGACATACTCTAAATTATAACCATAGGTTTGTGTTCTACCAAGCATTCTGCACCTGTTTTTTGGTCAGAGTACTAGAAATGACACCAATCTTAGACGGGCTAGAAAAGACTTTTTGAGCAACACGTAAGATATCCGCTTTCTTTACAGTACGATATTTCTCTAAAACTTGATTATGGTCTAACCCTGGGTATAAACCTTGAACCATTTTATTTGTGTAATAACTTAGTCGATTACCAGGAGCTTCGAAATAAAACACGTATCCCGTAAGTATTTGTTTAAGTTCTCGCTGATATTCCTCATCTGTGATTAATTCAGTTGTTATCTTGCTTATTTCTTTTTTAACTTCTTCGATAGCCTTCCCAAAGTTTTTTTCTCCAAGCTGCATATAAATTCCAAACAAACTGTAATCAAGCCCAGTATCATACGAGCAACTAACAGAGTAAGCATAACCCAATTGAGTTCGTAATCTGTGAACTAATCTAGACAAAAAAGAATCTCCAAGAACACTAGCCAAAAAATAAGTCGGATACATATCAGGGTGATCAAAAATCGGTGCAAAATAACTTATGTTAACTGTAGCTTGTTTAACGTCAGGGTGAGTTCTGACAAAATACTCATTTTTTTCACTTTTAGTCCAATTTGCGAGCTTGTTTAACTCACCAGAAGCCATGGAACCAAAATATCTCTCAGCCAGGTCAAAAACATAAGAATCATCCAAATCACCACAAACTCCTAAAACAAAATTTTCGGCTACGTAATTGCTCTTGAAAAAATTCGTAACTGTTTTTTGACTTATTTTTCTGATATGCCCTAGCTCGCCAATTATGGGTAGTGAAACACGCTGATTTGGGAAAAACGTTTTGAAGCGATCACGAAAAAAACGGTCAACAGGATCTGATTCTTTACGGATTGCTTCTTGGCGCACAATCTCACGTTCACGTAGAATTGTTTTATTTTGCAACAAAGGCGTTATGGCTAGTTGAGATAAAACATCAAAACCGATCTCAATATCTTCTTTTAGAAATTTAGCGTAGTATTCAACTTGCTCTCTTGAGGTACGTGCATTACTCGAACCCCCAACATTTTCTACTTCCGAATCCAACTCAATATTTGTAGGGTACTTTTCGGTTCCATCAAAAACGGCATGTTCTAACAAATGTGCAACACCCAACTCATTTGCCTTTTCATAGTTACTTCCAGCGCGACCACACATAGTTATAGTTGAGCTTTTAATTCCTTCAAAAGGCACATTCATAACACGTAGACCATTTGGTAAAATTTTGATGTTCGGAAGAGTTTTCATATCAAAGATTATACATGTGACACCACCGCAGAATGCTATACTTAACTTAATGTCCAACCGCCTAATAAAAATGGTATCCGGAAACAAATACGTTAATCACTCCTTTTTTCGACCATACCTTTATATTTATGAAGATTTAATGGTCTACAAAAAGAGAAAAAAAATATTTTGGGTTGATGAAATCACTATGCCGTACAACCATATTGCGCAAGTTAATCTCCACAAAGGAATTTTGTTTTCGAAGTTTGAGATAGTTATGTCAGGAGGAAACAATATCGTAACCATAAAGGGAATTTGGAATAGACCAGCTAAAAAAGTCAAAGAAATCATCGACAACAAAGTCTATCACGCACACAATAAACATCAGCCAAACACTCAGAAAGATGAAGATCACGTAATGGATAACATCGAAAAAGCTCTTAGCAGACTGAAAGAGCTACATAGAAAACAACATATCAGTCAGAAAGAATTTGATAAACGCAAAAATGAGTTGTTAGGAAATTTACATGGATATTAAACAAAAAGGCTTTACATTAATAGAAATGGTTATGGTGACAGCACTCATAACAACGTTATCAGGAAGTCTGATCCTAGTAATTAACCCTCCAGAAGTCATAAAAAGAGCACGTGAAACTAGAATGCGTGTAGAACTGCGGGAGATAGCTACCGCAGTAACTTTGTATATCGGAAAATATGGTGCGCTACCTCCAGATACTTCAAGGGATTTGCCTACAGGCTTAGTGGAATTTCTACCAGGTGGCACGGGTTGGCCTAAAGGTCCCTACCCAAATAGCGTATACGACTGGGATAACTGGGAGGACCGTGTGTGTTGGAATGGCGCAACAGGAATTGTACAAGTTACTCTCAGACAAGTACCCGGATATGACGCAGGGGATGACTACAGTTTTTATTATGTTATGCGAGGTTCTCCTGGCGTCCCTCACTGTCATAATCAATATGACGAAGGGGAGTGCGTTAATTGCGGGGATACAGACGATTAAGCTCAACGGAAAAAAGATATGTTAGAATAGTCACACTGGCGGGATTAGTTGACCGGCTCCAACATCACCCTTCCAAGGTGAAGAAACGGGTTCGACTCCCGTATCCCGCTCCATAAATAAAAATGAACAAAAACGAAAAAAATTTGACGTTGCTAGTGCTCCTTTGTCTGATAGGTACTTACCTAGTTACATTTACTAACAGTTTCCCTTACTAAGGTTAAAGATAGATTTTCAATGTTCCTCGTCAACTCAATAATAGTACTCGCAACATGCATGGTTATCAGATCAAACGAGACGGTGTTGTTTTTGAATGCACTAGCAATTTTTTATCTTGGAGCAGTAGTTTCTTTGCAATTTACAAAAGAAACCGTTGTAACAAGGCAACTAAGCATGCTGTTACCGAAAATAGTTACAACCATAACCTTGGTAGTCTTTTTAATTACTCAGTTACAGTTATACATCGCTAGTAACATTGATAATTCTGTTACTTATATTTAAAGATAAAAACAAAAAAAAACTTCCCAGGTAACTTCATACGCGTTGGCACTATTGACTTCGTTTTTGATACTGGTTGCTTTAAAAAGTGATTTAGATAATATTCATAGGTGGGGACTTACTCACACACGCCTTTACGGATTAATCTTTTTGGTTTGGGTGATCGGAATGCTTGTTATAACCGTAGATAACTATAGAAAAGGCTTGGAAGAAGGACAACTTGTAAAAAGATTGTGCTTAGTGTGCTACTTTTATGTGTTGTTAATACTGCAAACTTTGATCAGTTAATCTGGAGATATGGCCAGTATGGAACTGAAAATGGCGCAGATCATTATTATCTATCAACGTTGTCACCTGATGCAGGATCCTATGAAGAACACTTGGAGGGGATAATGTCAGAAATACAAAAACCGACTTTAGATACAACAGAATATAGCTACTATCTAACTACTCCAGCATGGAATGTAACAAATCAAATACAGCTGTTAAGAATGGCGTACCAAAATGGGGTGTCAGTACGTGGATTTAACTTGTCTAGGTACCTAGAATATTTAAACACAAAATCTATTGATATAGCTAAAGTGGCGGCAGTGTTAACAAATACAGATGAGATATCCATTTGGAGGCAAAAGTAAATTCCGTAAAAATGAATTTCCTTTTACCTCCGGTCTCTCTCTCAAAGAGTGCTTCATAGTATACAAGGGGAAGTTTATAAATACAAATAATTAGTGTTTATAGTCTAGATACTCTTGAGGAATGCTTTCACCGTAAGTACCTTGCATGTAATCGATGTATAGTTCTTCGTCTTTTGCAATATCACGAATAGCAGTAAAAACCATGGTACCAGATTCATAATCCTTGTCGAATTCTACGTTTGGAGTAGCAGAATGATTGTAAAGCGAGCCGTAACCTAGAACAACGGCTTCTGTATTGGCATCCCATTCAAACTCATATTTTGTCATGACCGTTTTGCTGAGATCAACCATCTCCTCATCAGGTACTAGAATAACGGGACAAGTTTCAATTACCTCGCCCGCAGAAATAGGAGCATCCGCAAAAACCCCTCGTATATTTTTTAACCTTTCTGACGTGTCTACACGTATTTTCAAATACATAAATTCGCAAAAGCTCACTAAGTCATCTGGTGGCAAATCACTACGTTATTGCACCCCAGCTGACTAAGTTCATGCCTCACTAAGTCATCTGGTGGCAAATCACTACGTTATTGCACCCCAGCTGACTAAG